>JAZQIH010000087.1:0-3421 GCA_045541015.1 Anaerovoracaceae bacterium | reverse complement strand
TCGCGGGTATGCCCATGGTCCTTGCAAGTATGGCAGTGTGGCTGTTGCCGCTGCCGCCTTCCGTTGCAAAACCAAGGATCTTGCTCTTGTCCATCTGTATGGTCTCGCTGGGTGCAAGATCGTCTGCGGCAACTACTGCCGGAACATCGGAATCCATACCGCCCTGGCCTGCGCCTGTGAGTATGCCTATTATCCTTGCGGATACGTCCTTAACGTCCGCGGCGCGTTCCTTCATGTAGTCATCGTCCATGGACGCGAACATGTCCGCAAAGAAGTCCGAAGCGTCTTTTACGGCTGCCTCTGCATTAAGTTTAAGGTTCTCTACAGAATTTTGTATATGTTCTTCGTAGTCAAGGTCCTCCGCCATCATGGCGTGGGTCTCAAAGAGGACCGCAGCTTCGTCTCCGGCCTGCTCTCTTGCCTTTTCAGCTATCTCTCCGAGCTGCTCTACGGCCTGCTGCTGGGCGTCCTTGAACCTCTGCCACTCCGCGGCGGGATCTTTGGTCTCGTATCTGGGTATATCCGAGCTCTGCCGTTTGTAAAAGCACAGCGGGCCTATAGCTATACCCTCCGAAACGCCTTTACCTTTTAGCCTTAGCATATGCCGGCCTCCCTTCTACAGATTCTCCTCGAAGTATTTCTTCATGTGTTCAAAGACTTCGTCCTCGTCCTTGCCCTCAACGCTAACCTTAATGGTATCTCCGTGTTTTACGCCAAGAGCCATCAGCTGTATCAGCCTCTTGGGCTCAGCGGATTTCTCCCCTTTCCAGACCTTGATGGTGCACTCCTTGAACTTGGCGGCTTCCTTGGACAGAAGGCCTGCCGGCCTTGCGTGGATGCCAACCTCTTCTGTAATTGTGTATTCGAATGACTTCATTATGTTACCTCCTCAGCAATTGATGGGGTATTTGCCGTATTCCTTTGCGTACCTGTAGAGTGCTACGACGTTTTCCGGCGGGGTGCCGAACTGCAGGTGGTTAGCCGGCGAGCAGATATATCCGCCGCCCTTGGCAACGTCTCTCATTACCCTCTTGACCTCGTTCTTTACGTCCTCGTCGGAGCCAAGCATTGCCTGCTGGATGTCTATTGCTCCGTGGAAGGTGACTCTGTCCCCGTAGCGCTTTTTGAGCTCTGCGCTGTTCATGTTGTTGGCCAGAGGCTGTATCGGGTTCATAACGTCCACGCCGCAGTCTATGAATTCGCCTATGAGGTCGTGAACGTCGCCGCAGGAGTGCAGGAAGATCTTTATGTGCGGTGCTGCTTCCTTGCACTTTGCGAACAGCTCCGCGTAAGCATCCTTGAAGAAGTCCCTGAACATCTCGCAGGAGATGAACTGCGCGTGCTGGGAGCCGAAATCGCTTGTAAATTCGAGCCACTGGATGTAAGGACCAATGTGGCGCAGGTATTCAAGGTTCAGGGCTATAAGGTAGTCGTTTACCTTCTTGATAAGCGCCCTGGCAAAGTCCTCGTCTGCGTAAAGGTCCAGCAGGAAGTTCTCTGTTCCGCGCAGGTACTGGCAGACATCGAACACCTGGCCGGAGTTTGCGGAGCAGCCTGTTACATACTTGTCTGTATCGTAATAGTAGTGCTTTGCAAGCTCCTCCAGGCCCTCAAAGCGGCCCGGATCAAGGGGATCCGGAGTCTGGTAGGCCTCAAGATCGTCCATGTCGGCCTCAGCCAGCGGGTTGTAGATTATGGTAGGATACCTTCCAACCAGGGCTCTGCCTATGCCCCAGTCGTCTATCACCCAGCCGTGCTCGTCCTTGTAAGGAGTGTAGTTCTTCGGCTCGTAGGTGTTAAGGTGCCTGAAATCGCAGTCCAGAGCATCCGCAAGAGCGTAGTCTTCGTACTTAGTGTCCTTGGTAGGACGTATGAGCCTGCGGTTTTTCTCGCTGTCTATGCCAAGGAGCTTGTCTACCTCCAGGTAGAGCTCCGTATTTATGCGGCTTGCGCTGCCCCACATATCAAGAGGCACTCTGTCCGGCTCCTCGTGAGCCAGGGTCATCTCAACTCTTTCTCTGGATGTCATTTTACTCTCCCATTATCATAACATTGCACTTGCGCTGCCTTGGGCGGTTCTGGTCCCAATCGATGAAGTATATGGATCCTACGGAGCCTGTCTGGAGCTTGCCGTCGCTTATCACGAAGGTCTCGCTGGCGCCGAACAGCGATCCTCTGATGTGAGCGTCTGCGTTAAGAATGGTGCCAGGATCCAGCGGGAATTCGCTCTGACCGGTAAGGCTCATAAGGAAGTCCACGTGCTTGGGGCCCGGATAGCGGTAATCCATGTTCTCTGTGAGCTCTCTTGGAACTATCCTGTCCAGTATCCTGTTGAGGTCTACCTGAAGGAACTCGTCCCCGTTGAAATCGGTGTCATGAACAAACTCTTCGAATATTACCGAGCAGGTGGTGTGCGGCGACTGCACCACGCAAATGCCGTTCTGAACTCCGCTCTCCGCAAGGATCTTCTTTACCTCAGCAGTAATGTTGTGGTAGGACGGTCTGACACCGTTAGAAGATACATGCACTATGTCTTTATGTATTTTCATGATACGCCTCCTTAAGCTATTTTATCTCGTCTCTCGCTTTTGCGATAGCAACTATCATCTCTTCCATTGCGGCTAGAGGATCCGGCTTGGCAACTATGCCGCTGGTAGCTCCTGTTCCGTCCGCTCCGCCTTCTATTATGGCGTTGTAGACGTCCTGGCCCGTGCTGATGCCTGATGCCTGCAGCACCAGTGTCTCAGGCGAGAGCTTTCTTACCACATTGTCTGTTTCCTTCATGTAGGCGCTGCCGCTGGTAACACCTGTGCCGATAAGCTTTGCAGGCTCGCAGACTATTATGTCCGGGTGCATTGCGGCAACTGTTGCTGTCTCCAGCGGGGAGTCCGCGCAGACTATGCTTATGATGCCAAGCTCCTTGCACCTTTCTATGGCGTCTGCCAGCTGAGCAACTGTCATGGCGTGCTCTATGTGGTTGAGGAATGTAGCCTCCACGCCTGCGTTCACAAGAGCCTCCGGCAGTATGGCGCCCATGCCGCGGCCCTTTGTTATGCCGTCCATGTGCTGCGCTGTTATTATAACATGCCTGGTGTTTTCTTTGATCTTTGCAAGGTCCACGTGCTGAGCGGTAAAGAAGATGTCTATATCGTATTTTTCAGCCAGCTCGTCGGCCTTTTTTGCAAGTTTGAGCGCTTCTTCCCCGTAAGTGTAGGACTTTGGATTGACCACGAAAAACGGTCTTCTGATCTTCCTCTTCATAAGCGTCTCCTTCCTAAAGCTCTGCGGATCTGCAGATCTTAAAGTAATGCTCCAGCACGCTGCGCATGTTATCCTTTGCTGCAGCTCTCCTTGCGTGAAGGTCCGCTCCGACAGTCTCGTCGAAGGCCTTGCCGCAGGCCTGCAGGAACTCGGTATACAC
>JAZQIH010000086.1:0-7422 GCA_045541015.1 Anaerovoracaceae bacterium | reverse complement strand
GCAGGGCGCCGCCTTCGGAGAGCCTGTGCAGGAACTCCGTGCCTTCTTCCATTATAGTAAGGTCTGCCGCGTTGTTAACGTCGAACACCTTGTCGAATCCGAGCCTTCTTAAAGCAGCGTACATCTTGCCTTCGACATTGGTGCCTACCGGCATGCCGAAGCACTCGCCGAGAGTAACTCTTACGGAAGGAGCTGCGCCTACGACAACGTGCTTCTTGGGGTCTCTGATAGCTTCAAATACAGCGTCTGTATCGTCCTTTTCCACAAGTGCAGCGGTGGGGCAGACAACAGTGCACTGACCGCAGGATATGCAGTCTACCTCTGCCAGGCCGCGTCCGAATACCGGAGCGATGTGCGTAGCAAAGCCTCTCTCCGTAGGCCCAATGCATCCTACTTCCTGAACGTTGCGGCACTCAGCAACGCAGCGCCTGCAGAGCACGCACTTGGAGTTATCGCGTACCAGGTGCAGGGCGGTATCATCTACCTCCGGGTACCTGTCGTTGTCTCCGTTGAAGCGTATGGTGTCTATGCCAAGCTCAGCGGCAAGCTGCCTCAGCTCGCAGCTGCCGTTCCTGCGGCACTTGAGGCACTCCATCCTGTGGTTGGAAAGGATCAGCTCCAGCGTTATCTTCCTGGAGTCCATGACCCTTTCTGTATCCGTGAACACTTCCATGCCCTCGGAAACCGGGTAAACGCATGAAGCCACAAGGTTCTTGGCGCCTTTTACTTCAACTATACACATGCGGCATGCGCCTATCTCGTTAACGTCCTTAAGGTAGCAAAGAGATGGGATGTGTATCCCGGCCTGCCTTGCAGCTTCAAGGATATTAGTCCCTTCCGGTACGGTAACAGGGATATTGTTTATCTTAAGATTTACTTTTTTAGCCATGATCCGCACCTCCTACTTTCTGCTTATTGCGCCAAACTTGCAGTTGCTCATGCATACGCCGCACTTGATGCACTTCTTCTGGTCTATTACATGAGCTTCCTTGACCTTGCCTGTAATGGCAACAGCCGGGCAGTTGCGCGCGCAGAGCGTGCAGCCCTTACACTTTTCCGGATCGATAGTGTACTGCAGCAGATCCTTGCAGACTCCTGCCGGGCAGCGCTTGTCCACAACGTGGGCAATGTATTCGTCCCTGAAGTGGGTGAGTGTGGACAGCACCGGGTTGGGCGCAGTCTGTCCGAGTCCGCAAAGAGCGTTGGCCTTGATGTACTTGCAGAGCTCTTCTATCCTGTACAGATCCGCAAGTGTAGCTTCGCCCTTGGTGACCTTGTCCAGCATCTCGTAGAGGCGCCTGGTGCCTATGCGGCAGGCTGTGCACTTTCCGCAGGACTCGTCGATTATGAACTCGAGGAAGAACTTGGCTATATCCACCATGCAGTTGTCCTCGTCCATAACTATAAGTCCGCCGGAGCCTATCATAGAGCCTATCTTGCCCAGAGAATCGAAGTCCATGGGCGTGTCTATGAGGCTTGCCGGTATGCATCCGCCGGAAGGACCTCCGGTCTGAGCTGCCTTGAACTTCTTGCCGTTCGGGACGCCGCCTCCGATGTCTTCTATTATGGTGCGCAGAGGCGTGCCCATAGGGATCTCAACAAGACCGGTATTGGTTATCTTTCCGCCAAGAGCAAATACCTTGGTTCCCGGGGATTTTTCTGTGCCTATGGCCTTGAACGCCTCGGGTCCGTTGTTGATTATCCAGGTTATGTTAGCGTAAGTCTCAACATTGTTGAGCACGGTAGGCCTGTCGAACAGACCCTTTACAGCCGGGTAGGGCGGACGGTTCTTAGGCTCTCCTCTGTAGCCCTCTATGGAGTGCATAAGAGCAGTTTCCTCGCCGCAGACGAATGCGCCTGCGCCAAGCCTGAGGCCTATATCGAAGGAGAAACCACTTCCGAAGATGTTTTCTCCAAGCAGGCCGTAGTCCTTAGCCTGCTTTATAGCTATCTGCAGCCTCTTTACAGCAATGGGGTACTCAGCGCGCACGTAGATGTAGCCCTGGCTTGCGCCTATAGCGTAGCCGGCTATAGCCATTGCTTCCAGAACAGAGTGGGGGTCTCCCTCCAGTACGGAACGGTCCATGAAGGCGCCCGGGTCTCCCTCGTCTGCGTTGCAGCAGGCGTACTTCTGACCGTCCGGGCTTACCGCGTCGTGGGTGAACTGCCACTTAAGACCGGTGGGGAAACCTGCGCCGCCGCGGCCTCTTAAGCCGGAAGCCTTGATGATATCGATAACTTCCTGAGGCTTCATGGTGGTGAGCACCTTGCCCAGAGCCTCGTAGCCGCCTATTCCAATGTATTCGTCTATATTTTCAGGATCTATAGCGCCGCAGTTGCGAAGCACTATCCTGTGCTGATGCTTGTAGAATTCAGTATCGGTAAGGGATGTTACAGCTTCCTTATCTTCCTCTTCCTTGTGCAGCAGCCTTTCAACTATGCGTCCCTTAACGATGTGCTCGGAAACTATTTCCTTTACATCATCCACGGTAACGTGGGTGTAGAGAGCGCCTTCCGGGTAGATCAGCACTATGGGTCCCATGGCGCAAAGGCCGAAGCAGCCGGTCTTTACGACCTTTACTTCCTTGTCCATGCCCTGGGCTTTGAGCTCTTCCTCGAACCTTTCTATGATCTCCGGGCTTTTGGAGGAGCTGCAGCCGGTACCGGTGCAGACCATGATGTGCGAACGTACAAAGTCCATGTTTTTCTCCTTTACTCAGCTGCGCCTATAGTGTACTCTTTGACGATATTTCTATTTACGAGATGGTCGTTTACTATTCTTGGCACCATCTCCGGCTTGAGCTTAACGTAAGTTACTTTTTCCTGGCCGGGAACGAAGACCTCAGCAATTGGCTCCAGTCTGCATACACCTATGCAGCCTGTCTGCTGGACCTTTACGTTCTTGATGCCTCTTTTGTTTATTTCCTGAAGGAAAGCCTGAAGCACAGGCCTGGCTCCGGCTGCTATGCCGCAGGTAGCCATTCCGACCAGAACCTTTATGGTGTCCTCGTCGGATTCCCTGACATTCATCTGCTTTTGCATGCGCTCACGAAGAGCTTTAAGATCATCCAAGCTTTTCATGTTTGTCTCCTTTGATTGCATCTTCCTGCTGTGTTATGTACTCTCTTATCCAGTCCTGGACCGCGGGCTCCGCAAGGCTTATGCCTTCTCCGAGCACCTCTTTTATCTGCCTGGTGTCGAATGCGAAGCTTGAATTTTCAATGCTTCTCGTGTATACCAGGTCCGATCCTTCCTTCAGCGCTCCTGCCAGCATTGCCACGCTTGCTGCCATGTCCCCAAGAGGAGGGCAGTCTATGTGGCTGCTGAAAAATCTTGCCTGCACCTTTGTACCTATGCCGAGGGTACTTTCTATCTCCAGGCATCCTCCGGTCTGCTCCGCCGCCATCTTGAAGAGCGGCAGCCCCATTCCTACCTTTCTGGTGGTACGGCTCGTTGTGAACGGGTCTGTTACAGTCTTGAGCATTTCCGGGTCTATACCTTTGCCGTTATCCTTAATAGTAATGGTTATGGCGCCGTTTTCTTCGGCAACTTCCAGCTCTATAAGGGAGGCCTCTGCGCTGATGGAGTTGTGAGTTATGTCCAGAACGTTGAGAGACAGGTCTTTCATTACTTGTATTTATCCAGTATGGGGCCTATCTGGTCCGGGGTGAGCCTTCCGTAGACATCGTCGTTGATCATCATTACCGGGGCCAGTCCGCAGGCGCCTACGCATCTGCATGCATCCAGCGAGAACTTTCCGTCCGGGGTTATGCCGCCGGTCTTGATCCCGAGATTCTTTTCTATGGCCGTAAGTACATCGGCCGATCCTTTAACGTAGCAGGCTGTGCCAAGGCATACCGAGATGCGGTATTTTCCCTTGGGATTGAGCGTGAACTGCGCGTAGAACGACGCTACACCGTATACCTCCGAGAGGGGGATATCCAGCTCTTCAGCTATGATTATCTGCACCTCTTCGGGAAGGTATCCGTAGATGTCCTGCGCTGCCTGCATTATAGGCATCGTGGCTCCAGGAACATCCTTGTACTGCCGTATCACTTCGCGGAGCTGCTCTTCCTGCTCCTTTGTGCCTTTAAAGGGCACAGCGGTCTTAGTGTTGGGCATTTTTACCTCCTGTATCTATGTAAGATATATTGTTAACAAAATAACACAGTATATTATAACTCTTCGGGACGCTATGTGCAAAACGTATTTTGCCTTGCCCTTATGATGAGTTGTAATATCAGCTATATAGACGGCGCATAAGTGCGCAGCCATTCGAAAACTGATGGGATATCCAGGCTTTCCAGTTCCATAAACTGGCCTGGCGCTGCTGGTATCTGGCCGAAGCGGTGAGCGTCTGTGGCACGTATGGCCTTCAGGCCTTTAAGATCCTTTCTTTTTTTGAGCAGATCTTCCGGGCAGGAATACGAGAGCTCCGCAAGCTCAAAGCCCATGGCCGGGTCCCAGAGGCCCAGGTTGGAAAGCAGGGAATTGGAGCTTCTGTCTATGTGGGCAGGGTAGGCAAGGCCGCCGTACTGCTCTGCCAGCTCTTTTACCTGGTATATCCCAATGCTGCTTGCGTTTATAAGCAGCTTTTCTTCCTCTCCGGTGATGTTTCCGAGCTCGTCTGCGTAGAGCTGGTCCCCGAACAGGTCCTTTCTATTTTTGACCGGCGGAAGAGTGCTGTATACGTAGTCCGAAAAGCGTTCCGCGTCCTCTATGGTCTTAAAAAGGCAGATAACATGGACTTCTTCGGCGGTATTCAGCTCCATGCCGGGTATTCCGAGCATGCCGTAGTGATCGCAGGCTTTAAGAAAAGGCCTGCAGTTGCCGCAGCTGTTGTGGTCTGTTAAGGCAACGATCTTGTATCCGGACAGCGCAAACATGCCTGCCATATCCGCGGGCAGGCTGCTGTTTTCCGCGCAGGGCGAAAGGCATGAATGGATGTGAAGATCGAAGCCGTATTTTGCCATCGTTTTACCAGGCTATGTGGTCCTGTTCTCTTCCGAGGACTTCCGAAAGCCTTGCGGACGTGTCGAAGGTGCCAAGAGCTGTTCCAAGCAAGTTTATCCCTTCTGTTTTGCAGCGGTCCAGCAGCTGGGGATCCGGCTGCACATCCTCTGTGAGTATTATGCAGGAAAGGTCCGTCATTACTGCCACCGCTGCGACGTTCTGGTTTGACATTATGGTAAGCCAGGCGTTGCCTTCTTCCGCGCGTCCCATTACCCAGCTTAAAAGATCCCCGCTGTATCCGCCGCTTATTTCCAGCTCCGGTGCGGGCAGGCAGAATTGTGTCAGTGACATTGCTTCTGATAGTTCTTTTACAGTCATATTACTTCCTCTTATGGAACGCGCAGCCCGAAAGCTGTGCCTTGTGCTGCACTATGTCTTCTGCAAAAGCGTTGCAGCTTGGAGCTCCGCAGGACCCGCAGTCCATGCCGGGCAGCTTCTTGCGTATCTCGTGTATCTTAGCCATCTTTTCGAAGGCTGTGCTGCGGTCTTCGTCCAGAAGGAAGGCGGGCAGGTACTCCAGCTTCCTGGTGGCGTAGATCTGCTCCCTGTTTTCCTTGGAAAGATCGTAGGCGCAGTAATACTCGGGAAGATCTCCAAGCATCTTTTTTATGCGCAGCTTGGCGTTGAAAGGGTTGCCCACGCAAAGGGAACCGCCGACGCAGCCACAGGTGCAGGCGTTCAGCTCTATGTAATCCGCTTCCGGTATGTTGCCGTTTTCTATTTCCTCCAGCATCTTTATGCAGTTCTGGATCTCGTCCACGGCAAGGAAGTTGTAGGCTTTTCTTGCAGCGGCCTCTCCGCCGGAATAGCCGTGGGTGAGGCCTCTTTTGCCGCTCCTGCAAAGGTCCAGAGGTTTATCCACCTTCTTGATGGCGCTTTCCAGGGGTGCGTAGATGTCCACTATGGGTATGCAGTCGTCTATGACTGTAGTGGTCATAGTCTCCGGGTGCTTGGACTCTGTTATCTGGGAGGGGCAGGGCACTATGGCTATTATGCCTATCTCTTCCGGCTTAAGACCGGTCTTGGCCTGCGCTCTTTCTCTGGCTTTAATGGCCGCATGCTCTATGGGTATTATGGTGTCAACTACCTGGGGGATAAGATCCGAGAACCTCATCCTGATGAGCCTTAAAATGGTGGGGCAGCAGGAAGAAATGGTGGGGCCGTTCTTTGCGGATCCGTTCTTTTTGTCTTCTATGGCAAACTGAGCTATAAGCTCTGCGGATGCCGCGGGCTCGCAGACATCGTCAAAGCCTAGCTTAAGAAGGGCGGTAAGCACCACGTTGGGGTCCCTGACTTTTGTAAACTGGCCGAAAAGAGCCTGGTCCGGCAGGGCAACGGTGTACTTGTACTTTTTCAGCACTTCAAGCCCCTGGTGTATGGACCTTATTGCTCCGTGAGGGCAGGTGTTTATGCAAACTCCGCAGTCTATGCAGCGCTGGTCCAGTATCCTGGCCTTGCGGTTCCTGACTCTTATGGACTCGTTGGGGCAGGCCTTTATGCAGGTGGTGCAGCCTACGCACTTGTCGTTTTCGATTATAACGGAATGTTCTTTCATGGTATCAGATGTGGATGATCATTGTTACTGTAGTGCCCTGGCCGACTACGGTGTCTATATGCATTTCGTCAGCGCAGCGCTTCATGTTTGGAAGGCCCATTCCGGCGCCGAATCCCAGGGAATTTGCCTCAGAATCCGCTGTGGACCAGCCTTCCTGCATGGCAAGGCCTATATCGGGTATGCCCGGGCCTCTGTCCTTGAGGACTATGGTGATATCGTTAAGGCCGACGGTAAGCGTTGCCGTGCCGCCGTCTGCGTGGATAACCATGTTGATCTCGCCTTCGTACATGCAAATGCCTACGCGCCTTACGATCTCTGCCGGAAGGCCGAGCTTTTTCAGCGTGGATTTCGCGTTTCTTGAAGCTTCTCCGGCGCGCTGGTAATCGCTGCCGTCTACTTTGTACTCAAGAACTATATCGGCCATGATCTTACCTTATGCCAATGCTGTAGAGCAGGCCGCAGGATGTGTACATAAGCTTTTTGGTGCACATTACCAGCATGCCGCTTTCCTTTGCAAGCGCCAGCATTTCGTCTCCGGGGACTTTTCCTCTTACGAAAATTATGCAGGACATGTCCACCATCTCAGCGGTTCGCATGACCTGCGCGTTGAGCATTCCTGTAAGAAGTACCTCCTGACCGGCGGAAAATGCAAGGATATCGCTCATGAAATCGCTTGCGAAAGCGGAGCTTACCTCTGTGTCCAGCTTTTCCTCTCCGCAGAGTACTTCTGCTTCCAAGATTTCTTTGATCTGTCTAAGTTTCATATATGCCTCTTTGTATGGTTTTATCAATTGATTTTACCAAAATTACACATGTTGTTCAATAGATATAGGTAATTATGGGTTTAAAATGTG
>JAZQIH010000085.1:0-2504 GCA_045541015.1 Anaerovoracaceae bacterium | reverse complement strand
ACCGACATGGCTTCGCTCCGACTCCGCAGTGCGGGCTCATCTTTCCTTCTACTTTAAGTGTCTTAGTCATCGTTTTTTCCTCCTTGACTTCTGGCTCTGCCGGGCTTTTTGTGGCGCTTGGAGCCTGCTTTATTTTCTTATCATGACTTGCGTCATGTATCTTGACCAGGTTGAGCCTCAGCGCGTTCATGCACACGAAGAAGCTTGAGCACGCCATAGCCGCGGCACCGTACATGGGCTTCATCTCCACGCCGTACAGACCCATTGCAAGTGGTATGCAAATGGCGTTGTAGAAGCAGGCCCAGAACAGGTTCTGGTGGATGATCTTTATGGTTGCGCGGCCCATCCTGATCGCGCCGGTAACGTCTGTAAGGCGGCTCTTCATAAGTACCACGTCCGCTGCGTCTATGGCTACGTCCGCGCCTGCGCCTATGGCTATGCCTGTGTCCGCAACGGTGAGCGCAGGGGCGTCGTTGATGCCGTCTCCGACCATTGCCACCTTGCCCTGCTCCTTAAGGCGCTTGATAACGTCTGCCTTGCCGTCCGGAAGGACTCCGGCTATTACCTCGTCCACACCGGCCTGGGCGCTTATGGCCTTGGCGGTGCGCTCGTTGTCTCCGGTAAGCATTACGGCGCGGATGCCCATGCCTTTTAGCTCTTCTATGGCCTTGGCGGAGTCTTCCTTGATGGTGTCCGCTACCGCTATTATGCCGAGCAGCTTGCCGTTTTCCGCAAAGAGCAGCGGGGTCTTGCCTTGAGAGGCCAGCTCTTCCGCCCTTGCCTTAAGATCCGCCGGGACCTCTGCCTTGCTGCTTATGAACTTGAGGCTGCCGCCCAGAAGCGTGGATGCCGCATCTCCGCTGCCCAGTTTTGCGGTAAGGCCGTTGCCCGGGAGGGCTTCGAAATCTACAACTTCGGGGATCAGCGCAGAACCAACTCCGCCTTCTGCCAGCTGCTTAAATCCCCTGCCGGCTGCGGCTTCCATAACGGCCTTTGCCAGCGGGTGCTCGCTCTTAGCCTCCAAAGCTGCGGCTCTTGACAGAAGCATATCTTCTGTAATGCCGGCCGGGATCAGGTCTGTAACCTGAGGCCTGCCCTCGGTTATGGTTCCGGTCTTGTCCAGAGCCACTATCTGGGTGCGGCCAATGCCCTCAAGCGATGCTGCGGTCTTGTAGAGTATGCCGTTCTTTGCGCCAACGCCGCTTCCCACCATTATCGCAACCGGTGTAGCCAGGCCCAGCGCACAGGGGCAGCTGATGACCAGGACCGATATGGCCCTTGCGATTGCGAAGGTAAAGGTCTTGCCTGCGATCAGCCAGCCCGTCAGGGTCAGGAGCGCAATGCCTATGACCGCCGGCACGAAGACTCCGGACACCTTGTCCGCCACTCTTGCGAGCGGGGCCTTGGTCGCTGCCGCGTCCGAAACTGTCTTTATTATCTGCGCAAGGGTGGTGTCCTCGCCTACCCTTGTTGCTCTGCACTTTATGTAGCCCTGCTGGTTGATGGTGGCCGCCGAGACGCTGTCCCCTTCGGCCTTGTCCACAGGGATGCTCTCGCCCGTGAGCGCGGATTCGTTGACGGCCGTGCTGCCTTCGATTATTACACCGTCCACGGGGATGTTCTCTCCGGGGCGTACCACGAAGATGTCTCCGGTGTTCACGGATTCTATGCCGACCTCAGTCTCAACGCCGTCTATCAGCAGCACCGCGGTCTTAGGCGCAAGCTGCATGAGGCCTTTGAGCGCGTCCGTGGTGCGCCCTTTGGACATTGCCTCCAGCATCTTGCCCACGGTTATGAGGGTCGGGATCATGGCGGCCGACTCGAAATACAGATTCATGCCGTACTTCATTACGGTGGCGTGGTCCCCGTTTCCCTGGGCGAGCACCATTACGAAGAGCTCCACCAGCGAGTAGCCGAACGATGCCGCCGAGCCCAGCGCCACGAGCGTGTCCATGTTGGGCGCTCCGTGCAGCAGGCTCTTGAAGCCGGATGTAAAGAACTTGCCGTTGATGACCATGACTATGATGGCCAGGATCATCTCGAAAAGTCCCAGGAATACATGATTATCAAAGGCTTTGGGCGCCGGCCAGCCCCACATCATGTGGCCCATGGAGAAGTACATGAGGACCAGCAGTATGGCCACCGACCATATCAGCCTTTTGCGCAGCTTTGGCGTTTCGTGGTCCTTGAGGGACTCTGCGTCCGCCCAGGATGGTGTGCTTTTAGGCGCCGCAGACCTGCGGCCGCCCTTCGGCGACGCCCCGTAGCCTGCATCTTCAACTGCCTTTATTATTGCTGCCTGACTGGCCGTGCCTTCCACTCCCATGGAGTTGGTGAGCAGGCTCACCGCGCAGCTGGTTACGCCCGGCACCTTGCTGACCGCCTTCTCCACCCTTGCGCTGCACGCCGCGCAGCTCATTCCCGTAACATTATATTGTTCCATAATAAGTCGGTGGCCAAGCGGTCTTAGGAAGACAAAATATCTCTCCAACTCCTTGGCTCAC
>JAZQIH010000084.1:0-13044 GCA_045541015.1 Anaerovoracaceae bacterium | reverse complement strand
CCCTACAACAAGTATACCGGCGAAGGAACAGGCTTCTCGTTCGCGAACTTCAACGCTCACGAGCTCAGAGGCGCCATCTCCGAGGCCCTGGAGCTCTACCAGAACAAGAAAGCCTGGAACGCTCTTAAGAAGCAGGCCATGGAAGCCGACTTCAGCTGGAACGCATCCGCAGCGGTCTACATGGATATGTACCGCCAGCTCACCGGAAAGTACTGATACTTTATGTATATCTACCACAATTCCTACGAATCAGAATACAGAAAGCCCTTCGGAGCCGCGCTTTGCGGCTCCGAAGTTTGGCTTAGCCTAAATGCTCCGGATGCCTGGGAGGCAAGCCTTCATATCTACAGCGATGCCGAAGGCGAAAAGCTCATCCCGGCAGAAAAAGACGGACGAGGCTTCTTTAACTGGACCATCACACTGCCGAAAGCAGACGGACTTGTCTGGTATTATTTTGTTATTAACGGCCAGGACGGAATAGTTTGTTATGGAAACAACCCGCAAAACCGCGGAGGAGAAGGCACAGTTTACTACCAGGGCCAGACTCCAGTTTCCTACAAGATAAGCGTCTACCACAAGTTCTCCGCACCCGATTGGTACAAGGAAGGCATAGTCTATCAGATCTTCCCGGACAGGTTCAGAAGGTCTGAAAAAGCCCCCGCCATAGATGGCAGGCACATGGAGGACTGGGATACCATCCCCTACTACATACGAAACGAAGACGGTTCCATAAAAGAGTGGAACTTCTGGGGCGGAGACCTCAAAGGCATAGCTGAAAAGCTCAGCTATATCAAAAGCCTTGGGGCCAATGCCATATATTTGAACCCTATCTTTAAGGCGAGGTCCAACCACCGCTACGACACTGCCGACTACTTCAGCATAGACCCCATGCTGGGCACTGAAGAGGACTTCAGGAAGCTCTGCGAAAAGGCTGCAAAGCTCGGGATCCACGTGATCCTGGACGGCGTGTTCAACCACACAGGCGTGGAAAGCAGCTATTTCAGGGATCATCCGGACTGGTACCAGCACGATGGAGACCAGATACGCTGCTGGTGGGGAGTTAAGGACCTGCCGCAGGTGGATGAGCTCAACCCGGAATTCTCCGCCATGATATGCGGAAAAGACGGCGTTCTGCGCAAATGGCTGGATCTTGGCGCCAGCGGCTGGAGGCTGGACGTAGCAGATGAGCTTCCGGACGAGTTCATGGTCCGCATCAGAAAGGCCGTAAAGGGCCAGAGCAAGGACAACATGCTGATCGGCGAGGTCTGGGAGGACGCCTCGGACAAGATAGACTACGGCGTGCGCATGCATTTTCTTGGCGGAAAAGAGCTGGACAGCGTAATGAACTACCCGCTCAGGGAGGATATACTTGCCTTTACAAGGAGCGAGATAAGCGCCGCGGATTTTGCGTCCAGGCAGATGTCCCGCATGGAGAACTACCCGCCGGAGGCCTTTGCTGCGTGCTTCAACTGCATTGGAAGCCACGACCGCGAAAGGATACGCACCCTGCTCGGCAGCACCAAGGCTGTCCGGTTTGCTTCCGTGCTGCAGTACAGCATGCCGGGCGTTCCTGTTATCTACTACGGAGACGAGACAGGCCTTGAAGGCGGCGCGGACCCCGACAACCGCAGGACCTACCCCTGGGGCAAGGAGGATAAAGATCTTATAGCGCACTACAAAGCGCTGGGAAGGCTCAGGAATGCCTCTGAATGCCTCAAAAAGGGCTCTCTGAGAGCTTTTGAGGGCTCGGACGGCAAATTATACGTCGAGAGAACTTTAGGCGCTGAAACGCTCCGTTTTTCCTTCGACGCGCTGCGCCTGGAATACACGATAGAAAAGCTGCAAAGCATAGATCTGGCCAGTATCTGATGCGTGAAGGCCGGCCGGGAGAACCCAGACCTGAGGGTATCGAAAATGTCTGAAAGCAGAAAAGTAGCCACCTGCGGGCTTTTAGGAGCCCTTGCCGTGGTAGAAATGCTCATAGGGAGCCTTTTATGGGTCGGCATCTACGCCGTCCCTCTGCTTTCTATATGGACTTTGCTGCCTATTCTGAAGCTTTACGGCAGGAAGGCTTCTTTTACGGCCTATGTAGCGGTTGCCGTGCTGGCTCTTATACTGGTGCCGGACAGGGAGCTTTCCCTGTTCTACTGCTGCTTCGGCTGGTGGCCCGCCGTGAGGCCGTCCGTGCAGAAGATCCAGAACAAAACGCTGCGGCTGATAGTAAAGCTCTTGATCTACGCACTGGCCGTAAGCGTTATGATCTGGGTAGTCGTTAAGATACTGGGCATCCCGGAGGAAGGAACAGGCTGGCTGCTGACTCCTATAGCCTGGCTGCCCCTGCCGCTCTCCCCCGCAGACCTGATGCTTATAGCTGCCGGCGCCCTGCTCTTCCTGTTCTGCGATGTTACGCTGGACGGCATGGCAGACGCGATAACAAAGCGGGTAAGCAAACTGATGCAGCTGCGCTGAACTAAAGAAAAAAGAGGTCCGCTGGACCTCTTTTCCTTTGGAGCAGATGAAGGGAATCGAACCCTCGACCGCAGCTTGGGAAGCTGCTGTTTTGCCATTAAACTACATCTGCATTGACGATCTGGTCAGCCGCCGAACTGCATCTGCACGGCATCTCGAATATTTTATCACAATACGCTGTGTTTGCAAACACTTTTTGCTGCCGAAGCATCAACTGATGCTTTGCGCCTGGAACCTCGCCACCATAAAACTGATCATTATTAGTCAAGCCGCGGGTTACACCCGTTGCAACTGAATAATAAGACTTTTTGCCATTCCGCAGTGCTCAAAAGACAACGCTATTCCCAGTATTTTCCAGCGAATCCTTTTAGGCCCGGCATTTGACCGTCTGCATAATTACATCATGACTCTTGACAGTCTGTTTTGATCAAATTATTGGCCAATTTTCTGCAAATATAGCAAAATTTCCGCTCAACATCTGACAATTATCCATATGTTACCTTCCAACCAACTTGTCCATATATAGACTGTTGTCTCCAGCACACTCTTTAGCCTCAAAAAGTCGTATTTTCCGGTTGCACGTCTGAAATAGAGCAAAGTATAGACCGGCAGACCTTTGAAAAGCCGTTGAGCCATGGCTCGCAGCCCCCTGTCAGGACTGTTTTTAAAAAATCGGACAGTTTGGGAATAATAATACGCCAAAGACAACATATTTACCAGTTATTACCACATCTAGAAGCATTCACAAAGGCATTTGAATGCTCCTGTGCCGCCCGCTTTCGATGTTCTGCAAACCTTAAAAAAGAGGCCAGAAAACTGTCATATATGACGTTTTTCGAGGCTCTTATTCTGCTAATTTAATTCAGTCCCGGGAATCAGCTAATTTCTTTAAACTCAGGCCAAATGACCAGTTCATTTTGTTGTCTCAGGGGGCCATTTTGCCGCAAAAAGTCAATTTATTTGAAAACATGGTCGCAACCGATAGCGGTTTCAGTTATTTGATCTTAGATGATACTCTTTTGAAGAGATAGCCGCAATCCGACGGCTGTTTCAGCGACTCGATCTTAAATGATACCTATGTTTTGAAAAGATGGCTGCGATCCGGGCTTTATTGATACTTCTGAATAAGCAGGCTGAGTATCCCCAGGACAACAAACACACCGACGGATATCATTGGGATGAGCTCCATGATGCTCAGCGCGATCCACAGTATGAACGCGATCGGCAGGCCAAGTATCGGTATTGCAAGCAGTCCCATGGGGCCGAGCACGATCAAAGCGATCAGGATCGCGACCGCGCCTATGGCTATCAGCGGATAAACAAGGAAGTTCTCGTGCACCTTAAACCCTAAAAACAGGAGTATGGCCACGAGAAAGAAAAAACAGCCGAAACAGGTAAACAGATGCTCTTCGTACAGATCAGTCAAAAAGTCCTTTATTTTTTCACACATTTGATCCACCCTCGCAAAGATCCTTCTCCCGCAATTGATCACTTTCCTAAAGCTCTTTAAGATAGAACCTGTTCATGGTACCGTGCACCACAGAATCGGGCTTTGCTATTTGCTTGTAGCCGCTCTTTTCGTAGATGTGGATGGCGGCTTCAAGGTTGGTGTGGGTCTCCAGATATATCTTGCTGTACCCGAGCTCCCTGGCCTTTTTCTCTATCAGAGCGATGAGCCCGTAGCCAAGGCCGGAGCCCTTTACGGAGTCGTCCAGGTAGAGCTTCTGCAGCTCAGCGCAGCCTGTAAAGTACGGGAACTCCGCAAGCCCCACGCCGCCTATGGCTTTGCCGTCTTTATCCCGCAGAATGTAATAATAGCGCTTGGAATCATCCGAACGGTAGAACTCGCTCAGATGGTAAAGATGCTCGTCAAAATAAGCGGTGCCGGGTATGTCCAGCTTGTGCACCTTCAGATTAGCCCTGATTATTTCAGCTATATCCTTGTCGTCTTCCGGGGTTATCTCGCTTCCGGCCAGAGCTCCGGCGCTTCCGCCAAGGGCAACTGCTTTGCCCGTCTCAGCCTTTTTCGCAGCGCCAGCCCCGCTGCCTTCAAGAAAATCAAATACCCTCTGGTTGAAATCCGGAGCCTCCTCGTAAGCCGCGTGGCCCAGATCCTCGTACATATACAGCTGGCTGCCGGAGATCTTCTCGTGCAGCTGCTGCGAGCCTTCAGGCCCCACTATCTTGTCCTTGCCGCCGCCGATTATAAGCGTCGGACAGCTTATCCTGCCAAGCTCTGCCGTGCTGTCAAATCCGGATATAGCTTCTGCGTTAATAAGAAACCTTGCGTAGCTCTTAGGCTTTCCGATGCGGCCTATCACAGGATAGAGCTTTCTGAATTTGCGCAGGTACCCGCTCGAATAACTGCGCTCTGCGGTATCTATCATGAGGGCCTTGTGATCCCCTCTGCGGACGCATTCCAGCCATCTCTCTATGCACTCTTTGGTCAACTTGCCTGCCTTTGGCGCAGTTACCGCAAGGACCAGCTTATCAACCATGTCCGGATGATCTATAGCCAGGTACTGGGCTATCATGCCGCCTTCAGACACACCAAGCACGCTGGCCTTATCCAGCCCCAGTATCCTGATGGCCATTGCCTGATCTTCCGCCATCTCCCTGATGGTGCAGCTGCGGGGCAGAACATCCCTGCGGCTGAAGATGTAGACCGTATATTTCTCAAAGAATACAGAATAAGGCCTTGCCAATAGCAAAGCCTTGCCTTTTACCGTTGTAAGGCCGTCGGAAAGCCCGGGAAGCAGAATAAGCACCTTGCTGCCCTTACCGAACGAAACATAGCTCATATCGGTTCCGTTAAGATCTACTTTTCCGTTCTTTGCGTTCCAAAGCATGCCTTAAAAAGCCCCTAGTCCCTGGGCCTTATGTAGAAATTGCCCCGAAGCTCTGTGGTGCGTATGGAGTTTACGAAAGCATCCGGGTCTATATCCTTTATGACTTGTATAGCCTTTTTCGAATCCGCCACAGTAATTACAGAATAGACCATTTTGTAATCAGTGTGCGCATGCGAGCCTTCAGCCTCTATCATGGTGGCACCGTGGTGGCAGACCCTGTAGATAGCATCGCAGATCTCCTGAGCCTTGGTAGTTACCACGAACAGCGTCTGCTGCTGGTAGTTGCGGTACAGTATGTGCAGCACCTGCGTGGAAATGTACTGGTAGATTATCGAATACAGAGCCTTGTCCCAGCCGAAGAACACACCAGCGCTGCACAAAAGCACAGCGTTGAACGCCAGTATCATGTTGAAACTGTCGTCCCCGCTCTTCTGCGAATGGTAGATAGCTATAAAGTCCGTTCCGCCGCTGGTGGCATCTCCAAGCAGAGCAAGGCTTATGCCAGTGCCGTGGATTATGCCTCCGAACACAGCTATCAGCAGCATATCCGATGTTATATGCACGGACGGGATGAAATCCACCGCTATGCTGCTTACGACTATCATCCACAGGGAAAGCAGCGTGAACTTCTTGCCTATGAACCTGAACCCAATGTACACAGGCACAGAGTTCAGGATTATATTGATAACGGTGTACGGTATCTCTATGCTGAAAAACTTCTGGCAAATATTCTGCAGCAGCACAGAAAGTCCGGATATACCGCCCGGGATTATTCCCCCGGCGTTGCCGAATATCTTGATGGCAAGGCCCAGTATAAGGGCACCTGCCGTTACCATAACGAAACGCTTACCGTCACTCTTCAGATCAAACGACATCTGCGGACTAACCCTCCATTACTCTGCATTGTTCAAGCAGAGCGATTATATTTATGCCCTGGGGGCATGCTGCCTCGCACTGACCGCAGGAAACGCAGTCCGATGCCTTGCCCTTGTCCTTTGTTGCTGCAGCGTATCCGCCCTTTGCCGGAGGCGCGCCCCAGGCAAGCATGTTGTCGTTTGCGACCTCGAATATCTCCGGGATGGGGATGTTCATTGGGCAGCCGTCTGTGCAGTAATGGCAGGCGGTGCAAGGGATGATGACCTCGTCCTTGATGATCTGCTGAGCCTTTGCAATGATCTCCTGCTCTTTTTCGTCCAGAGGCTTCATGTTCTTCATGAAGGAGAGGTTGTCTGCCATCTGCTCCACATTGGACATTCCGGAAAGAACAGTGAATACGTTGTCGAATGAAGCTGCATAGCGCAGTGCCCAGGATGCATAGGACGCGTTAGGATCCGCCTCTTTGAAGAGCTTTTTGACCTTTTCAGGCGGGTCAGCAAGTCCGCCGCCCTTTACCGGCTCCATTATTACAAGAGGCACATTGCGCTCTGTTGCTATGCGGTAGAGCTCTCCGGAGCATACGCTTGGATTGTCCCAGTCCGCGTAGTTGAGCTGTATCTGTATAAAGTCTACATCCGGGTGAGCATCCAGCAGCTCTTCGAGTATCTGCGGAGTAGAATGGAAAGAAAATCCCCAGTGCTTTATAAGGCCCTTATCCCTCTGCTCCTTTACGAAATCCCAGATGCCGTATTCTTCGTAGAGCTTGTAATTCCTTGTCATAAGGGCGTGCAGGAGGTAGAAATCGAAATAGCCTGCGCCTGTGCGCTCCAGGCTGGTGAAGAACTCCTGCTTTGCGCTCTGCTCGTCCTTGGCCGCTCTTACGTTAAGCTTAGTTGCTATAGTAAAGCTCTCCCTTGGATGGCGCTCCACTACTGCCTTTCTGAAAGCTTCCTCCGACGCTCCGCCATCGTAAACGAAAGCGGTATCGAAGTAGGTTCCGCCGGCTTCCAGGAACATATCAGCCATCTTGCCGGTCTGCTCTATATCTATGCTGCCGTCTGCAAGCTTGGGGAGCCTCATCAGGCCAAATCCGAGCTTGAAAATGTCGTTTCCTTTATGATCTTTCATTTCTGCACCTGCCTTTTTTGCACACAAAACACTAGAATATATGATACCACAAGAGTTGCCCTGTGTGGTATACTTTTTATTGAAATCAACGTGCTAAGGAGGCTTTGCTGCCAATGAAAAAAGCTCAGGAAAGGACCCCTCTTCTGGATGCTGTAACAGGCTACGGCAAAAGGCGTCCAACATATTTCTGCATACCGGGGCACCGCTACGAAAACGGCATAGACCCGCAGTTTCTGGCTGCTGCAGGGCCCGGTGTTTTCCGCATGGACCTTACCGAAACGAGCCTCACAGACGACCTCCACGCGCCTTCCGGGCCCATCAAGGAGGCGCAGGAACTTGCGGCCCAGCTTTGGGGAGCGGACCGCAGCTATTTTCTTGTGAACGGCAGCACCTGCGGAAACCAGGCCATGATAATGACCGCCGCACATGAAGGCCAGACCATCTGCATACCCAGGAATGCTCACAAGTCTGCTCTTATGGGCCTTGTGCAAAGCGGCGCAAAGCCTGTGTATATAACGCCGGCGGCTGAAAGCAGCTTCGGGCTTCAGGGCGGCATTACACCGCAGCAGGTGGAGGAAATGTTCTCTGCCCACCCGGAGTGCAAGGCTATAATGGTAGTCAGCCCAACCTACTACGGCATAGTATCGGATATCGGAAGCATTGCAAAGGTCTGCCACGCGCATGGCGCTATGCTTTTAGTGGACGAGGCCCATGGAGCGCACTGCTATTTTTCTGATGATCTTCCAGGAGGCGCCATGCAGCTTGGTGCGGACATGTGCGTCCAGAGCCTTCACAAGACCGCCGGTGCCCTTACGCAAAGCTCCATGCTTCATGTAAAAAGCGGCCTTGCGGACCTGAGCCTGCTTGAGGCAAATCTGCGCCTTGTTCAGAGCACAAGCCCGTCCTACATACTTATGACTTCTATTGACGCAGCCCGCAGGGATCTTGCAATACACGGTCCGGAAATGGCTAAAACTGCGCTGGATCTTGCAGCCTTTGCAAGGGAGCAGATAAACAGCATCAAGGGCCTTCTCTGCGCAGGAAAAGAGCTTGTCGGAAAAGCCGGCATCTTCGGAATGGATCTTACCCGCCTTACAATAAGCGCCGCGGACCTGGGGCTCTCCGGCTTTGAGCTCAAAGACCTGCTCTTTGAAGAGTACAACATAGACCTGGAGATGGCAGACGACAGGAATATCCTTGCCATAGTAACTTTCGCAAACACCAAGGACGACATGCAGCGCCTTGTTGAAGCACTGCGAGGTGTTGCAGAAAAGCATGCCGGCGCCAAGCCATTGCCGCCAGCAGAAAAGATACCGCCCATCCCCGGGTACGTTCTCTCTCCAAGAGAAGCCTACTTCGCAGAAAAAAAGCGCGTCCCCTGGGAGGAAGCGCTTGGCAAAGTGTCCGCAGAGATGATAGCCCCCTACCCGCCTGGAATACCAGTCATAAACCCGGGAGAGCGGATCTCAGAGGAAGTCTGGAGCTATATAGAAAGCGTGCGCAGGCGCAAAGGCCACATGCACGGACCATCCGATCCGCAGCTGGACAGTTTGCTGATCATAGAGTAAATACTTAAAAGGCGCAGCCTCATTTGGCCGCGCCTTAGCTTTATCTCTTCTTAAGCGTCAGTTCGTTGATCATCATTATAACTTCCCACATAACGTTTGCGGGATAGTTCAAGGCCGAAGATCTGGCCGGCATGCGCTGTATATCCATAAAGCCTGCCTTCTTAGCGGTCTGGACCGCCCTTTCCATGTGGTAATCGCTTGTAATTACTACCACCGGCCGGGACGGATCTGCGATCTTGGCTGCGTTTATGAAGTTCTGCCTTGTGGTCTTTGCCTTATCTTCCAGGACCATATTGTCCTGAGGAACGCCGCGCTGATGGAGTATATCGCCCATTGCGCCGGCCTCTGTCTTTCCGGAAGCGTCCGGATTTCCGCCGGTAAGCACCAGCATGCCGCCAGGGCACTCTTTCAGGTATTCCTCTGCAGTATCAAGCCTGTAAAGCAGGTCCGGGGCTGGCTGCCCGTTTTCAAGAGCAAGCCCAAGGACCAGAGCGTGGTCTGCCGTAACAGGCTGCCTGGACAAACTGCTTACCGTTACCTTTCCGAAGAAGAACAGCACAGCGGCAGCAAACAGGATCACCGCCACTCGTACCACCCATCCTGCTACATTCAGGACCTTGGCGCCGGGCTTGGACAGGAAGCCGAAGCGGATATCGAATGCAAGCAGCAGGAATACCGCGCAGATCACAAGCTCGTCGCGGAACACTCTTATATAGGCGTCCTTAAGGACCACCGTATTTATGCGGTGCAGCATTACAACAGAAATATATATGGTGAAAGCCAGCGCAAGTACTATGCAAACGGTGCCTATTATCTGCCTTGCCCTCATGATCTCTACCTTCCCAGAAGCTTTACGAAGCTGTTGATTATCCTTGCGGTTATGCCCCAGACAACGTGCCCTTCGTACTCGTAGAAGAGCTCTTTGTCTATGCGCACAGGCCACTTGTAGTTCTCACCGCCCACTATAAGGTGGTAAGGGAAATCGTCCTTTTTTACCATGCGCATCTCTGCGTCGTAGACCAGGGGCTCGGTGTCTCTGAAGAACTCCAGAGGCACGGTGAACACCTCCGCAACCTCCGAGTCCGAAAAGCTGCCGTCGTAGCTGCCCAGGTAGGCTGCAAACGGGTAGATAAGGGTGTTTGCGTTGTGGAACAGGTCCGCCTCGCAGACTATTGCAAGCTGAGACGGGTCTATAAGAAGCTCCTCGCAGCATTCGCGCACGGCGGTCTGCTCCGGAGTTTCGCCTCTTATCATCTTGCCGCCGGGAAAGCAGACATCCCCGGGCTGGCGCCCTACCTTGCCGGAACGCACCTCAAAAAGCACGTCTATGCCATCCTCTGTTTTTATAAGAGGGATGATGACCGCGCTCTTTTTGCAGTGCTCCTGAAGGATAAGGCCGGCCTGCCTTCCGCGAAGCTTTTCCAGATCTTCGAATATTTCCAAAACCAAAACTCCTTAACGATAAATGATCTATTTCAAAACGCCTTTAGCAAATATTTCGAGTCCGATCGCTATCAATATGACGCCGCCCAGGACCGAAGCCCTGCCGGCTATCCTGCTTCCGATCTTTTTGCCCAGCAGCACGCCGAGAAGACATACCGCAACGGTAACAACGCCTATTATTACAGCGCAGATAAGGGCATCCGCAGTCTTGTAGTCAGAAATGGCAAAGCCTGTGGACAGGGCGTCTATGGATGTAGCAAAGGCCAGCAGGATCAGGGACTTTGCGTCGCTCACCACGGACGCTTCCCCGCCTCCTTTAAAGCCTTCGTAGAGCATCTTGCCGCCTATGTATCCGAGCAGCAGCAGAGCTATCCAGGGGATAAAGCGCCTGAAGAACTCAAAGTGCTCTGCGGCCGTGTGCACCAGAAGCCAGCCTATCACAGGCATGGCAAACTGAAAGCCTCCGAAAGTTCCGCATATTCCAAAAGCCCTGCCCCGCCCCATAGAAGGCTGGGCAAGTCCTGTGGCAGCGGAGACCGCGAAAGCATCCATCGCGAGCCCCACCCCGAGCAGCAAACTGTTGAGCAGTAATTCTCCCATAACTTCGTTAGTATAATATTTGAAACAATAGTTTGTCAATCGCGCAGATATGCTGTAAAATGTATGTTTGGAGGTGATCTACAGAATATGATCGACAATGACTTGATAACGATTTCCAACGGATCTCTTAAAGCATGCATCAGCCACATAGGCGCAGAGGTAAAACAGCTCTGGTACGAAGACATGCTTATCGGCAGCAAAGGCATAACCATAGGCCGCTACGCAAACAGGATAGCCGGCGGAAGGTTCACGCTGGGCGGCAAGGAATACCAGATACTTACCAACGAGAACGGCAACACCCTGCACGGAGGCCCCGGCGGATTCGCCAAGCTCCCCTGGGACGTTGTCGAGACCACGGAAAGCAAGGCCGTGCTCTCCATAGTATCCGAGGACGGAGACCAGGGCTTCCCCGGAAAGCTGGCGCTTTGCGTAAGCTTCGAGCTGGAAGACAACGCTCTGCGCATCAACTACGAGGCCTCCTGCGACGAAGACACAGTCATAAACTTCACCAACCACATGTACTTCAACCTCAACGGCTGCGGAGAGGCTAAGGACCACATGATAATGATAGACGCGGACTATATTACGGAGTCCGACAGCCAGCTGATACCTACAGGAAAGCTCCTGCCGGTGGAAGGCACAAGGTACGATCTCAGAAAGCTAGCGGACTTTGTCCCCTCCTACGACGATAACTTCGTACTTAACGGCAGCGGAAGGCGCGATGCGGCGCTGCTAGTAGGCAAGAACAGCGGCCTGGAAATGACAGTTACCACGGACCAGCCGGCCATGCAGTTGTACAACACTGCGGCTGAGGTCTGCCTGGAGTCCCAGCACTATCCGGACAGCCCCAACCATCCGGAGTTCCCCACCACCGTACTTAAGGCTGAGGATGTCTTCAGAACAGAGACCATCTACTCTTTCAGAAAACGCGCAGAATAAGCGGAAGGCACAGCAATGACAAAGCAGTTTTGTGCTCCCGGCAGGACCGAGCTGGGCGGCAACCATACAGACCATCAGCACGGAAGAGTGCTGGCGGCAGGCATAGATCTTTACATCAGGGCAGATGCAGAAAAGACGGACGATGATACCGTAAAAATCGCCTCTTTGGGCTATCCGGGCCTCGTGGTGGGACTATCTGTCCTCGAACCCCAAAAAGGCGAGCAGAACCGCTCTGAGAGCCTTGTAAGGGGCATTGCGGCCCGCATATCGCAGCTGGGTTATAAGGTGGGAGGATTTAAGGCCACGATGAAGTCCGAAGTGCTCTCCGGATCCGGTCTTTCCTCCTCCGCGGCTTACGAAGTTCTTATTGGGCGCATATTCAACGAGTTCTACTGCGGCGGTGCTCTTACAGACGTGCAGATAGCTCAGATAGGCCAGTACGCGGAGAACGTGTATTTCGGCAAGCCCTGCGGGCTTATGGACCAGATGGCCTGCTCTGTTGGCAATATAGTTGCAATAGATTTTAAGGACCCGGCACATCCGGTAATCGAGCAGATCGACGCTCGCTTTGAGGACTACGGCTACGCGCTGTGCATCATAGACAGCCGCACGGAGCACGCGGACCTTACCGGAGATTATGCAGCCATTCCCGCCGATATGAAAAAGATAGCGGCGGCTTTCGGAAAGGAAGTGCTCAGGGATGTGAACGAGGCCGAATTCGATTCCAGAGTGGACGAGCTCGAAGACCGCTTCGGCAAGCTTGCAGTTAGCCGCGCAAGGCATTTCTTCGCGGAAAACGAGAGAGCCGGAAAGCTTGCAAAAGCTCTTAAGGACGGGGATTTTGATGAATACCTGCGCCTTGTGAGCGAGTCTGGGGCGTCTTCCGAAAAGTTCCTCAAGAACATAATTCCGCAGTCCCACCCGGAAAGCACCGGCTACGCGGACTGCATAGCGCTGGCTAAAGAGGCGCTTGGCGGACGCGGCGCTGTAAGAGTCCACGGCGGCGGCTTTGCAGGCACAATTCAGGCCTATGTTCCGCTGGACCAGAAGGACGCCTTCCGCGAAAAGATGGAAGCAGTCCTCGGCCACGGCGCCTGCCACTACCTCTCCATAGCAAAATAGCACCCGGCGCATCAGGGGGACGGTTCTTCCGATGCCAACATTATCATAGG
>JAZQIH010000083.1:0-21103 GCA_045541015.1 Anaerovoracaceae bacterium | reverse complement strand
ATCCTGTGCAGGGGCTTGTTCAGATACCTTGCATAGAGCGCAACGCTGTGGCTGCGATGCGTTCCATAAACGCTGTTTCTCTGGCCAGCTTCCTTACAAATTCAAGGAAGATATCCTTCGATACCATAGTCAAGACCATGTACGAGACAGGAAAAGACCTGGGCAAAAAATACAGAGAGACCGCGGAAGGCGGCCTCGCAAAATACTACAGCGCCCACGCGGGAGCTCTGTAAAAAAGTCATTGCTGACAAGAAAGGCCGGGTTGATCCCGGCCTCTTTTTTAAACTTCTGTTTCCTCTCCGTATTCCATGGGACGAACGTTCAGATCTGCGCCTTTGCAGGCTTCAAGGAAATCGTCCAGGGTGCCTATCATGGGGAGCCCCTGAGCTCCTTTTTTATAGTGCATAGGAATTACAAGCTTTGGCTTTATGGCCTCCATCAGTTCTTTGGCCTCTTTTGCGTCTATGGTAAAGAAGCCGCCTACAGGGACCATTGCAACGTCCGCACCTTTAAGAGCTTCTATAGCATCCGGGCCCGGCATGCAGCCTGTATCTCCGAAGTGGATGATCTTTTTGCCTTCGGCCTGGAAGATGCGTATGAAGTTCATTCCGCGCTTTGCTCCGCCCTCTTTGTCGTGGGGTATCTCTATCTGGCTGATGGAAAACGGACAGCTGCGCTCCGTGCCGGAAAGCTCCACAGCCTGGGTGTAGTTGTGGTCGAAATGCCCGTGGGAGCAGCACACCATATCTGCCTTAAGAGCAAGCGGCGGATAGCCGGGAACAGAGCCATCGTAGGGATCCAGAGCAATGGTGAACCCTTCTGAGGCAATAGTAAAACAAGAATGTCCAAAGTAGCTGATCTTCATAATGATACCTCCGTTTTTGCAGGATAAACGAAACGCTACCAGTCTAAAATGCTGCTAAAAGCTGCTGTGCAGCTGCGTACCTCTGTTGCTGTTTTCCGTGCGCTTTACAACAGACGCTTTTGTCTGGCAAGCTGCAAGGCTTGTGAGCACCAGAACCGCTGCTAGTATTATAGCGGCTGCCTTTTTTGTGAGAGTATTCTTCATGGTACGGCTGTTTCCTTTCAGTGTTTTTTACTATCTTAAATTCTCCGGGACCATGGCCTGAAGCACGGCGCCGTTCTTTTTAAGCCATTTCTGTTGCTTATCGTATTCCGGATATACCCTGCGCACGTGGTAGTAGAACTTCTGGGAATGGTTCATCTCAAGAAGATGGCAGAGCTCGTGCACCACGACTGAATCCAGGACTCCGTCCGGGGCAAGCAGAAGCAGGTAGTTTATGCAAATAGTTCCGGCAGAACTGCAGCTGCCCCATCTGGTCTTCTGGCAGCGCAGCTGTATGTTTTTTACCCTTCCGGACACGCCGACCAGCGGAGCATAGTAAGCTATTTTCTGCGGCACTATGGTCTTTGCAAGCTTTTTGAGCCTGTTTACCTGCTCCGGCGTCATTACCTTTACGGATGCAGCCGCGCTTTTTACCGCAGCCTGCTTTTGCAGCTGCTTTGCTATCCATTGCTGGTGCTCTGCAACAAAGCGCTCTATCTGGTAGCTGCTGACAAAGTAAGGGGCTCTTACGATGACCTCTCCTGCGGATACCTGAAGGCCTATGCTTTTTCTGTTGCTTCTGACTAGCTTGTAACGGATATCCATTTTAGACTATGCTTTTGCGATATTGACTATTACCTGGACCATTTTCTTCATGGCAGGTACTGATACGAATTCCTTTACAGAGTGGAAGTTTTCTCCGCCTGTGGAAAGGTTCGGGCAAGGAAGACCCTCGAAAGAAAGTCTTGCTCCGTCTGTGCCTCCGCGGATGGGCACGGTCTTGGGCTCCACGTCTGCTGCCCTCATAGCCTTTTCCGCGCGCTCTATTACATGCATAACAGGAAGGATCTTTTCCTTCATGTTGTAGTAGCTGTCCTTAATTGTGCAGACTGCGCTGCCCTCTCCGTAGCGGAAGTTTATGAGCTCCGCAAGCTTAGCCACGGTCTCCTTGCGCCTTGTGAAGATGTCCATATCGTGGTCTCTGATTATCATCTTGACCTTGGCGGAAGTCTCGTCTCCGCTTATCTCCTGGACATGATAGAAGCCTTCGTAGCCTTCAGTATGAGCCGGTGTTTCAGCTGCGGGCAGCAGGGAAACGTATTCTGCAGCCATAAGCGCGGCGTTCTTCATCTTGTTCTTTGCGCTGCCGGGGTGGATGTTCAGACCGTGGAACTCAACTACAGCTGCAGCCGCGTTGAAGTTCTCGTATTCCAGCTCTCCAAGGGCGCCGCCATCCACTGTGTAGGCATACTCTGCGCCGAATCCCTTAACATCGAAATAGTCCGCACCGCAGCCTATCTCCTCGTCCGGGGTAAAGCCTATAGCTATGCGTCCGTGCTTTATGGACGGGTCTGCTATGAGCATCTCCATGGCGGTTACGATCTCCGCTATTCCGGCCTTATCGTCTGCGCCGAGAAGCGTTGTACCGTCTGTTATGATAAGCTCATGACCCTTATAGCCTTCCAGGAAAGGAAAGTCCGAAACGCTTATTACGCCGCCGTTCTTCTGGACTATATCTCCGCCTTCGTAGCTTATGATCTGAGGCTTTATGTCTGCCCCCGGAGCGTCCGGAGAGGTATCCATGTGGGATATGAATCCTATGCAAGGCTCATCCACGCCTTCGCTTGCGGGAAGGGCTGCGTATACGTAGCCCTTGTCGTCCATCCTTACATCGCTGAGGCCTATAGCCTTAAGTTCCTCTGTTATGTATTCAGCCAGAGCCAGCTCTTTGCTGCTGCTGGGAGTTGTGCCGCTGTTTTCGTCGGATGTAGTCTCGAATGATACGTACTTTAAGAAGCGCTCTATTACTCTGTCTTCCGGTCTTTCCATTGTTTCCTCCGATATCAGTAGTTTATTTCGTGTATGTCTGCAACAGGTATCTGCGTTCCGTCTTCCATAACAAGCAGGCGCCTGAGCGAGTCTATCTTTTTTATCCTGCCTTCCGCCCTGCGGTACTCTCCCCCGCTTTTTCTGGCATCGCTCACAAAGTAAGTGATGACGACTGAAGGCAGCGAGTCCTTGCCGGACGCGCTGAGCATATCCGAAAGTATGCCAAGCTTCTGACCTATGGCATCTTTCTGAGCCTCATCCAGCACTGCCCTGCTGTCTGTTATCCTTGCAGCTTCTTCTATCTGGGCATCGTAGCCGGTAAGCGCTGCAAACGGGGCAAACTGCGCCGCTCTGTCGTATAAAGACATGTGCGGGTGCTTTTCAGACACGTGGTGAGGTAAGTCTATTATATCACTGTATTTTGAACTTGCATCGTCCATTTATGCTTTGTGCCCTCCTACCTGGGCATTGCGTTCCAGCTTGGTTGCAGCATCCTGAAGATCCATGCCGCGGAATATGGCATTCTTGCCGTACTTCTTCCTGATGGCTATTACGGCTTCCTGCCTGGCTCTTTCTGCTTCGGGATCTTCTTCCGGGGCATCCGGCACAGCGGCATCCTTTTGAGCAAGCATAGAGAATATATCCAGCTGCTGCTCTGCAAGAGCGTCTGCCTTGGCGGTGCCTTCCCTTACGGCGTGGTTTGCAACAACGTACATCCTGCGCACCAAAAGCAACGGGTCCACTATACGGTCGTAGAGCTCTGTTACGGCGGCAAGTATCTTATTGTGCGACGAAGTTGCACCGCCTTCCAGGTTTATGGAGCCGTGAGCGCTCTTGGGCGCTGGGCGTCCGTAGTAATCGTTCACGATCTCCCCTTTGTATTTCTTTCTTGCTTGCGGATCTGCAAGGCTCTCCATATCGTAGCCTACGGTAAGAACGATCTGGTCTGTTACCAGGCGTTTTTCTATAAGGTCCAGGACCAGAAGGTCCGCCATTTCCCTTACTATGAGCTTTGCTTCCTCAAAGGCATAGGGATAGCTGAGCACCTGACCGGAACTGATGCTGTTGTTCTCCGGACGGAAAGACTTGATATCCTTGATAGTGCAAGGTTCCCAGCCCCAGGCGTGGTCTATGAGAAGCTCCGCGTTTATTCCGAAGGTCTTGTAGAGCAGGTCCTCGTTATACACCGAGCAGCGGGCAACATCCCCCATGGTGTAAAGGCCGAGCTTGGACAGCCTCTTGGCGTAGCCTCTGCCCACGCGCCAGAAGTCCGTGATCGGCAGGTGATCCCAGAGGAGCCTGCGGTAGCTCATTTCGTCCAGTTCTGCTATGCGCACGCCGTCCTTATCAGCCGGGATGTGCTTTGCCACTATGTCCATGGCCACCTTGCACAGGTACATATTGGTGCCTATGCCTGCAGTAGCAGTTATACCCGTCTCCGAAAGAACTTCCCTTACCAGCTTCATGGTGAACTCTCTGGCAGTAAGGCCGTAGAGTTTAAGATAGCTTGTTGCGTCTATGAAGATCTCGTCTACGGAATAGACGTGGACATCGTCCGGTGAAACGTAGCGCTGGTAGATGTTGAATATATTGGTGCTTATGCGCATGTATTCAGACATGCGCGGGGTTGCAGCAAGAAAGTCCAGTTCCAGGGAAGGATCCTTCTCCAGTTCCTCCTTGAATATGCTCTTGGCGCGGAACTTGCCGCCCGGAGCCTTTTTCCGCCTTTCAGCGTTTATCTGCTTTACGCTTTCCAGCACCTCAAAAAGCCTTGCGCGCCCTGATATCCCGTAGGATTTGAGCGCCGGAGTTACAGCAAGGCATATGGTCTTTTCTGTTCTGCTGACGTCTGCCACTACAAGGTTGGTAGTAAGAGGATCGTAGCCCCTTGAGACGCACTCCACAGACGCGTAAAAAGACTTAAGGTCTATGGCTATATAGGTTTTTCCGCCGTTTTCAGCCATTTATAATATCCTTGACTACTTCCGAGGCTATAAGCAAGCCTGCCGCAGAAGGCACAAAAGCAACAGACGCAGGCACGCGCACCCCGTCCACTGCCGGCTTTACCGGAAGCTCCTTGGAATACACTACCTTAAGGTCCTTTATACCAAGATCCCTGCAGCCTTTGCGCACCACCTTAGCTAGCGGACACACAGAGGTCTTGTAGATATCAGCAACTTCAAAACCCATAGGATCAAGCTTGTTGCCTGCACCCATGGAGCTTATAACAGGAATCCCTGCGTCCTTGGCCATTTTTATGATAGTCAGCTTGCCTTTTACATCGTCTATGGCGTCTACGATATAGTCGTAGCTGCTGAAGTCTATATCTTTGCTGTCCGGGCCGAAGAACATGACATAAGGCCTTACGACGCATTCCGGGTTTATAAGGGCAATGCGGTCCTTAAAGGCATCCACCTTGTTCTTACCGATGGTACTGCTGTCTGCTATGATCTGCCTGTTTATATTGCTTTCTGATACTGTATCCCCGTCTATAAGATCCAGCGCTCCGATGCCGCTTCTGGCCAGGGCTTCTACCACGTAACCGCCTACGCCGCCCACGCCAAACACTGCCACGCGTGCTGCCGCCAGGCGGTCCATGGCATCTTTGCCGAGCATAAGTTCAGTTCTTGAAAATCTTTCACTCATGATAGATAATGATACAACAAAAACACCGTATTCTCAAGCTTTACACACGATTTGAAGTGTCTGCGCTCAGTTTGCTGCAGACTCCTGAAGGACCTCCAGTTTTGCTGTTACCACTATGCTGCGCGGCGTGGCTATATTATCGAACTGTATGGAGTAGGCATCTCCATCCATGCCGAGCACCGTGCCCTCTCCGAACACAGGATGCTTTACCCTCTGCCCTGAAGCAAGCCTGTCCGGGTTGTCCTTCATCAAAAGATCGTTTTTTGCAGCGTTCTCCCTGCTGAGCTCTATTACAAGATCCGTTATCTCTCCCTGAAGCTCTATGAGGTCCTTGTCTATATCAGTTATAAAGCGCGACGGATAGCGTACCGTTCCGTCCAGGCCTCTTCCTGCTGCGCCTGTCATGAAAAGCTGCTTTTCCGCCCTTGTCATTGCTACATAGGCAAGGCGGCGTTCTTCCTCCATGCCTTCCAGCGTATCTATCTTTCTTGAGGGGAATATGCCCTCGTTCATGCCGCAGAGGAAGACTACCGGGAACTCCAGGCCTTTTGCGGCGTGGACAGTCATCAGCCTTACGCGCCCGGAGCGCCTTTCCTCGTCTGCCGATGTGAACAGCGCGGCTTTTCTGAGATAGTCAGCTGCAGAGGCTTCTTCTCCGCAGCTGATCTCGTATTCGTAAATGCTTTGTTTGAGTTCCGCAAGGTTATCCAGCCTGTCCTGGCTGCCTTCCGTGCGCAGCTGCCTGTCATAGCCGCTGCGGTCCAGCACCAGAGCAAGAGTTTCCGTTACGGAGCGCTGATCTATGCCCTCCGAAAGGTCTTCCACGAGCTCTGCCAGAGCCCTTGCCCCTGTGCCTTTGAAGATATCGTCCTCCAGGTTGTCTGCCATGGCTTCGTAAAGGCTGCAGCCGGCTTCCTGAGCTTTTGCCTCAAGAAATGCAAGCCTTCTTTCACCGAGATTTCTTCTTGGCGTATTGCACACCCTTCTGAAGGACAGATCGTCCCTGAATACCAGAAGGCGCAGATAGCACAGAGCGTCTTTTATTTCCCTGCGGTCGTAAAAGCGAAGACCGCTGTATATCTCGTAAGGAAGGTCCTCCTTTTGGAACACCGTTTCCAGAGCCCTTGTTACATAATGGGCCCTGTAAAGAACCGCTATATCCCCTGCCGGAGTTCCGGCCGCGATAAGCTCCCTGATCCTTTCTGCTATCCACCCGGCTTCTTTAGCCGGATCTCTGGCATAGAAGAACAAGGGCTGCTCTCCCCCGGAAAGCACAGGCACCAGATCTTTACTGATCCTTGTGCTGTTCTTTGAGATGAGCGAATTCACAGCCATAAGTATCGGCGGCAGAGACCTGTAGTTCTCTGTCATCATTATAGTTCTGCAGCCCGGATACCTGGACGGAAGTTCCATAAGGTAGCGGACATTGGCGCCCCTCCAGGTGTAGATGGTCTGATCCGGATCTCCTACCACGAACAGATTGCCGTGATAGGCGCAAAGCGCTTCCATCAGCGAATACTGGAGGTCGTCTATGTCCTGGAACTCGTCTATCATTATGTATTCCAGGCGTTTCTGCCATTTGAGACGTATATCCTCCCTTTCCGAAAAGATATACAGAGTAAACTTTATAAGGTCGTTATAGTCCAGGGCAAAGCATTTCTTTTCCTGATACAGATACCCGTAAAAAATGATATCCGAAGGCGCCTGGGATGCCAGGTACTTTTTCCTTAAGTCCTCCAGGGACATGGAGATCATATCCCTGTAGTACTCCGGCTGCTTGAAGATCTTGCGGATCTCTATCATATCCCTTGCATCGGAGAAGGTCATATCCCTAAGAGACAGACCGCGTTCGTCGTAGATCAGCTGGAGCATCTGGTCTATGTCCGAATTGTCCAGGACTATGAACTTCTTTGGATAGGATACCGCATAGCTATCCTCCTGGAGAACGGACACGCAAAAACCGTGGAAGGTATTGATATACCCCGTATCCTTATCCCCTGTAAGGGCGTGTATCCTGCTGCGCATCTCCTCTGCAGCCTTGTTAGTGAAAGTTACGCAAAGTATATGACCCGGGCGTATGCCAAGATCGTTTACCAGGTAGGCAAAACGCTTTGTGAGCACGCCTGTCTTTCCCGAGCCGGCACCGGCAATGACACGGACTACGCCCTCTGTGGCAGTTACAGCCTCCGCCTGGGCTTTGCTTAAGCCTTCCAGTATATCCATTTTTATATCCCCCATTGGCTTTTCAGCTGCTTACATTATACAGAACATTTGTTCTTTTTTCAAGCAAAACTTGACTCAAAACTCAAAGTGTGTGCAAAAGCTTTTTATGCACTTGTCCAAAGGGCTTTGCGGCGTTAAAATAGCACAGAAAACACACATTTGGAGGGAAATATGGCTGAAGAAAAACTCTGGTTCATGTCGGACTACATGGAAGGCGCCTGCCCGCAGATACTGGAATCGCTAGCAAAGACCAACCTGGAAAAGACTCCCGGTTACGGAACAGACGACTACTGCGCCCAGGCAAGGGAAAAGATCGCAAAAGCCTGCGCCTGCCCGGACGCGGAGATACATTTCCTTGTAGGCGGAACGCAGACCAATGCCACTGTCATAGATGCACTGCTCAAAAGCTACCAGGGCGTTATAGCAGCTGCCACAGGACACATAAACGTACACGAATCAGGAGCCATAGAATTCGGCGGCCACAAGGTGATTGCCCTGCCCCAGAAGCTCGGAAAGATCTCCGCGGAAGATATCAAAGCCAGACTCGACGCCTACGAAAGCGATCCCAGCAGGGATCACACCGTAATGCCCGGCATGGTCTACATCTCCCAGCCCACCGAGTACGGAACTCTCTACTCCCTCAAAGAACTCGAAGAAATATCCAAAATCTGCAGACTTTACGGAATATACCTTTATGTAGATGGCGCCAGACTGGCCTACGCCCTGGCCTGCCCGGACAACGATGTTGCGCTTTCGGACCTTGCAAGGCTCACCGATGCCTTCTACATAGGCGGAACAAAGTGCGGCGCGCTTTTCGGAGAAGCCGTAGTCTTCACAAAGACCGGCACAGTCCCCCACTTCCTGTCCATAATAAAGCAGCACGGAGCCATGCTGGCTAAAGGAAGGCTCCTTGGACTTCAGTTCGATGCCCTGTTTACGGACGGCCTTTACGGAAAGGTCGGAGAGAACGGCATTAAATGCGCAGCCATCCTCCGCGCCGCCCTCAAGGAAAAGAACATCCCGCTGCTCATAGACAGCCCCACTAACCAGATCTTCCCCATCCTTTCCGATGAAGCAATAAAAAAACTCTCCCAAAACGTCAATTTCGAGTTCTGGGAGAGAGTGGACGCAGAGCACAGCGCCGTGCGATTCGTTACCAGCTGGGCAACGGCAGAGGAAGCCGTCAAAGCGCTTGCAGAGCTTCTTTAGAGCATGTCCGGCAGACTGAAAACACAAAAGGATCTCAAATCAGAGATCCTTTTTATTTACCATTTCAACGATTGCTTTTAGGGCGTTCTCATCTGCAGGCCAGTAAGGATGCACAAAGATCCTGTCCCCTTTATATAGCTCATCGCCAACAGCATAGATCAGGCCTCTTTGAATGTTTACCCTTGCCCACCTGCCGTTCCAAAGCATATTCACCTGGATCCTTGGGCCATCATATTTATACGCCCTCTCGCTGATGCTGACATCCATATCCGAGATCATTCCAAGCAGTTTCTCCTGCTCCTCAGGCTCAAATCCTGTTATCCTGCCGTCAACATACAGATAGTTGATCTTTAGCTCTTCCGTCCCGATCTGAGGCATACTTAGTATATTACCGAGCTTTCCTGCAGGGACCTCTATGGAGACCAGGTTCACAGCCAGGCTTATTATAGCCATTGCAAAAGCTATCAGTACGCGCCCGGACCTGTCTACAGGAGGCTCCATTATCCGCTTCAGCCTGTAGCGCAGAGCCTCAGCCTTGGCTGAAAGGCAGGTGGTAAAGCCGGTATCATCGCTTGCGTTTGCTATAACAAGATCTGCGTAGAGCCGCTTTTCTTCCTCGCCCGACCCGTATAAAACGGCTTCATCGCAGGAGAACTCTATGTCCTGGCTGCACAGCTCAGAGCACTTAGGCATCAGAGGATACCACCAGAGCAGGCTGCGGCAGAACAGCATGAACATTTTTGTCTGGGCATCTTTTCTGAGCAGGTGTATCACCTCGTGCCTGAGAATAAGATCCATCTCGTCGTAGCTGTAATCTGTCCTCGGAAGCACGATATAGGCTGTCTTGTCGAAAACGCCTATGGACAAAGGAGAACTTATCTCATCCGAGACCAGTATATCGTAGCTTAAGGACCTCCCCGAAAGGTCTGTTGCTATCTGCGCCAGCCTTCCTGTGATCTCTTCGTTATCTACAGGAACAGCCGCGGACAGCACCCTGTTTCTGAAAGCCAGATGCTCCGCGCAGCCTTTTATGAAGACTGCAGCTGCGATCAGCAGATACGCCAGCGTTATGTAAGTAAAAACATTCTTAGGCACCGTCAGCTTTATAAGAGGTTCATATAAGCCTGTCGCTGCCATTGTAAACATATAGAAATACAGATAATTGATCACGATCCAGAGCATGGAGCACGATGCAGCGTTGTATATTTTGCGCAAGGGCTTTATCACAAAGAACAGTATGGTACTGAAAAGAGCTACAAAGAAGGCGTGCCTTAAAACAAACAATCCGAACTGGATAAGGCCGTTTGCTCCTCTCCAGCTCCACAGATCCAGTAACAAATAGACGGCAAACACGGTGGCAACAGCCATCGGCGGCAGGCTTGGCGCATACTTGTATTTGTCATCTGTTATCAGACTTTTACCCCTGTACCTGCCTTCAGCAAAAGACGCAAAATACAGGCAAAAACCAGCAAGTATCAAAAGCCTGCCCCAAGGCGGAAGACTTGAAAAGAGCCTTATCATAATTCTTTCCTTTCCAGAAGCTCTTTCAGCTCCCTGAGGTCTTCTTTGCTTATCCCGCTTTCGGAAAGCGCCGCGGCGAAGGCTGTTACATCCCCGCCGAAAAGCTTCTCAAAAAAGCTCCGGCTCTGGGATGCCTGATACTCTTCCCTGCTTACAAGAGGTGTGTAAACGCTGCCCCGGCCCTGCTTTTCCGCCTTTATAAAGCCTTTATCTGCAAGCCTTGAAAGGAGAGTCAGTATGGTGGTCTGGGCAAGATCGCTGCTTTCGCGAACCTTTTCTTCCACCAGAGCTCTTGGCACAGGAGGCTCTAAGCTCCATACAGCCTGCATGATCTCCAGCTCCGAATCCGGAAGCCTTTTTATTGCACTCATAACCCGTCCTTTCTTTACTCTACATTTGTAGTACAGCTTTATTCTACAATAGTAGAATGATCAAAGTCAACCCTCTGCTGCAAAAAACAGTAGTAAACCTGCGTGTTTCGTATTAAAATAGACCCATCTTACAAAAAGGAGCAGCCTTATGAATATAGTATGCCTGGACATGGAAGGCGTAATAACGCCGGAGATCTGGATAGAATTCGCAAAAGAAAGCGGCATCCCTCAGCTTTCCCGCACCACAAGGGATGAGCCCGACTACGACAAGCTCATGAAATGGCGCATAGGCATACTTAAGGAGCACGGCCTTGGCCTTAAGGAGATACAGGACACTATATCCCACATAGATCCGCTGCCCGGCGCCAAGGAATTCTTAGACGAGCTCCGCAGCATCACTCAGGTGATAGTGCTCAGCGATACCTTCGACCAGTTTGCCCAGCCTCTTATGAAAAAGCTCGGCTACCCCACCATCTTCTGCAACACCCTTATTGTTGCCGAAAACGGAGAGATAACTGGCTTTAAGATGCGTACGGAAAACACCAAGCTCACCACAGTAAGAGCGCTGCAGTCCATAGGTTTTGAGACTATAGCCTTCGGAGATAGCTACAACGATCTTGGCATGATATCCGCAAGCAAGGCAGGCTTCCTTTTCAGAAGCACGGAAGAAATAAAGAAGGCTCACCCGGACGTTCCCGCATACGAGACCTACGAAGGACTTCTTGCTGCGGTAAAAGCTGCGCTGTAGCATTCCGCATTAGTCATAAAGATAACAAAATATCTTATTGACAATAAAGCTTTATTAAAGCATAATACCTCACAACTGAATATCTCCCGATGAAACTCCCCGGACCTAAACGGAACAGGGAGCGGAGGAGATCCGGAGAATCCCCGAATGCCAAACGGGGTGCCGAAGGTGCAAGGCGCGCTAGCGCTGAATCTCTCAGGCGAAAGGACGGATCACATGACGCTGTTTTTTTCAGCTGCGCCCGTGTGAGCCGCCTCAAACAGGCGGTCTTTTTATTTCAAATCGCAAAAGAAAGGAACTCAACATGGACGCATTGCTGCACATCGTTCAAACGATCAACTCTTACCTGTCCGACTACATTCTTATAGTGCTGCTGGTCGGAACAGGTATCTATTTCTCAGTAAGGACAAAGTTCGTTCAGCTAAGGTAGGAACAGGCAACATCGTAGGTGCCTGCGGCGCCATACTCATAGGCGGCCCGGGCGCTATCTTCTGGATGTGGATCATTGCTTTCTTCGGAATGGCTACCATTTACGCGGAAGCGGTGCTTGCGCAGGATACCAGAGTGGTAGACGAGCACGGAAATGCCTCTGGAGGCCCCGTATACTACATCAGACGCGCGTTTAAGGGCAAGGTGGGCAAATATCTCGCCGGCTTCTTTTCCGTGGCTATAATCCTCGCTTTAGGCTTTATGGGCTCCCTGCTCTCCAACGACCTTGTCTGGGAGCTTACGGACATGTTCAACCAGCTGATGGTAATACCTAACGTAATAGCCATGATAGCCCTGGGCGCGCTGGTCGCCAAGGAAGCCAAACGAGGCGAAGAAGACTGGAAAAACAAGAAGAAATAAAGCAAAAAAAGAGCTCTTTAAATGAGCTCTTTTTTGATGTCGCTTTAAGCATTTTATTGACATTTTATTACAATTACATTAAAATAATTACTTGTAAAAAAATACAAAAAAGGAGATCAAACCGTTATGTATACTGTAACAGATCTTTTCGACCTTGAACACACCCTCGCAAAAGACTACCTCTCCAAGTTCAAATATCCCTGGGAGGCACTCAAGGGCATCAAGGAAATGATAATAGAGCTCGGCAAGACCCTGGATCCTGCTGAATACGACCAGGTATCCGAAAACGTATGGGTCCACAAGACCGCTAAGGTCTTCCCCTCCGCCTACCTTGGAGCGCCCTGCATCATAGGCCCCAACACAGAGGTAAGGCACTGCGCGTTCGTAAGAGGCTCCGCCCTTGTTGGCGCGGACTGCGTCGTAGGAAACTCCGTAGAGCTCAAGAACGTCATCCTCTTCGACCATGTCCAGACACCGCACTACAACTACGTCGGAGATTCCATCCTTGGCTACTACAGCCACATGGGAGCTGGTTCCATAACCTCCAACGTTAAGTCCGACAAGAAGCTCGTAGTCGTTCACAACGGCACGGAGAACATAGAAACAGGCATTAAGAAGTTCGGCGCTATGCTGGGAGACTACGTAGAAGTTGGCTGCAACAGTGTCTGCAACCCCGGTACTGTTATCGGAAGGCACAGCAACATCTATCCCACTTCCTGCGTGCGCGGAGTGGTACCTGAAAACAGCATCTACAAGGATAACGGCGTTATCGTTGCAAAACACGACTAAAGAAAGGCAAAACCATGGGTAAATATTTCGGAACAGACGGCTTCAGAGGAGAAGCCAATAAGGATCTTACTTACGAACACGCTATAAAGATCGGCCGCTACCTTGGCTGGTACTACGGCCAGAGGCTGGGACGCAAGGCCCGCATCGTTATAGGCAAGGACACCAGAAGATCCTCCTACATGTTCGAGTACGCTCTTTGCACCGGCCTTATGGCAAGCGGCGCAGATGCTTACATAATGCATGTTACCACCACCCCGTCCGTTGCTTACATTGCAAGGACCGATCAATTCGACTGCGGCATCATGATCTCCGCGTCCCACAACCCGTACTACGACAACGGCATCAAGCTGATCAACGGCTACGGAGAGAAAATGGACGAAGAGACCATTCTCAAGGTAGAGGATTACATAGACGGCAAGGTAGACATCCCTGTTGCAGGCAGGCACGAGATAGGCCGCACCGTGGACTACGTAGAAGGCCGCAACCGCTACATAGGCTACCTCATCTCCCTCTCCAAGTTCAGCTTCAAGAACATCAAGGTGGGCCTGGATGTTGCCAACGGCGCTTCCTGGACTATTGCCAAGGCTGTCTTCGACGCTCTGGGAGCCAGGACCTATATCATGAACAACAACCCGGACGGTTACAATATCAACACCGACTGCGGTTCCACCCACATAGAGCACCTGCAGAAGTTCGTTACCGAGAACCGCCTGGATATAGGCTTTGCATTCGACGGCGACGCAGACCGCTGCATCTGCGTGGACGAAAAAGGCAATGTAGTTACCGGAGACCACATCATCTACCTCTGCGGCCTTTACATGAAGGAGCGCGGAGAGCTGGACAACAACAAGGTAGTTACCACTGTAATGTCCAACTTCGGCCTCTACAAGGCTCTGGACAAGGTCGGCATCGAATACGACAAGACCAAGGTCGGAGACAAGTACGTTTACGAGAACATGGTCCAGACCGGAAACCGCATTGGCGGAGAGCAGAGCGGCCACGTTATCTTCACCAAGTACGCTACCACTGGAGACGGAATACTCACCTCTCTTATGGTCATGGAAGCTATGCTTGCAAAGGAAAAGCCCATCAGCGAGCTTGCTGCACCTGTAGTTTTCTATCCGCAGGTCCTCAAGAACGTGCGCGTCAAGAGCAAGCCGGACGCTCAGAACGATCCTGATGTTCAGGCTGCAGTAAAGGCTGTTGCAGATGCTCTTGGCGATACCGGACGCATCCTGGTGCGCGAGAGCGGCACAGAGCCTGTCATCCGCGTAATGGTGGAGGCCGGCACCAACGAGATCTGCGAAAAGTACGTAGACTCCGTCATCGCCGTCATCAAAGCCAAAGGCCACATCGCCGAATGACAATTGGGGACGGTCCCGAATTGTCATTTTGGCAAAAACTGTTAAACACAAAAGGAGCTCCGATAAAGAGCTCCTTTTAGTTTTGTGAATTTAGCACCAGAGAACCGTCCCCGAGTGCTGAAACAGAGAACCGTCCCTCGTTTCTTACATCATGATCTCGCCGTCCTTGCTGAACTTGTTGAATATCAGCAGTGTGATGACTGTGAACAGTGTAAGTATGGTTGCCATTGCGCATGCCCTGCCGTCGGAACCCTTGGCCACCATTACATAAACTGCAATGTTGAGGGTCATGGTCCTGAAGGTGTACAGCAGCAGCGAGGAGCTCAGCTCCGTGATCAGAGTTACCCAGCTCATTACAGCACCAGAGAAGATACCGTTGAGCATCATGGGGATGGTGACCTTTATAAGAGTCTTGAGTTTTCCTGCGCCCAGGGATTCAGAAGCCTCGTCTATAGACATAGGTATCTGACCCAGTATGGCAACAGAGCTTCTGATGGTGTAAGGTATACGCCTTATGCACATGGATATTATCAGTATCCACGCAGTACCTACCAGCGGGAACTTGGGGTTGTTGAACGCAAGTATCAGAGCAATACCGATAACAGCGCCCGGGATTATGTACGGTATCATGGACAGGGTGTCTATCACCTTGTTGATAACGTTGTTCCTTCTTACCACCAGGTAAGAAATGAGTATAGCAAGCACTATGATGAGTATCAGCGCGCCGCCGCATATCCTTATGGTGTTCCAGATGGAGCTTCCCATGTTCTCGAACACGTACTTGTAGCTGTCAAGCGAGTATCCGGGCTTGAAAGCGTTTCCGTTGGACGATGTCTTTCTGAAGGAAAGATAGATCAGGTAGAGCTGCGGGAAGATGGATATAGCCACAACGCCGTAGCTGTAGATGTGCATCAGTATAGACGGCAGAAGCTTAGCTTCCTTGCGCTCTATGTGGTGCATTGCGCTCATGGAGAAGGTCGTCTTCTTTGTAGCGTAGCTCTGCACCAGGAATACTATAAGAGTAATGACGACTGCAATTATAGAGACCGCGGAAGCAAAGTTGTGGTCCGTTCCCATCTCGCCTACGTAGGAAGTGTAGATTATTACAGGGAAGGTCATGTAGCCCTCGCCTATCATCATCGGAGTTCCGAAGTCCGCAAGAGCTCTCATGAATACCATCAGAGCAGCAGCCAGTATGGACGGCATGCAAAGTGGTATAACAACTGTAAAGAAGCGCTTAAGACCTGTCCTGCCCATGTTGGCCGAAGCCTCCAGCAGGGAGCTGTCTATGTTCTTTATAGCTCCGGAAACATACAGAAACACCAGCGGGTACAGCTTGGATACCAGTACCAGCACTATGCCCTTAAAGCCGTAGATGCTTGGTATAACTACGCCAAACACGCTTTCTATGAACTTTGTGATAACGCCCGAACGCCCCAGCAGCAGTATCCAGGAGTAAGCTCCAAGGAAAGGTGCAGACATAGAGCTTAAGATTATAAGCATCTGCAGGGTCTTGGCGCCGCGTATCCTGTACACGTTGTAGAAGTACGCAAGAGGAATACCTATCAGCAATGCAAAGAAAGCAGACGCTATAGCAACTTTAAAGCTGTTTAACAGCGTGCCGAAATAGTACGGCTGGCTGAAGAACTTCTGGAAGTGCATCAGAGAAAACTTTCCTGTCTCGGAGTCCACGAAGGACTGGATCAGGACCTTCAGCATAGGATAGAGCATGAACAGTATGTACAGTGCAAGCACTACTATGCTGGCGACTACCCAGAAGTCGAATTTTTTAAGTTTTCTGGTCATAGCCGTGCTCCTTTACTTAACGAGAGCCTTGCTTCCGTCTTTGGTGTAGATATTGATCTTTTCTGTCTTGATATCAAGCTTCAGCTTGGTGCCGTTCTGGATGATATCGTCTATCTTGGACTCCTGGATTATCTCTACCCTCTGGCCGTTGTCCAGATCGCAGAAATAGTGGGTGTTGAGTCCAAGGAAGGTGCTGTAGACAACAGTAGCGGAGATGCCCTTGGTGTTGTTCTGGTCTATAACGAACTCTTCGGGGCGTATGGAGACTACTACCTCCTGGCCGTCCTCAACAAGCTCCGGCACCAGAGTTGCAACGGGGACCTTCTCCCCTTCGTCTGTAACTATGCCAACGCCGGAAGCATCCTTGTAGACCTTGGAGTTTATAACATTGGTCCTACCGATGAAGGTCGCAACAAAGAGGTTCTCCGGCCTCTGGTAGAGGGCCTTGGGGGTTCCTATCTGCTGGATGTCGCCCTTGTTCATAACGGCTATCCTGTCGGATACTGCCATGGCCTCTTCCTGGTCGTGAGTAACGTAGACTGTTGTGATTCCCAGGCTGTTCTGGATCTCCTTGATGGCCTCTCTCATCTCTACCCTAAGCTTTGCATCCAGGTTGGAAAGAGGCTCGTCCATAAGCAGAACGTCCGGTTCTATTGCGAGAGCTCTTGCAAGAGCAACTCTTTGCTGCTGGCCGCCGGAGAGCTGTTCAGGCATGCGGTCAGCGTATTCATCTATTTTCATGAGCTTAAGGAACTTGTCTGTCTGAGCCTGGATCTGATCCTTGCTCATCTTTCTGTTCTGAAGTCCGAAAGCTACGTTTTTTCTGACTGTAAGGTGCGGGAAAATAGCGTAATTCTGGAACACCATACCGATGTTCCTCTTAGACGGATCCAGGTCGTTTATCAGGCGGTCTCCGAAATAGAACTTACCGCCTTCGATAGAGTTGAAACCTGCGATCATTCTCAGAAGAGTGGTCTTGCCGCAGCCGGATGGTCCAAGCAGCGTAAAGAACTCTCCCGGCTTGATGTCCAGAGAAAGATCATGGATAGCTGTAAATCCCTTGTATATCTTTACAGCATGATCTATCTTTATGCCAACATTCATAGTTCTCTCCAATTCTTAAAAAAGCGGGGCGGGCATACCCGACCGGGCAGCGCCGCCCCTTGTTAACAAGTTCTGACTAATTAACGAGCGATCTACTTGGAAGCGTACTTAGCCCAAAGATCGTTCCACTTGTCGCAGATCTCAGACTTGTGCTCTGCGAGAGCCTTTGTATCAGCCTCGAGATACTTGATCTTGCTGAGGTCTACCATGAGCTCGCTTGCGCCCTGGACCTTATCGGTCTCGGTGGTTACAGGACGAGCACCGGACTGAGCGTATACGCTCTGTCCTTCGGGGCTTTCAAGGAAGTCCATGAAGAGCTTTGCGTTGTCAAGGTTCTTAGCGCCCTTGATGATTGCAGAAGCAAATCCTACAGAGGTTGTTCCCTCTTCCCAGTAAACGACTCTGCATCCGGGGAAGCAGTTCTCTTCGTTCATGATCACGAGCGGTTCGTAAGTAAGTCCGCAGACGTACTCACCCTTGTAGGTGTTCTTGAGAGGAGCAGAAGAGCTGTCCAGAAGCTTTACCTGCGGGATGAACTTAGCAATGTAATCCCAAGCTTCCTGCTTCTCCCAGCCGCCGAAGTCTGTCAGCAGGCACTGCATCCAGTTCCATGCGGAAGAGGAGCTTGTGGGGTTAGCGATAGCGATCTTGCCCTTGAGTGCGGGATCCAGCAGGGATGCCCAGCCGGTGATCTTTACACCAGCTTCAGCCTCGAGCTTCTCGTTAACGAGTATGCAGGGGATCTGAGCATCGTGGAAGGTGAGCTTTCCGGTGGTGTTCCTGTAGTCTGCCATCATCTTGGCATCGTTAGCGCAAACATAGCTCTCGAAATAATCGCCGAAAGCGCTGATGTCTGCAAACTGGAGTCCGCCGAACATAACGTCAGCCTGGGGATTTGCAGCCTCGGACTTGATTCTGTTCTTGAGCTCGCCTGCACCTGCGTAGGTGTACTGGATCTTGATCTTGGGGTACTTGGCGTTGAATGCCTTGATAGTAGCATCCAGCTGAGCGTCAGCAACTGTGGTGTACATGATGAGCTCGCCGGAGGGCTCTGCCGGAGCAGCGTTGTTGTTATTACCGCTGTTGTTTGCAGGGGTATTTCCGCCGCATGCAGCAAGGCCGAGTATCATAGCCATTACCATTACGATAGCTAATACTTTTTTCATAATATCCTCCTATGAAAAACAATTAATATAAAAACCTAGTCAGAAGGTTTTTACCTGATCCATAAAGCGCAGAGCAGCCTCTTTTGAAGGGATCCCTGCCCTGCCGCCGAAAGCAGTGCATTTCAAAGCGGCAACAGCGCTTGCAAAACGTATGCACTCCTTAAGGCCCATACCATCCAGCCAGCCCGCAAGGAAAGCTCCGTGGAAGACATCCCCCGCGCCTGTGGTATCCACGGCTTTTACCTTGAAAGCCGGGAAATACTCCACGCGGCCGTCTATAACGGCCCTGCAGCCCTCGCTGCCTTTGGTACCTATTACCACCTTTGCGCCCCACTTTGCGCATTCGAGCAAGGCCTGGTCGTAGTCCTGGATGCCTGTTACCCTTACCGGATAGCGGTAATTCATTATCAGGATGTCTGCCATTTTGGCAAGCTCCAGGTTAAGACTATTATCGCCTTTTAAATGACATCCGTCAAGCGAAATGAGCACCCCATGCTTTTTTGCTATGCGCGCGGCCTCCATGGCGTTCTCGTGGTGGGTGCCGTCCAGGTGGATAGCTTTGGAGGAGGCTATTACGGACTCCAGCTGCGCTGTCCATTTGATGGGCGGCTGCTCGTCCCTTTGGGGGAACTTGGTGCGCGATCCGCTCTTGGGGTCCACCATAACGAAGGACTGCAGCCCGGTTATGCCTTCTGTCTTTACGAGGTTGGAGGTATCCACGCCGTCCATCTCGAAAAGCTTTCTGATATCTTCCGAGGCTCCGTCGAAGCCGGCAAGGCCTATGAAGGTGGTCTTTTTGCCCAGCCTGGATGCAGCTACCACGGCAGTTGCCGCGGCGCCGCCCCCCTGGGTCTGAATCTGAGAGATATGGGTGGAGCCGTCTTCGGGCGGATAGTCATCTATGGTGCATATCCTGTCCAGGCAGCTGTACCCTACTCCTGTTATATCGTACATTATTTCTTCGAAAGCTCCAGTGCGTGAGCCTTGATGTTTGCGGAGGTGATTCCGTAGTCCTCAAGGAGCTCAGCGGAAAGTCCGGACTGGCCGAACCTGTCCATAACTGCAATATGATCGAACTTGATGCCGTTGGTGCCTACAAGGCCGTAGGCAACAGCCTCTCCGAGTCCGCCATACATGTTGGCTTCCTCGCAGACAAGTATGCGTCCGCCGCACTTTGCAGCTCCTGCCTTTATTGCTTCCATATCCAGAGGCTTTATGGTGTGGATGTTTATAAGCATTGCATCCACGCCCTCTGCCTTAAGCTCGTCCACGGCGGAAACTGCAAGAGCAGTCATAACGCCTGTGGCAACTATGCATACTGCGCTGCCGTCCCTTAAGATCTGAGCCTTTCCGAGCTCTATCTTGTCGTCAAGGGAAGTTACTATAGGCATGGGCTCTCTGGATGTGCGCATGTAGCACGGGCCCTGGTGTTCGTACATTACCTTGGCCATGAGCTTTGCCTGGTTGAAATCGCAAGGAGAAAGCACTGTAAGGTTAGGAAGAGCTCTCATTGCTGCAATGTCTTCTATGCACTGGTGGGTGCCGCCGTCTCCTGCCGGGGTTATGCCGCAGTGGGAGCCGACTATCTTAACGTTTACATTGGAGTAGCAGACGGAGTTTCTGATGATCTCGAATGCTCTGCCCGCTGTGAATACAGCAAAGGAGTTTGCGAAAGGAACGAATCCGACCTTTGCAAGGCCTGTAGCCATTCCTATCATATCCTGCTCTGCTATTCCTGCTTCTATGTATCTTTCCGGATAGGCTTTCTGGAATGCAAGAGTACCGGTAGCGTGGCCCAGATCTGCGTCCAGTACTACTACGTCTTCGTGGTCTTTTGCAAGCTCCACAAGGCCCTCACTGTATCCGTGGCGTGTCGCCTTTTTTACAACGTCTGCCATATTATTTACCTCCGAGTTCCTTGCGTGCTGTTTCGAGCTGCTCTGCGTTGGGAGCCTTGCCGTGCCAGTCAAGGCTGTCTTCCATGTAGGAAACGCCCTTGCCCTTTATGGTATTGGCTATTATGCAGTGCGGCTTGCCCTCTGCCCTGTTGTCCAGAGCGGGGAGGATCTGGTCGAAATCGTGGCCGTCTATAACGTCTACCAGGAAGCCGAAAGCCTCCATCTTGGCCTTAAGATCCCTGTGGGCCATTATCTGGTCCGTGGTGCCGTCCAGCTGCAGCCTGTTCTTGTCTATGATAACGGTAAGGTTATCCAGCTTGTAGTGAGCTGCTGCCATGAAAGCTTCCCAGCAGATGCCCTCGTCTATCTCTCCGTCTCCGAGTATGGCGAATACAAGGTTGTCCTTCTTCTTGAGCTTGAAGCCCAGAGCCATACCTACAGCAGCGGAAACGCCCTGACCCAAAGATCCTGTGGAGACATCTATTCCGGGGCACTTGTTGCTTTCCGGGTGTC
>JAZQIH010000082.1:0-1501 GCA_045541015.1 Anaerovoracaceae bacterium | reverse complement strand
GACGGCAGGGCCATAGCAGCAGGAAACCTGTATACCCTTAACGTTACAGGCATATGTTCAAATGTAAGCGGCAACTTTACTACAGCGGCTTTCATGAGCTACGACAGGCTTGCGGAGTTGACAGGCGTTAGAGAGGCAGACCCGGTCTATGACCTGGTATGGGTAAAGGTAAAGGACGTGGACGATGTACAGCGCATAGCAAAGACCATACAGGATGCGGGCCTTAGCACATATTCGCTTAACGACATGCTGGAGACTGTAAGGACGCAGTCCCGACAGATACAGGGCATGCTTGGCGCTCTGGGCGCCGTAGCCATACTTATATCCGCCATATGCGTGGCAAACACCATGATGATGGCTATAACAGAGCGCACGCGTGAGATAGGCGTTCTTAAGGTGCTGGGCACCACAAGAAAAGATATAGCAAAGATGTTCCTTACAGAAGCTCTTCTGGTGGGCTTTGTAGGGGGCATAGCAGGCCTGATCCTGAGCTTTGCGATGAAATACCTTATACCGGTAGTATTCGCAAGCCAGCAGCTGCGCTGCGTTATTCCCGCGTGGCTTGCCATCTGCGGAGTACTGTTTGCGGGGCTTGTGGCCGTGCTTGCCGCATGGATGCCGGCCCGCAAGGCTACAAGGATAAGCCCTAATGAGGCTATAAGGACAGAATAGTACAGGGAGGAAATACAGCATGATCAGAAAAGGAAAGGCATTGATACTGTTATGCCTGGTACTGACGCTGCTTTTCTCATGCGGCAGGAGCAGAGACGGCCCTGGTTACATTAAAAGCATCTCTATAAATGGAGTTGCAGCTGAAGTCGAGACATCCAAAAAGGATGGAAAAACACTGTATGTGATAAGCGTAACACTTCCGTCGGATACAGATTTCAAGCGCTGCATGACAAATATAGAGCTGCTCCCGGATGCAAAGGTGTCCATGGACAACCCCTGCATCGTAGAGGATATGGGCGGAAGCCTTGTTCTTAATCTTACACTACAAAACAGAGGACTGACCGTTTTAAGCGGAGATGATTCCCAGTTTTATAGTTTTAAGATAGATTTGCAATAGCATATCAAGGAAAAAACAAAAGGAGGACATGAAAATGTCGAAAAGAAAAATCTTAGCCATCGTTCTTGTATTAGCGATGGTACTCGCACTGCCAGTAGTAGCCATGGCAGACAGCACAAAACCGGTTGCCACTACAACCACAAACCAGCCGTCCGAAATTCAGTCAGTTACGATTGGAGAAGTTACGGCAAGCTATCAGGTAGATGGATATGGCAATCCATCCAATCCGACTTATGATAACACTCAGGTGTTTATTAGAGCAATGCTACCCGCAACAAGTCTTGAAGAAGATTTAAAGGAAATAAATGTTACTGTGGTAATGACGACTGGTAACACTATTACAGGCGGATCTATATTGTCTGAAGATTATGATTATACCCCAGCCACCAGGACTTATGTTTTCTATGATGTAGATATGTTTAATACAGCATA
>JAZQIH010000081.1:0-18507 GCA_045541015.1 Anaerovoracaceae bacterium | reverse complement strand
TTAAGTCCGCCGGTCTCCCTTACTATGGGCAGGGTGCCGTAGCGCATGGCTATGATCTGCGAAAGTCCGCAGGGCTCAAACTGGCTTGGCATTAGGAATGCGTCCGCGCCTGCATAGATGCGCCTGGAAAGGGGCTCGGAGAACTCTATCCTTGCGGCAAAGCTGCCGGGGTAGCACTGCTCGAAGTACCTGAAGGCCTCCGCGTAGCGTTCCTCGCCAGTGCCCAGAACTACCAGCTGGGCGCCGCTTTCTGCTATCCAGGGCAGGTTGTAGGTTATAAGGTCCATGCCTTTCTGGTCCGTGAGCCTGCTTACTACAGCAAGGAGCGGTCTGTCTGCGTTTACTTCCAGCCCCAGCTCTTCCTGAAGAGCCTTTTTGCACTTGGTCTTGCCGCCGAGGGACTTTTCGGTAAAGTGGCAGGGGATGTTGGGATCCGTGTGCGGATCGTACTCCTGATAATCCACGCCGTTGAGTATGCCCCAGAGCCTGTCCCTGCGCTCCCTGAAGAGCCAGTCGAGGTGCTCTCCGAACCACGGAGTGCAGATCTCGTTTGCGTAGGTGGGGGATACGGTGCTTATGATATCGGTGTAGCGCAGTCCGCCGAGCAGGTAGTTTGCGCTGCCGTCCTCCAGCTTCATCTGCCTGTCCGCGTCTGTTCCAAGAAGCCCGCAGACATCGCCAATAACGGCGCCTGAATACTGGCCCTGGAACTTGAGATTGTGGATAGTCAGCACGGTCTTGATGTTCTCAAATCCGTAGAGCTGGCGGTAGGTCTCGTTGAGGTAAACGGGTACAAGGGCTGTGTGCCAGTCGTTGCAGTGTATAACGTCCGGCATGAAGTCCGTAAGGTGCAGCAGAGTTTCCAGCACTGCCTTGGAGAAGAATGCTACTCTTTCGCCGTCGTCGAACTCTCCGTAGACGTTGTCCCTCTGGAAGTAGTATTCGTTGTCCAGGAAGTAGCAGGTGACGTTTCCGAGCTTGTACTCGAAAAGACCGCAGTAGCAGTTTCTCCAGCCGAGCGGAACGTAGTAATTCTCCACATATTCCATGCGCTCCACATACCTCTGGGGTATGCAGGAGAGCTTTGGCAGGATGAGCCTTACATCGCAGTCTTCGCTGTTAAGATAGCGGGGGAGGCTTCCTGCCACATCTCCAAGGCCTCCTGTCTTGGAGAACGGAGCGGCCTCGAAGCTTGCAAATAATACTTTAATTGGTTCTTTACTCATTGTTTAAAGGTCCATGTTCTTTCCGATCACTAAAGGATCTTTTTCTGTGCCTATAAGCATGATCTTCGGCTTGACTGTGCAGTATTTGTCCATTACTACGTTGTCCAGCACGGCGCCTTCTTCTATGTGGGCGTGCTGCATTATAATGCAGTTGCGCAGGTGAGCACCCTTGGCAACCTTAACGTTTCTGAACAGTATGCAGTTTTCTACAGTGCCTTCTATCTCGCAGCCAGCGGATACCATGGAGTTGAGAACGGAAGATCCTTCTCCGAAGAGGGTAGGAGCCTCGTCCTGTATCTTGGTGAATATGGTGCGCGGGCTTCTGAACAGCTCGAAGTGCACTTTCTGATCCAGCAGATCCATGCTTGCCTGGATGTAGTCGTGGATGCTGTCTACGCTCCTTACGTAGCCGTCGAAGTTGTAGAAGCCGATCTCCGGAGCCGGGATCTCCTGGTGCAGAAGGTCCACAAGGTCCAGATGCGGGAAGCTGGAGAACTGCTCGGTTATCTCCATAAGAGCATCCCTGTTGATGACCATGCAGTTGAGCGGCATATCGTTGTCTTCTGCGGTCTTGTAGTAAGCAAATGTAACTGTGCGTCCGCTTGCGATGTGCTCTTCTATCATAGGACGGTAGTCCATGTTGTAGACTTTGCTTGCGGAAACGATCAGAGCGTACTTTTCGCGGCCGCGGCGCTGGATATAACGCTTGTTCTCCAGGATATCGGAGAGCATTATCTCCTCGCTGGTGTTGTGTCCGCCGTAAACGGTGCCGGGCAGTATGAACAGTCCGCCTATCTTGCGGTCCAGATCCCACTCTCTGCCGCTGCCTACGTGGTCTATAAGGGACCTGTAGGAGGAGGGCATTATGAGTCCGACTGTTGTTATGCCGGAGTTGACCATGTTGGAAAGGGAGAAGTCTACCAGTCTGTATCTTCCGCCGAAGGGCAGGGAGGCAACTGTTCTCTTGCTGAGGAGTTCGCCGAATCCCTTGCCTGTATAGTTAGCAAATATAATTCCGAATACGTTTTTCATGATATCCTCCTACAGTACGTCCTTTCCGACTACGGTGATCTCTCCGTCTGCGCTGCCTATAACGCTGCCGGCCTTGATCTTAACGCCTTCGTTGACTATTACCCTTGTGAGCTTGCAGCCCGGGCCTACGTCTGCCTTAGGAAGTATTATGCTGTCCTTTACTTCCGCGCCGTCGTGTACGGATGCTCCGGAAGCGATTATGGAATGAACAGCTGTTCCGCACATTACGCAGCCGTTGCAGATAAGGCTGTCCTTAACGGATGCCTTGGGACCGATAAGCGCAGGTGCGTAGTAGTTGGAGTTGGAGAATATCCTCAGCTCTCTTTCAAAGATGTTGATAGGTGCGTTCTTGTCCAGAAGCTCCATCTGGGAGTCGTAGTAGCTGCTGATTGTACCTACGTCCTTCCAGTATCCCTTGAACCTGTAGGCAAAGAGCCTCTTGCCTTCGCCGAGCATCTTGGGAATTATATTCTTTCCGAAGTCCTTTTCGGACTGGGGATCTACGTGGTCTTCTATGAGAGCTTTGCGCAGTGCCGGCCATGAGAAGATGTATATACCCATGGATGCCATGTTGCTGTCCGGCTGCTTGGGCTTTTCGGTGAATTTGACTATGCTGTCGTTTTCGCCGAGGGTCATGATGCCGAAGCGGCTTGCTTCTTCCCAGGGGACCTCTATAACGGATACTGTCAGATCTGCGTTTCTCTTTTTGTGAGCCGCAAGCATGTCTGCGTAGTCCATCCTGTAGATGTGGTCTCCGGAGAGGATAAGGACGTTCTCAGGATCATAGGAATCGATGAATTCGATGTTGTGATAAATAGCATCCGCAGTGCCTTCATACCATGCGCCGCCTTCCTGCGTGGCGTAAGGTGAGAGGACCTGTGCTCCGCCGTCTACGCTGTCGAGGTCCCAGGCTGCGCCGTTACCAAGGTACTGGTTGAGAGAACCCGGCCTGTACTGCACGAGTATACCGACTGTGTCTATGTCGGAATTGATGCAGTTGGAGAGCGAAAAGTCTATGATCCTGTACTTTCCGCCGAAGGACACAGCAGGCTTAGCGATGTTGCTGGTCAGATCTCCGAGTCTTGTTCCCTGTCCTCCGGCAAGGAGCATTGCGATGCATTCTTTCTTGGACATTGTGTGCCTCCGATACAAATACAATTAATGAATGATATGCTTTAAATAGCTTACAGCTATACATGCCAGATGTCACGCGCGTACTCTGCGATAGTCCTGTCGCTGGAGAATACGCCTGATCTTGCGATGTTCGTGAGGGATATCTTGTTCCACTCGCTGATGTTTTTATGGAGCTGGGTAAGCTCGTTCCAGGCTCTTACGTAAGCGTCGAAGTCCTTAAGGACAAAGTAGCTGTCGTTGTGCCTGAGCATGGAGTCGTAGATGCCCCAGAAGCTTGTTCCGCTGGCATTGAAGGTGCCGTCCACAAGCTGGCTCATCATGCGGGAGATCCTGCCGTCTTCGTTTGCGGTCTGGGAAGCGTTGTAGCCTCCGTTGCGGTAGTAAGCTGCGGTCTGGTCTGCTGTAAGTCCGAAGATCTTTATGTTTTCATCTCCGACAGCTTCTTTTATCTCTACATTAGCGCCGTCCAGGGTGCCGAGGGTTATGGCTCCGTTCATCATGAACTTCATGTTGCCTGTTCCGGAAGCTTCCTTGCCTGCGGTGGATATCTGCTCGGAGATGTCCGCTGCGGGGTAGATCAGCTGTCCGTTGGAAACGCAGAAGTTCTCCACGAACACTACCTTTATCTTCTGGCTGATCACCGGGTCGGAATTGACCAGCTGCGCCACGCTGTTAATGAACTTGATTATCTCCTTGGCGTAGGCGTAGCCCTGGGCAGCCTTTCCGGAGAATATGAATGTTACAGGCTCCATCTCTATGAAGGGCTCTGCAGACAGCCTGTTGTAAAGATCCAGCACCTTAAAGGCGTTGAGCAGCTGCCTCTTGTAGGCGTGTATCCTCTTTACCTGGACATCGAATATGCTGTCCGGATCCAGAGCCGGTCCGCCGTGAGCTGCAACGTAGTTGGACAGGCGTACCTTGTTGGCGCGCTTTATCCTGGAAAGCTCATCCAGGAATGCCGGGTCTTCCTTGAACTTGAGCAGCTCCTGGCACTTGCTCATGTCTTCTATCCAGCCGGGTCCTATGGAATCCGTTATGAGCTTTGCAAGCTGCGGGTTTGACTGCACCAGGAAGCGCCTGTGGGATACTCCGTTGGTCTTGTTGTTGAACATCTCCGGGAAGATGTTGTAGAAGCTCTTGAAGACGTCTTCCTTGAGTATCTGGGAGTGCAGGGCAGCAACGCCGTTTACAGAGTGGCTTCCTATTATGGACAGGTTGGCCATGCGGACTTCTCCGTCCCAGAGGACAGATGTTGCGCGCAGGGTCTCGTAGCCTCCGCAACCCATTACTTCCAGCTCTTCTCTCCAGCGGCGGTCTATCTCTTCTATGATCATGTAGACCCTGGGGAGCAGGCTCTGCATAAGAGGAATGGACCACTTTTCGAGAGCTTCGGGAAGTACTGTGTGGTTGGTGAAGGATATGGTGTTCTTTGTTATCTCCCAGGCATCGTCCCATTCCAGGCCTTCCTCGTCCATGAGGACTCTCATGAGCTCCGGTACGCAGAGGGTGGGATGGGTATCGTTTATGTGTATGCTGGTGTGCTTAGGCATGTCTGCCCAGGCGTTGGTGCCGTAGTCCTTCTTGTAGCCCTTTACTATTGCGGCAATGCCTGCTGCTACAAAGAAGTACTCCTGCATAAGGCGCAGCCTTCTGCCTTCGCCCATGGAATCGTCCGGGTAGAGTATGCAGTTGATGGCCTCTATATCTGCGCTCTGCTTTAAAGCCTTGCTGTAGTCTCCGCGGTTGAAGGCTTCCATGTCCAGAGTGTCGTTGGCAAGGGAAGCGCTCCACAGCTTGAGCCTGTTTACGCTGTCTCCGCCGTAGCCTATGATATTAACGTTGTACGGCGTAGCCTTTACTGCAAGGTAGTTCTTGTGCTCGAAGGTCATGCGGCCGTTATCGAAGTGCCTGTCTACTGTGCCTCCGAAGCGCACTATTACGCTGTCGTAGGGGGCAGGGGTCTCCCAGGGATAGCCGTTTGCAAGCCATGCATCCGGGTATTCCACCTGGTAGCCTTGTTCTATCTTCTGCTTAAAGAGGCCGAAACGGTACCTGATGCCCATGCCTGTTGCGAATATGTTCATGGAGGCAAGGGAATCCAGGAAGCATGCTGCAAGCCTTCCGAGGCCGCCGTTTCCAAGGCCGGGATCCGGATCCAGATCCAGCAGTTTTTGCAGATCTATGCCCAGGTCTGCAAGGCCTTCTTCCACGATATCCTTGACCTTTGCCTGTATAAGGTAGTTTTCCAGGAGCTTTCCGATAAGGAACTCCATTGAGAAATAGAAGACCTTCTTGTCCTTGTTAGCCTTGTGCTGCTGGACGCTGTCCTCTCTGTGCAGCTCTGAGTATTGTTTGATGAGGTATACGAGAGCTTCGTATTTCTCCCAATCTGTGCATTCTTCGGCTGGCTTTGAAAAAGTTTCGTTGAGCATGTCAAGGTATGCGCCCTTGAACATCTCTTTGCTGGTCAGTCTGCGAAAAGACATGTATTATTTTCTCCTTAGATGTTTTAGTATAAGTCCGCAGGTCTGGGGCAGCTTTACTGCCAGAGACTGCTGCTGTCCGCTCCAGGGGATATCCTCTGTATGTATAACGGTTCCTTCTGAAGCGGGATCCCCGCTGTTAAGTATCAGCTCCCATTCACCGGGCACGGGGACGCCTACTCTGTAGCTGTCATTTCCGTTCCATCCGAAGTTGACTATTACAAGGTCCGGGTGCTTGCCGGTCTTGGGCCATCTTACGTAGGCGAGTATGCTGTGTTCGTTGTCGGACGGCTCCATCCATGTGAAGCCTTCCCAGCCATGGTCCTGTTCCCACAGGGCTTTTTCCTTAAGATAGAGGTGGTTGAGCTTTTTGATGAACTCCTGGTGCTCCTTGTGCTTGTCGTAGGAGAGCAGGAACCACTCCAGTTCCTCGTAAAAGCGCCACTCTATGAACTGGGCTATCTCAGATCCCATGAAGTTGAGCTTTCCGCCGGGGTGGGTCATCTGGTACACTGCCAGAGCCTTAAGGCCCTGGAACTGTCTGTCGTAGTCTCCCTGCTGGCGTCCTATTATGGAGCGCTTGCCGTGGACCACTTCGTCGTGGGAGAGGGGAAGTATGTAGTTTTCCGAGAAGGCGTACATCATGGAGAAGGTGATCAGGTTGTGATCGTGCTTTCTGTAGATGTAGTCTTCGGATACGTAGCGGAGGGTGTCGTTCATCCAGCCCATGTTCCACTTGTAGTGGAAGCCCAGGCCGCCTACCTCTGGCGGTTTGGTAACGTTAGCCCAGGCCGTGCTTTCTTCTGCGCAGAGTATGGCTCCGGGGCATTCTCTTCCTGTCATTATGGAAAGATCCTGAAGAAAGGAGATGGCCTCCAGATTGCCTTCGTCTCCGTACTTGTTGAAGGTCTTCTGGGCTGGATCGTCTATGCCGAAGTTGAGGTAGAGCATGGAGCTTACGCCATCCACGCGAAGACCGTCGGCGTGGTACTTGTTCATCCACAGCATGGCGGAAGAGAGCAGGAAGCTTTTTACCTCCGGCCTTCCGTAGTCGAAGATGAGGGTGCCCCACTGGGGATGCTCTCTTTTTTCGTAGAGCCTGTGTCCGTTGAACCTTATAAGGCCGTGTTCGTCGCTGCAGAAATGCGCGGGAACCCAGTCCAGAATAACTCCAATGCCTGCCTTGTGGGCTGTATCGATCAGATACATAAGGTCCTGCGGAGTTCCGAACCTGGAGGTGGCGGCAAAGTAGCCTGTTACCTGGTAGCCCCAGGAATCATCCAGCGGATGCTCCATGACAGGCAGCAGCTCCATGTGGGTGTAGCCCATGTCCTTAACGTAGGGGACCAGCGTTTCCGCAAGCTCCCTGTAGGTGTAGAACTGAGCTTCACCTTGCTGTTCTTTATGCCTCATCCAGGATCCCAGGTGGACCTCATAGATGTTTTTAGGCTGGTTGAAATGGTCCGCCTTTGCGCGCTTTTCCATCCAGCGGGCGTCCTTCCATTCGTAGTCCAGATCCCAGATAACGGATGCGGTCTTGGGGCGCATCTCAGAGAAAAAGGCATAGGGGTCCGCCTTCAGCAGGCGCTTTTTGTTGTTGGTGTGGATGGCGTATTTGTAGGTCTGGCCCTTTTTGGCTCCTTCTATAAATCCTGTCCAAATACCGCTGTTATCGACGGGCTCCAGTTTGGCGCCTTCATCGCTCCAGTTGTTGAAATCACCTTTGACTCTTACGCTTTTGGCTCCGGGAGCCCATACGGAAAAGCGGACGCCGTCTTTACCGTCCTCCTTTGCAATATGAGCTCCCAGAAGATCGTAGGCCCTGTGGTATGTGCCCTGGTTGAAAAGATAGATGAACTCTTTATTCTGTTTTATGAATTCTTTTGTATCCATATTTACAGGCTGTCTATAACGTCGTTTATAAGCTTCTGGCGCTTTGCAAGCAGAGCTTCTGCCGCTGCTTTGTCGTTGTCGTGTATGCAGTAGTAGACCTTGGTCTTGGGCTCTGTTCCGGAGGGCCTTATTGCAAGCCAGGAACCGTCCTTGAACCAGTACTTCAGAACGTCCGAAGGCGGAAGTCCGTCCACGCCCTTTTCGAAGTCCTTCATGCGGACTATGTCCGGGGAGAGGGCAGTGCCTATGCTGCGGAGCTTTCTGTTGATTGAAGCTATCTTTTCTGCGCCTTCCTTGCCCGGGAACACGTAGTTGTCCAGGTGGTCCAGATAGTAGCCGTACTTTTTGTAAAGGGCCTCAAGAGCATCGCACAGGGTCATGCCCTTAGCCTTGTAGTAGGCTGCCATCTCGCACATCATCATTATTGCTGCGGCAGAGTCCTTATCCCTTACGTAGTCCCCGATAAGGCAGCCGTTGCTTTCCTCGTAACCGAACTCTACGACCTTTTCTCCGGTCTTTTCGTACTTGTTCATTACAGCGCCTATGAACTTGAATCCGGTAAGGACTTCGTCTACGGAAAGTCCGTAAGCCCTTGCTATGTCGGAGCCCATCTCGCTGGTAACGACAGTTGTGATAAGGCAGGAATTCGGCTTGAGCCTGTCTTTTCTGATGGTGAGCAGGTATTCCAGTATCATTGCGCAGATCTGGTTGCCGGAGAAGAACATGAACTTTCCGTCCTTGTCCATAGCGGCCATGCCTATGCGGTCTGCGTCAGGGTCGGAGCCCAGGGCTACGTCTGCGCCAGTCTTTCTGGCAAGGTCCATCGCCATCTGCATTGCGCTCTCGTCTCCGGGGTTGGGGGAGGTGACAGTCGGGAAGTTGCCGTCCTGCACTGCCTGCTCCGGAACAACTGTAAGGCCGGAGAATCCGCTCTCCTTGAGCACTCTGGTAACAGGTACCAGGCCTGCTCCGTGCAGCGGAGTGTAGACTACCTTAAGGGCAGCCTTCTGCTCTGCGGGCAGCGGGTTAGCCTGAGCCTTTACAGCCTCTACGTACTTGTCCATCATTTCCTCGCCTATATACTTGAGCAGGCCCTTTGCAGCGGCTTCTGCCTCGTCCATGATGACGGTCTTGGTGATGTCTACTTTGTCTACCTCTGCGATGACTGCGTCAGCGGTGTAGGGGTAGAGCTGGCAGCCTGTCTCGTCGTAAGCCTTGTAGCCGTTGTACTGCTTGGTGTTGTGGCTGGCGGTTATGATAACGCCGCCGCAGCAGCCCAGCTGCCTTACTGTAAAGGACAGCATAGGTGTGGGGCAGGTAATTGTGTAAAGGTATGCAGGAATGCCGCATGCGCACATGGTGAGCGCAGTCTGGCGTGCGTATTCCTTGGAATTGTTTCTGGTGTCGTAAGCTACGGCTACGCCGCGCTTCTTTGCGTCCTCGCCGAAGGTCTTGAGAAGGTAAGCAGCAAAGCCTGTGCTTATCCTTCTTACGTTGTATGAATTGAAACGGTTGGTGCCGGCGCCCATTACGCCTCTGGCGCCGCCTGTACCGAATTCCAGATCCCTGTAGAAGCGGTCTTCTATCTCTTTTTCGTCTGTGAGAGCCGCAAGCTCAGCTCTGGTCTGTTCATCGAAAAAGCTGTCGTTTTTCCAGAATTCGAACTTTTCTCTGTAGTCTGCCATAGTTCCTCCTATTTTTTGCCCAGAAGAGCAAACATGTTCTTCTTGTATTCTTCAACGCCCGGCTGGTTGAACGGATTTACCTTCTGCATGTAGCCTGATATTCCGCAGGCTGCCTCGAAGAAGTAGATAAGGGCACCTATGCTCTCTTCGCAAAGAGCCGGCGCGGATACTTCCATGCAGGGTACTCCGCCGTCCATGTGGGCTTTCTTAACGCCTTGCTGCGCTGCTGCGTAGATCTTCCTGTACTCCATGCCTGCAAGGTAGTTGAGTCCGTCTCCGTTGTCTTCGGTTGCGGGGATCTGTACCTTTACGCGGGGCTCGTCGAAGCTGAGGAAGGTCTCCATGAGTATGCGCTCTCCGTCCTGGATGTACTGGCCCATGGAGTGAAGGTCTGCTGTGTATACGCAGGATGCCGGGAAGATCCCCAGGTGATCCTTGCCTTCAGATTCTCCGTAGAGCTGCTTCCACCACTCGCCCATGAATCTGATGGATTCGCCGTGGCAGGAGAGTATCTCTATCTTTTTGCCCAGGCCCTGGTAGAGCGCCTGCCTTGTTGCTGCGTACTTAAGGGCGGGGTTTGCTTCCGGATCGTCCTTAAGGCAGGCTTCAGCTTCTTTGGCTGCGCCTTCCATGAGCTTGTCTATGTCTATACCGGCTGCTGCTATGGGGAGCAGGCCTACCGGTGTAAGAACGCTGTATCTGCCGCCGATATCGTCAGGTACTACGAAGCATTCGTAGCCTTCGGTGTCTGCAAGGCTCTTAAGAGCGCCTTTTGCCTTGTCTGTTGTGCAGACTATGCGCTTAGCGGCTTCTTCCTTGCCGTAGGTCTTTTCGATCTTTTCCCTGAAGATGCGGAAGGCAAGGGCGGGCTCCAGAGTGGTGCCGGATTTGGATATAACGTTTACGTAAAGGGACTTGCCCTCTACAAGGCTGAGCACCTGAGCAAGGTCCTCTCCGTTTATGCCGTTGCCGAGGAAGTAGATCTTGGGTCCTTTGCGGGGGATCTCGTTGTAGCGCGGGCTGAGCAGGGCTTCTATAACGGCCCTTGCGCCCAGGTAGGATCCGCCTATGCCTATAACAACAAGGGCATCGGCGTTTTCGTATATGTTCTTTGCGCAGGTCTTGATCCTTGCGAATTCGTCTTTATCGTAGTCAAAAGGCAGCCTAGTCCAGCCTAAAAATGCGTTGCCGGCACCGGTGCCTTCGGTAAGTGTTTTAAGAGCAGCTTTTGCGGCTTCGTAGTCCGGTCTTACTCCAGGAAAGCACAGCGCGCCATCGATATTGATGTTTACCATATTCAGTGACTCCTTTGTGTGAAATTTGATGTATATATAACTTTGTTTGGATTTTAAATACAATATGAGCTATAATATACCGAGTAGATTATATCACATTTAGGACGCAACGAAATGACAATTATTGCAGCCACGCAAAATATTAATAAACTTAATGAAATAAGTCAGATAACAAAAGACTTCGGTATGGGTCTCATTTCCCAGGCGGATGCAGGCCTCGGACACGTGGTAGTGGACGAAAACGGCAGCACCTGCGAGGAAAACTCCCTTATCAAGGCAAAGACCATTTGTGATATCAGCGGCCAGCCTGCGATCGCGGACGATTCAGGCCTCTTTGTTGATGCTCTGGGCGGCGCCCCCGGTGTTAATTCTGCGCGCTACAGCGGAGTCCACGGAGACGATGCCGCAGCAAGGAAGATGATCTTAAAGCAGATAGAGGGCCTTCCTTACGCAAAGCGCACCGCAACATTCGTATGCGTTATAACCCTGGTGTATCCGGACGGACGCACCATAGTTGCGCGCGGAGAGTGTAAAGGGCATATAGCCAAGGCGGAGCTCGGCACCGGCGGTTTCGGCTACGACTGCATATTCATTCCCGAAGGCAAGCGCCGCACCTTTGCCCAGCTGCCTCAGGCCTACAAGAACCAGTACGGCCACAGAGGACGCGCCCTGGCAAGGCTCAGAGAGCTTCTTCAGATCTGACACAGGAGATCCACATGTTCAAAAAAGCAGTTTCAATGATACTTACCATAGCGCTCGTTATTTCTGCGCTTACAGTGCCCGCATTTGCGGAATCCGCTCCTCCGGAGCTTTCCGCGGAAGGCGTGCTCCTTATAGACCTTACCACAGGAGAGGTCCTCTACGAAAAGGACCCGGACAAACAGCTCTACCCGGCCAGCACCACCAAGATGATGACTGCCCTGCTGGTAATGGAGAACCTTAACCTGAACACCACGCTCAAGGCAGACGCAGACGTTGCATCCACAGGCGGCACAAGGCTTGGAATGAAGGCAGGGGAGCAGATAAGCGCCAAGGATGCCCTCTACGAGATGCTGATAGGCTCCTGCAACGATCTTGCCGTGCTCCTTGCTAAAGCCGTGGCAGGCACTGTAGAGGACTTTGCCGTAATGATGAACGAAAAGGCAAAGGAGATAGGCTGCACCAACACCCATTTTGTTAACCCAAGCGGCCTTCACGACGAAAACCACTACACTACAGCCAACGATCTGGCGCTTATAGCAGTCTACTGCATGAAAAAGCCCGAATTCAGGGAGATCGTAAAGCGCAGCACCTACACCTATGTCAGGGGCAAGGGCGCAGACAACCCCGGAGCCACCGAGACCATGTCCAGCTCCAACTGGCTGCTCAACGACACTTCGCATTACATGTACGTCGGTGATACCAGGCGCACTCCTAAATACGACGGTTGCATAGGCATCAAGACCGGCTGGACATCGCAGGCAAAGGGATGCCTTGTGGGCGCTGCAACCAAGAACGGCACCACGCTGATGTCTGTGGTGCTCAAGTCCAACGGCAGCACTAACGGCTCCTACGAAAGGTTCATAGACAGCATAAAGCTTCTGGACTGGGGCTTTGCGAATTATCGCACCTACCAGGCTGCATCCATGGGGAAGGAGATGGGCACCATTGCTGTAAGAAACGGCGAATTCAACAAGGTCAGAGCCGTTTTGAGCACAGATGTTTACACCACGCTCACTACTCTTCAAAAAGATTCGGAAGTTACCACCCAGGTAAGGCTGGATAACTCCGTAACTGCGCCTTTCGACCAGGGCACACCATGCGGCAAGATGGACGTGTTCGTGGACGGCCAGAAGGTGGGAGAATACGATATAATCACGGCTTCTGCCATAAAGAAGGGCGGCATACTGTCGGTGTTTGGCATAGAAGATGCCACTGCAAAGAAGATATTTGCCGCCGCTCTGATAATACTTGTCGTTGCAGTCGTAGTCTTTATAGTGAACCTTGCCATGCGGAAGGTAAAGAGCGATAAAAAGCGCGCAAGGAAGGCTGCCGAGGTAAAAGCCAGAAGAGAAGAGCTCGAAAGAAAGCATGCGGCGGAGGAAGAGCTGGAGAGGTTCGCTGCAGAGCACAGCCGCAGATCGGATAATTAAGCATGTTCGACATCAAAGAAGAACTTAAAAAACTGCCCGACAGCCCCGGATGCTACCTGCACAAGGACGAGTTCGGGCAGATAATCTATGTCGGAAAGGCGGTCTCCTTAAGAAACAGGGTCCGCCAGTATTTTCAGTCGCCCAAAAACCAGACGCCCAAGACCAGAGAACTGGTAAAACACATAAAAGAGTTCGAGTACATTGCCGCCGGCTCCGAGATGGAGGCCCTTATACTCGAGTGCAATCTTATAAAGCGCTACAGGCCCAAATACAACATACTGCTGCGCGACGACAAGACCTACCCGTACATAAAGGTGACTCTGAACGAGAAGTACCCCAGGGTGCTCAAGACCAGGAGGGTCGTGAATGACGGCTCCAAGTACTACGGTCCTTACGCGGACGCAGGCTCTGTTAACGTTATCATAGACCTTCTGGATTCCGTTTACAGCCTTAAGCGCTGCAACGCGCAGAGCTTTCAGCCGGGGCATACGCCTTGCCTCAACTACCACATAAAAAAGTGCCGCGGAATATGCCTTGGCACCACGGACAGGGCAGAATACATGGATTCCATAGCAAAGGCTATGGATTTTCTTGCCGGCAAGGACAAGGGGCTGGAAAAAGAGCTCAATGCAAATATGCAAAAAGCTGCCGAGGAGCTGCGCTTTGAGGATGCAGCTGCGATCAGAGATCAGCTGGAGGCCATAGAGTCCCTCAAAGAAAAGCAGAGAGTTGTGCTCTCCAAGCCGGAGGACCTGGATATAATCCTGATGATCAGCGGCCTTGCAGGCGCGCACGCCGTGCTTTTTTCGGTAAGGGAGGGCAAGCTTTCCGGAAGGGAGAGCTTCTTCCTTGGCGATACAGAAGGCGAAACAGACGAGACCCTAATGTCTGAATTCATAAAGCGCTATTACCCGGAGGCGCTTACCATTCCAAAGGAGATATTGCTCCCCAAAAAGCCGGACGATCTGGAGCTTCTTGAGCAGTGGCTGGGAGGCTTGCGCGGGTCTTTGGTAAGCATAAACGTGCCTTCCAGGGGAGAAAAGCGGGCCCTTATGGACGTTGTCAAGAAGGACGCGCAGGTTATGCTCCGCGATATAGACGAAAGGGCGCACCGCCAGCTGGAAAAGGACGAGGCTGTAAGGCACCAGATGGAGGAGGTCTTCGGAGAGGAGCTGGGCAGCCGCATAAGAAGGGTGGAATCCTACGATATCTCGCACATTATGGGTGTGGATTCGGTCGGCGCTATGGTGGTCTTCGAGGACGGAAGGCCGCTTAAGAAGGACTACAGAAGGTTCAAGATCCGGACCATAGAGGGCGCGGACGATACCGGCAGCATGACAGAGATACTCTTCAGGCGCTTTAAGAAGGCCGTGGACGGGGATCCTTCGTTCTCGCACCTTCCGGACATGCTGCTTATGGACGGAGGCGTGGGGCAGGTGAATGCCGCAAAGGACGTTCTCAACGCGCTTAAGCTGGATATTCCTGTGGCGGGCATGGTCAAGGACGACAAGCACCGCACCAGGGCCATATATTTTGAGGGCAACGAGACCCCTCTGCGCGGCATGAACGAGCTGTTTGCTTACTGCGGGCGCATACAGGAGGAGGTCCACAGGTTTGCAATAGACTACCACAGGAGCCTGCGCGGAAAGTCCATGTACAAGTCCGTTCTGGACGAGATCGAAGGCATAGGCGAAAAGCGCAAGCTTGCTCTGCTGAACCATTTCGGCAGCGTGGATGCAATAAAGGCTGCTTCTCTGGACGCTCTTGCTGAGGCTCCCGGTATGAATAAAAAGGCTGCCGAGGCTGTAAGGCAGTATTTCGATAAGCCAAGCGGAACAGAAAAACCGTTGATAGAGGAATAAGGTTACAGGAGATTTATTATGTATTGGCTGCTTGTTCTTATAATCGTGATAGCTGTTTTGTGTATCGTAGCTACGGTAGGTGTTTACCTGTTTACGTTCAGCTATCCTAAGAGCTGGCATACCGGCGATTTCCACTTTCCAAGCAGCCCTCTGGCGCAGCCGTACAAAGAACAGGCTTTTAAACTTATCGAATCTGTAAGGGAGCGTCCCTGCAAACGTGTTTATATAGACTCGTTCGATGGCTTAAGGCTTTCCGGACGCTATTACGAGGTCCAAAAGGGCGCACCGATCGCGCTTTGCTTCCACGGTTACAGGAGCACTGCTGCAAAAGATATGTGCGGCGGAGCCACGGAGCTTATGAACAAGGGTATGAATGTGCTTTTAGCCGATCAGCGGGCTCACGGAGAGAGCCAGGGCAGCGTTATCAGCTTTGGCATAAACGAGCGCTATGATGTTCAGTCCTGGTGCAGGTGGGCTGAGGAGAACTATCCTGGTACACCGCTTATACTTGTAGGTGTTTCCATGGGCGCCGCAACGGTACTGCTTGCGGCAGACCTGGATCTTCCCGATACTTTAAAAGGCATAATGGCGGACTGTCCCTATGAATCTCCAAGAAAGATAATCACAACTGTTGCAGGCTATTTCCACATCCCGTCCTGGACCCTGATATTTGCGATCTGGGGAGCAAAGATATTCGGACATTTTGATCTTTCGGATATCAGCGCGGTGGATACGGTTGCCAGGTCCAAGGTGCCTGTTCTTATAGTGCACGGACTTGCGGACGATTTCGTTCCGGAGCAGATGAGCGCCGTAATAGCCGAGAAGAACCCCGGCATAGTTACCAGAGTAACTTTCCCCGGCGCCGGGCATGGCATGAGCTACATGGCGGATAAGGAAAAATACGTCCGCGCAATGAATAGCTTTTTGGATGCCGCACTATAATAATCAGCAATATTCATCATTTACCTATTTGCAAGCATAAAATATTAATAATTATACACATTTTTCAAAAAAGGCTATTGGCAGAACGGTCTGCTGCAGTTATAATATATAAATTATATCAACAAAAAGGAGGAAGTCCTATGTCCATAGAATTCAACAACAAACGTAATATGCTCATGGAGTGCGAATACCACTATACACTTCAGGATACCCCGGACCCACAGCTGTACAGGGATATGTTCCCGTACGGCGAGATCCCCAAAGTTACGTTCAACAACAGACTTACTCCTATCAACCCGCCGGACGAGATCTGGATAACAGACACCACCTTCCGCGACGGCCAGCAGAGCAGGGCGCCCTATACACCCAAGCAGATAGTGGACCTCTATAAGATGCTCCACAAGCTTGGCGGATACCGCGGCATAATACGCCAGAGCGAGTTCTTCCTTTACAGCGAGACAGACAAAAGGGCTCTTAAGATGTGCCAGGACCTGGGCTACAAGTACCCGGAGATAACAGGCTGGATCAGGGCGCGCAAGGAGGACTTTAAACTTGCCAAGGAGATGGGCCTTTCCGAGTGCGGCATACTTGTAAGCTGCTCGGATTACCATATCTTCAAGAAGCTGAAGATGTCCAGGGCTCAGGCCATGGAGAGCTATCTTAATATAATCAAGGATGCGCTGGATGCGGGCATTCGTCCAAGGTGCCACTTCGAGGATATAACCAGGGCGGATTTCTACGGTTTCGTGGTCCCGTTTGCTACCCAGCTGAGCCTCCTTATGCAGGAGAGCGGCATTCCTATCAAGATCAGGGCCTGCGACACCATGGGCTACGGAGTTCCTTACCCCGGCGCTTCCATGCCGCGTTCGGTCCCCGGTATAATCTACGGTCTTAACGTGTACGGCGGTTTCCCGTCTTCGCTGCTGGAGTGGCACGGCCATAACGATTTCTACAAGGCTGTTACTAACTCCACTTTCGCGTGGCTGTACGGCGCTTCCAGCGTCAACTGCTCGCTGCTTGGCATTGGCGAAAGGACTGGCAATACGCCGCTTGAGGCTATGGTCATAGAGTACGCCCAGCTGCGCGGCACTACCGACGGCATGGATACCACTGTTATAAGGGATATAGCTGATTACTACGAAAAGGAGATAGGCTACAAGATCCCCGAAAAGACTCCGTTTGTTGGCGCAGATTTCAACGTTACCCAGGCGGGCATCCACGCGGACGGCCTTCTTAAGGATGAGGAGATCTACAATATTTTCGATACCCAGAAGATCCTGAAGAGCGCTCCTTCGGTATCTATAACAAGCACTTCCGGCCTTGCCGGCATTGCAATGTGGCTGACAAAGTATCTTGGCCAGACAGAACCTGTTGCCAAGACGGACGAAAGGGTCGTTAAGCTCAAGGAATGGGTGGACGCCCAGTACGCAAGCGGACGCGTAACGACCATAGGCAAGTCCGAGCTCGCCGCAGCAGGCAAAGAACTCGGCATCCTGTAGTCCCGCACACGGGGACGGTTCTCTATGCTGAAAAACGCATAGGGGACGGTCCTCTTTTTATTATAAATGCAGTCAGGTCCGGGGATCATGCGTTCTCTGCAGCCTGCTGAACATTTCTAAAATACAGATTACTGCCTTCGGCTCTAAGTCCTCGCATTATTGCTTCTAAAGCGCCGCCGGGTCCGGGCTCATGCGCTTTCTTCAGCCCGCTGCGCGGCTTCACGCCAAGCCTTTCCGGGCCTTTCAACAGCTCGTTGCGTACCGCATCCGCGCTCGCTGTGAAAGGCCATTCGGAAAGTCTTTTCTACCGCTTCGCAAGCGCTTCGAAAACGCATGAGAGGCCCCACCAGCGGCGCAATACAAACAATAATACATGTCACCATTCGCAGGCGGCAATCTGTGCTTTAACAGTGTTCAGCAGTCTTTTAAAGGCCTGGTCCCACCATCTGTATTCTAAACAAAAGAGGACTGTCCCCCTTGCTGATTCCAGCATAGAGAACCGTCCCCTATGATAATTGTGAAGTTGGCACCTGAGAACCGTCCCCGTGTGCGAACATGAGAACTGTCCCTGGGTTTATCGGTATTGGGCGGCGAGCCTGCGGGCTACGTGGACGCCGGAGGCTGAGGCCTGGGAGAGGCTGTGGGTAACGCCGGAGCCGTCGCCAAGCATGTAGAGCCCCGGAATATCAGTTTCCAGGTTGCTGTCCACAGCCACGGTGGAGTTGTAGAACTTAACTTCCACGCCGTAGAGCAAGGTGTCGTCGTTTGCTGTGCCCGGCGCTATCTTGTCCAGAGCGTAAATCATCTCTATGATATCGTCCATCTGGCGCTTGGGCATTACCAGGGCAAGATCTCCCGGAGTTGCCTTAAGCGTAGGCCTTGTAAAGCTTTTGGCCATGCGGGATTCGTTGGATCTGCGCCCCTTTATAAGGTCCCCGAAGCGTTGCACCAGCACTCCGCCGCCAAGCATGTTGGAAAGCCTTGCAATAGATTCTCCATACTCGTTGCTGTCGCGGAAGGGCTCGGTAAAGCGGCTTGCCACAAGCAGCGCAAAGTTGGTGTTCTCCGTGCGCAGCGCAGGATCCGCGTAGCTGTGGCCGTTTACGGTAATGATGCCGTTAGTGTTTTCGGTAACGACCTCTCCGTAAGGGTTCATGCAGAACGTGCGGACGCGGTCCCCGTACTTTTCGGTCTTGTAGACGAGCTTGCTTTCGTAAACTTCGTCCGTTATGTGCTTAAAGATCTCCGCCGGAAGCTCCACCCTAAGACCAAGGTCCACGCGGTTGCTGCTGGTTGGGATATCCAGCTTTTTGCATATGGCCTG
>JAZQIH010000080.1:0-9657 GCA_045541015.1 Anaerovoracaceae bacterium | reverse complement strand
AAAGCATCCTTATTATAGGTACGTCCGAGCGCATGGTGGAGATGATAGCAGGCCGCCTCGGCCTGGGGCAGCCGGCAGACATAGAGCACATCCACATAGAGGACATTACCACGCCTGCCCAGAGGGACAAGGCCCGCGACGTCCGCGAGCACAGCGGCATGCACGTTATCCCGGCGCCCACCTTCCAGGTGCGCAAGCAGTTCTCCGGCTACTTTATGGACCCCCGCAGAAGCTTCCGAAAGGCCAAAGATGCCCAGCGCGCGGAGAAAACAGTGGTGCGACCGACTTTCAGTTACATGGGAAAGTTCGAGATCTCGGAGAAAGTCATCAGCGATATCATTGGCTACATTGTGGCCGGCACCCCGGGCGCGGCCCAGCTGATACTGGCGGCGTCCTCCGCCGACGCGGACAGCTGCCTCTACATACGCGCGGCCATCAACGCGGAATGGGGCAGCAAGGTAATGAAGGTAGCGGAAGAGCTCCAGAATAAGATAACAGAAGAAGTCACCAAAATGACCAATTTCAACATCCTGGGCGTGGAAGTTGAAGTCCGCGGCTTCAGGGAAAAGAGCTGAAACAAGGCCTGGCAGATGCCAGGCTTGTTTTTTACTATATATTATTGTGTTAACTCGGTGAAGTTTACAAAATCCAGTTGACAACAAGCTTTTTACAGCTATAATAGATTTAGCACTCAAGAATGATGAGTGCTAACAAGGTCAATAAAAACATTGATATATGGAGGTAAAACATGAAACTCAATCCTTTAGGCGATCGCGTAGTTCTCAAGCGCGAAGAAGCTGAAGAAAAGACAGCAAGCGGCCTCTTCCTTGCAGGAAGCGCAAAGGAACAGCCCCAGCTCGCTGAGGTCATAGCAGTAGGTCCCGGAGCTTACGCAGACGGCAAGCGCCTGCCTATGGACGTTCAGGTAGGAGACAAGGTCTTCTATTCCAAGTACGGCGGATCCGAGATCAAGCTCGACGGTGAAGAGTACATAGTTATCAGCCAGTCCGAGATAATGGCAATAGTAAAGTAGGAGAAAAACAATGGCAAAGGATATCAATTACGGAGAGCAGGCAAGAAGAAAGCTCCAGGCAGGCGTAGATAAGCTTGCAGATACAGTAAAGATCACGCTCGGCCCCAAGGGCAGGAACGTTGTTATAGCAAAGCAGTACGGTTCCCCGCTCATCACTAACGACGGCGTTACCATCGCTAAGGAGATCGAGCTGGAAGACGCATTCGAGAACATGGGTGCTCAGATCGTTAAGGAAGTTGCTTCCAAGACCAACGATGTTGCCGGCGACGGTACCACAACCGCTACCCTGCTTGCACAGAGCATCATCCGCGAAGGTTTCAAGAACGTTGCAGCAGGCGCTAACCCGATGGTCCTCAAGAGGGGCATCCAAGGCGCTGTAGACGTTGCAGTAGACGCTCTTAAGAAGGCTTCCGTTCCTGTAAACGGCCGTGAGGCTATCGCTCAGGTAGCTGCAGTTTCCTGCGGAGACCAGGAGATAGGCAATCTGATCGCAGACGCTATGGACAAGGTCGGCGCAGCAGGCGTCATCACCGTAGAGGAGTCCAAGTCCATGGGCACAGATCTGGAAGTTGTTGAAGGTATGCAGTTCGACCGCGGCTACCTCTCCGCTTACATGGTAAACGACACCGAAAAGATGGAAGCTACCATGTCCGATCCGTTCATCCTCATCACAGACAAGAAGATCTCCAACATCCAGGATCTTATGCCTATACTCGAGCAGATCCTCAAGATGAGCAAGAAGCTCTTCATCATCGCAGAGGACGTAGAGGGCGAGGCTCTTGCTACTCTGGTCGTCAACAAGATCAGGGGAGTCCTGGACGTTGTTGCTGTTAAGGCTCCTGGCTTCGGCGACCGCCGCAAGGAAATGCTCAAGGATATCGCTATCCTGACTGGCGGCACAGTTATCTCCGACGAGCTCGGCTACGATCTCAAGACCGCTACCGTTGATATGCTCGGACGCGCTAAGAGCGTTAAGGTAACCAAGGACAACACCGTTATCGTAGACGGCGCTGGCGATGGCCACGAGATCCGCGCACGTGTTGCTCAGATCAAGGCTCAGATAGAAGTCACCTCCTCCGATTACGACAGAGAAAAGCTCCAGGAGAGGCTTGCTAAGCTCTCCGGCGGCGTAGCTGTTATCAAGGTCGGCGCTGCTACCGAGACCGAACTTAAGGAAAGAAAGCTCCGCATCGAGGACGCTCTCAACGCTACCAAGGCAGCTGTTGAGGAAGGCATCGTTTCCGGCGGCGGCGTTGCTCTTGCAAACACCATCCCGGCTGTTATGGAGTACGCTCAGAGCCAGACCGGCGACGTTAAGACCGGTGCTAACATCATCGTTAGAGCTCTGGAAGAGCCGGTCCGCCAGATCGCAGAGAACGCAGGCTTCGAAGGCAGCGTAGTTATCGCAGCTGTTAAGTCCGCTGAACCGGGCACAGGCTTCAACGCTTCCACAGAAGTTTACGAGAACATGATCAAGGCCGGCATCGTAGACCCGACCAAGGTTACCAGGTCCGCACTGCAGAACGCAGCTTCCGCTTCCGCTCTGCTGCTCACCACCGAGGCCGGCATCGTACCCATCCCCGAGAAGGCAGATCCTGCCGCAGCCGCAGCTGCTGCAGCAGCCGGCGGAATGGGCGGAATGATGTAATCAGCCCCGCTGAGAGATCCGGTAGGCCGCTGACGCTCAGCATTTAGAAAGACTTAAAAGCCCCGCAGCAGCATGCGGGGCTTTTTTCTTAGCCCCCTTGCCTGCGGGCGGGCGGATTTGGTATAATCATTGTGCGACCGATCAATTTCATCCAGTTGTGTTAAGGAGGACTGTTATGGATATGAGATTTTTCAGATGCGAAAAGTGCGGCCAGATGGTTGCTGTCGTAAAGAAGAAGGGCTGCCCCATCATGTGCTGCGGCCAGCCGATGGAGGAGATCATCCCCGGCACCACAGATGCAGCCGTTGAAAAGCACGTGCCCGTCTGCACCGTAGAGGACAATATAGTGAACGTTACCGTGGGCGCTGTTGAACACCCCATGCTGGATGCACATTATATCGAATGGATAGCCATTCAAACGAACTTCGGCAACCAGAGGAAGGCTCTGAACCCCGGCGATGCTCCCAAAGCTCAGTTTGCCCTGCTCCCCGGCGAGGTCCTGATCGCAGCTTACGCATACTGCAACCTGCACAGCCTCTGGAAGACATAAACTGCAGCTTCTGCGCAAGCATAATTTAAAACACAAAACAGCCGCGCCCCATGCGGCTGTTTTTTATTTCCTATCAAAATAGTAGGTAAAATCATTTTTTGCTGTTCCAAGCGCCATTATTATGTTATAATCGTGTTTACTAACGCAGGCCCGGCCCCGCTGCAGCCCGCGATCCTAACTCAAAGGAGCAACACTATGCCAATCAGAATACCAGTAGATCTGCCGGCAACTCAGGTACTTCAGAACGAAAACATCTTCGTAATGAACTCCGAGCGCGCCGTTTCCCAGGATATAAGACCGCTCAGGATACTCATACTCAACCTGATGCCCACCAAGGTGGTCACCGAGACCCAGCTCGCAAGGCTGCTCGGAAACACCCCGCTCCAGATAGACATGGAGCTGCTTAAGGTCAGCCACGAGGCAAAGCACACCACCGCGGAGCACATGCTGGCCTTCTACAAGACCTTCGACGAGGTAAAGGACCAGTATTTCGACGGTATGGTAATAACCGGAGCGCCGGTGGAGCACCTGCCTTTCGAGGAAGTTGACTACTGGGACGAGCTCTGCGAGATCATGGAGTGGTCCAAATCCCACGTCTACAGCACCTTCCACATCTGCTGGGGCGCCCAGGCCGGCCTCTACTATCACTACGGCATAGGCAAGATAGCGCTGCCCGCAAAGATGTTCGGCGTGTTCAAGCACAAGGTAACCCACAAGGGCTCCATACTCTTCCGCGGCTTTGACGACGTTTTCCTTGCGCCGCACTCCAGGCACACCGGCCTCAACAGGGAGGACATTGCCAAAGAGCCCAGGCTCAAGATCCTTGCCGAGAGCGATGTTGCAGGCGTTTACGCCATCTCCACCCACGGCGCCAGGCAGATATTTATTACCGGCCATTCCGAGTACGATACAGACACTCTCAAGAACGAGTATTTCAGGGATAAGAACCTGGGTCTGCCGATAGCGGTCCCGGTAAACTACTTCCCGGACGACGATGATACAAAAGAACCCCTGAACACATGGCGTTCAGGGGCAAATCTGCTCTACTGCAACTGGCTCAACTACTTCGTATATCAGGAAACACCTTACGAGGTCGAGACCATCAAGAAGATCGGGGATTAATGCAAAGCTTAAAGATAGTGACTTACGCAGACTGCATTGGATGTGGTCTGCGTTTCGTTTTTGAGGACGCAGCCTTCTCCGGCGCCGAAGGATATGGCGTCTCCCTCCATTAAGAAGTAGGAAAACTCGCCGATCTCCACTACAACTGATCCTTTGTTCACTATAACGTACGCTACAACGCCGTCTTCTGCGTTGAAGCTGCTTTTGCAGCCGGGCTCCAGCTCTACTGTGCTTATCTCGAAATCGCGGTCCGGGCTTGTTTTATAGTAGAGGTAGCGGCGCCAGCTGCCATCTGCGGCAACGTCCATAGGGACCTCGTCCGCAAAGAGCATCTTGGCCTCCGCAGGTTCCACAGGAGCAAGTATCTCCTGGTAGCCCACATGCAGTGCGGACGCAAGCTTGGATATGGTGCTTATGGTCGGGTTGCCCTTTCCCTGCTCTATCTGGGATATGGCTGCTTTGCTGATGCCTGTCTTTTCCGCAAGCGAGCCGATGCTGAGGCCCTCTCTTTTGCGGAGCTTGGTAAGATTCTTTGCTATGGATCCGCTGAGTTCCATCTTTGCTCCTTTCCATTAAGATATACAAAACGCTGAAGAAAGCTTACAATTAACTAATATATTTTACGCAAATAAAGTATATCATACAAAATCGACCAATTTCAACACATAGATATAATTTTCACAACTCTTCTTGAATACTTCACAAATTTGCAATACAATATAATGGGATGAGGGCAGGGGCCATACTGCTCTCCCGCGCACAGAACACTATAGTAAGACTTATATCAATCAAAGGAGACTGTAATGAAAGTATTGATCCTCAACGGTAGCCCCCGTCCAAAGGGAAATACTGCAATGTTTGCTGCCGCCTTCAGAGATGGAGCGGAAAGCGCAGGACACAAGGTAGACGTTGTCGGCGTAGCAAAGCTCAAGATCAATGGCTGCCTTGGCTGCGAGTACTGCCATAAAGCAGGCGCCGGTAAGTGCATACAGAAAGACGATATGCAGGATATCTATCCGAAACTTGCCGAAGCAGATGTTATCGTTATCGCAAGCCCTATCTATTACTGGGGCCTCTCCGGCCAGATGCAGAGCGTTATAACCAGATTCTACGCACCGGGAAAGCCTGCTGCTAAGAAATACGCTATGATACTCAGCTCCGGTTCCCCCGATGTCTACAACGCCCCTATTTCCCAGTACAAGGATATCCTGGCTTATTTCGGCGCAGAAGACCTTGGCATAAAGACCTTCAACGGGCCGGACCAGCTCAGCGAGGAAAACCTTGCAGAAGTAAGAGCATTCGGCGCATCAATCAAGTAGCTTTGTTCAATAAAATCAACTAATGGACCACTTTAAGAAACTAACTTGCCTGATTTTGGCCCTGATACTGGCATTTTCCCTTGCAGGCTGCGGTTCCGAAAAGTCCGCCGTGGAAAAAGTCATCAAGACTTACACGGACGGGGCACGGACCTTCGACCTTCAGAAAATGGCCAGCTGCGCAGACGGCGCGGACGCAGGCTCGGGCAGCATAGCAGAATCGTCTCCGGAACTCGTGGAGATCATTAAAGGCTGGCTTTCGGAGATGAAATACTCCGTCACCCAGACTACCATAGACGGAGACAGCGCAACAGTCGTGGCCGCGTACACCTACCAGGACGCCAAGGGCCTTATGGAGGGCGCTTACCTGGAGTACTACGCGGAGGCTTTAGAGCGCATCTACGGCGGCGAGGATCTGGACGCGGAAGCGCTCAACAAGCTGTTCATAGAAAAAATAAAGGAAGTCTGCAGGTCCACCAGCCCTGTTGAAGCCAAGGCCAATGTGGAGTTCAAGCTGAAGAAGACTTCCGGAGGCTGGAAGATAACGGGTCTTTCCGAATCGGCAGAGACCGTATTTTCCTGCAACATAATTGCCTTTATAGAGAGCCTGGACAACTGATAACTAGAGGATCCGGATCACCCGGCAGGGGTTGCCGACCGCAACAACATTTGCGGGGATGTCCTTAGTTACCACGCTCCCAGCGCCAATTGTGGTGTTTTCGCCTATCGTAACACCAGGAAGTATTATAGAACCGGCGCCTATCCAGCAGTTTCTGCCGATATGCACCGGTTTATTAAATTGCAGGCCTTTTTCCCTGAGCGCGGGATCCGTCGGGTGAGCCGCCGTGGCCACTATGACGTTCGGCCCGAACTGACAGCAATCCCCCACGTAGATGTGGGTGTCGTCCACAAAGGTGCAGCCGGAATTAACGTAGATATTGCTGCCGAAGTGCACGTGTTTTCCGCCGAAGTTTGCGCGGAAAGGCGTCTCTATGTAGCAGCCCTCCCCGCACTCAGCCAGAAGCTCTTTCAGCTTTGCCGCGCGCGCTTCAATGTCCGAATGGCACATTTTATTGTACGAGTCCAGCTCGTCCATATAGCCCATCTGCTTTTTCTGGAGCTCCGGCATGTTAGGATCGTAGAGCTCTCCGTTGTGAAGGCAGGCAGGTTCTTCCGCGGTTTTGTCTATTATATTATCCATTTGTTCACCTTATTAGTTAAATTGGGGTTTTATACCATTTCCAGCGTTTCAGTTTGTATTATAGCATGATTTGCGGTATAATCAAATGCCAGCCACACCGCAAGTAAAACGATATTAACTTATGTCAAATATAATACTCGCCTGCAGCTCCCTTAAGGAATATGTGGACGCTGCGCAAAATAAAATGAACACATCCTGGCCCGTCATACTGGTGGACCGCGCCCTGCACGTAGAACCGGCAGACATGAAGGCCGCCATCGCAGAAAAGATAAGCCAGCTCTTCAGCGGCCCGGACGCACCAGACCCCGCCGACACCACCATACTCGTAGCCATGGGCTTTTGCGGCGGCACCTGGGACCACGTGTCCTTCCCCTGCCGCGTGGTCGTCCCCCGCGTGGACGACTGCATCAGCCTGCTGCTCACCACGGACGACACCTACCAGCCCAACCGCAAGGAGCTGGGCCACCTCTACCTCTACGAGTCCGACCCCAAGGACTTTTCCGCGCTCCACCTGATCCGCGACGGCGGCACCGCGGACCCCAGCTACCGCGGCATGAGCCAGGCGGACCTCTTCCGCTACTGGTTCACGGGCTACCACGCCATGGACATCATAGACACCGGCCTCAACCCCTGCTACGAGGTCCCCTACGTGGAGGCCGCACAAAAAGAGGCCGACGTTATCAACGCCGACCTCGGTTACGCGCAAGGTTCCAACCTCATTCTCGAAAAGCTCGTTTCCGGCCGCTGGGACGCCCAGTTCCTGGTCCTTGAACCCGGCCGCACCGCCATCCACGGCGATTTCTTCGAATAAACTACGCCTCCGGGCGTTTCTTCCGCATCGGAAGAACCGTCCCCCTGATGCCTATTCCGGGGCGTACATCCACTGTTCGGGGCCTGTGTCACGCATCAGCAAGCGCGGGTCCTTATATTTTGTCAGGAACAGCCAGGTAACGTAGATATCGCCCACGCAGCCCGAAATGTGGATCGCAAATATCAGGCCTATCGTGATGTACCAGCCCATGTCCACGCCGCGCAGCCAGATGGTCAGCGGCAGCAGCACTATGGTCCAGACTGTCAGCGGCGCCACCAGCGACAGCAGCGCAGTGCGCCTGTAGGTGTAGATGTCCGGCACGCCGCAAAACGCCGCGCTCCACGTGATCCCAAAGCGCAGCTTCTGGTGGGTCAGCGCCTTGTAGACCGCCCCGTGGGTCAGCTCATGCACCACGATGTAGACCAGCGCGATGCCGATAAAGGCCAGGTCGTACTCGATCAGCCGGTCAAAGTCCAGTTTTTTAAAGTCCGCGAAGGCGATCAGCACCACCACGACCGCGATCAGTATCGCCAGGGCGCCGAGCGTCAGCTTGATGCCTGTCTTCTTGTCCGCCGCATCTATGTGATATACCTGCCGGTACCCTTCCGGCACCTCGAATTCAAAATCCTTGTGTTCCATTGTTTCTCCTGTTTGCTGCCAGCGTTTTTAAAACCCGCCTTAATGCTATTTGTATATTATACGCTATTTATATGAAATACGCCACCATTTAGCAAATCGTGCTATAATCATTGGTGCAACCTGCTTTTCAGGGCATTTGCAACTGCCGGTTGCGAAGGTTTACAGCCTGCTTTATGGTCTGCCACCCCGGAAAACGCTATCATAGAGCCGTAAACAAACGGCGCGGCCAGGACGGCCGCCGGGCCGGCCAAACAATCAGACAAGAGCCGCCAGGCAACAGGCAAACGCCCCAACCAAAGCAGGCAAAGGAGAACAACAATGATACTTGCAGACAAGATAATCGAACTCAGGAAAAAGAACGGATGGTCGCAGGAGGAGCTGGCCGAAAAGCTGAACGTCAGCCGCCAGTCCATCTCCAAGTGGGAAGGCGCCCAGTCCGTCCCCGATATGAACCGCATAATCGCAATGTCCCAGATCTTTGGGGTCAGCACGGACATGCTCCTGAAGGACGAGCTGGACCTGGCCAGCCAGCCGGACAGCTTCACCCCGGACGAAGACGCCGCGCGCATGGTAACGATGGAAGAGGCCAACAGCTACCTGGAGCACAGGGACCTCTCCGCACGCCGCGTGGCCCTGGGCGTGTTCCTCTGCATCATCTCGCCCATACTAATGATAGTGCTCGAAGGCCTTGCGCAGACCGGCCGCATCAGACTCACCGAAAACCAGGCAGGCGGCCTGGGGCTCCTGGTGATGTTCCTTCTTATAGGCACAGCGGTGGCGCTCTTCATAACCACTGGCCTTCGCGGCAGCCGCTTTGAGTACCTGGAGAAAGAGGCCCTCGAGACCGCCTACGGCGTGTCCGGCATGGTGAGCGACCGCCGCGAGCGCTACAAGCGGACCTACGCTGTGCAGCTGACCACCGGGATCGTGCTCTGCGTGGTGGCGGCCATCCCCATCTTCCTTACTGAGCTCTTTGCCGAGGGTAATATCGTGGCCGAAGTGCTTGCTACCGGCGCACTGCTGCTGGCTGTTGCGATAGGCGTCCTGCTGATAGTGCGGAGCTGCATCGTCTGGGGCGGATTCCAGGTGCTTTTGGAGGAGGGCGACTACAGCCGCAGGGAAAAGTCCGAGAGCCGCAGAAACGCAACGCTCAGCTCTATCTACTGGGGACTTGCTGTCGCGGGCTACCTGGCCTGGAGCTTCCTGACCATGGAGTGGCACCGCACCTGGATAGTCTGGCCGATAGCCGGCGTCTGCTACGGCGTAGTTGTGGCGATAGTCCGCGCACTCAGGAAATAAGGATACAGGGGACGTTATAGGGGACGGTTCTCTTTCAC
>JAZQIH010000079.1:0-8636 GCA_045541015.1 Anaerovoracaceae bacterium | reverse complement strand
CCCTTGCCGTTGTCTCCCATGCGTATGATGTTCTCTCCCATGTAGGAAAGTATGGGCTTTGCGGCTTCGTAAGCAACCTCGGATCCGCCGACGTAGATGCCAAGCTTTCCTGCTATTGCAGCGGGCTTGCTCTTTACTACAGGTGCGTCTATGAACTCCGCTCCGGTCTTCTTTACCATTTCGGAGATCTCAACGGAAACGCTGGGATCTATGGTGCTCATGTCTATGCAGAGCTTGCCTTCTTTAAGAGCCGGGAGTATCTCTGTGTATACTGCCCTGGAATGCTCAGATCTGGGCACCATGCTGATGAAAACGTCTGCGCTTTGCGCAACTTCCAGAGAGCTTGCGCAGGCCACTCCGCCAAGAGCCGCGAGCTTTTCGACCTTTTCCTTTACGAAATCGAACACATAGACTTTATCGTTATGCTTTTTGATTATGTTCTCGCACATGGATTCGCCCATGATGCCGAGTCCTACAAATCCTATCTTCACCTTGCGCCTCCGACTATTCCTTAGCAGTGTGATCCCATGCGTCCTGGAAGGTCTCCATGCCCTGCCTGGTGTAGGGGTGCTTTATGGAATCCTTGTAAACTGCAAGACCTGCGGTAACGATGTCCGCACCTGCAACTGCGCAGTCCACGAACTGCTTCGGAGTCCTTACAGCAGCGCAGATGATCTGGGTCTTGCCGTAGAAGCCGTAGTTCTTGTATATGGTGACTATGTCCTGGATGTACTGCCTGCAGTCCTCGCCGTTGGCTTCCTTCCAGCCGATGAACGGAGAAACGAAGAGGCTTCCGTTCTTTGCGGGAAGCAGTGCCTGAGCTGCGGAGAACACCAGAGTAACATTGGTCCTGATGCCTTCCTTCTCCAGCTGCCTTGCTGCTGCAATGCCTGCCTCGGTGCTGGGGATCTTGATAACGAAGTTCTCAGAGATAGCGGAGATCTTCCTTGCTGCTGCTACCATCTCGTCCTTGTCGTCCAGATGCGGATTGATCTCAACGGATACAGGGAACTTGTCCTTGCCTTCCAGGCCCTCTTCCCTGACCCAGTCTGCTATGTCCTGGATAGCCTTAAGGAAAGGCTTGCCGGAATTCATAATGTGCTTGGGGTTGGTGGTAACACCGTCGATGCCGAATGTGCTGTAAGCTTCCTTGATCTCATCAAGCTTTGCGCTGTCTAAAAAGTATTTCATTTTTTACTCCTCCTTATTTATCAATATCCTCGGCTATTGCTAAGATCTCTTTATAGCCTGGGCTGTCTTTTCTTACGAATACGGGCGGCTGGCCTATCGGGGCCTTAACCTCTACGGTTCCGCCGTAATACTGCTGTCCTGTAAATATATTCACCCAGTTGTCCTTGGGCAGATAAACTGTTCTTGATACCGCGCCTTCTTTGAGCACCGGGGCCACCAGAATATCCCTTCCGAGTAGGTACTCGGTGGATTCCTTATAGGCTTCAGGCTCGTCGTAGTGGTAGAAGACCGGCCTCATTACCGGAATGCCGCGCTCCGCGTTCTCCGCCACGCACTTTTTAAGGTAGGGCTTCAGCGCCGCGTGCATCTTTGTGGTCCTTGCAAGCTGGGCAAGAAGCTCCGCGTCGTCTGCAAACTGGACGTTGTTTACCGGCTGATTGCCTTCGTGGCTCCTCATAAGGGGCGAGAAAGCATTCATCTCCTCCCAGCGCATAAGCAGCTCCTTGCTGCGCCTCATCTTCTGGAAGGTGGTGTAGCCGCCTATGTCCGAATGCGTAAGGCCGTAGCCGCTCATTGCAAGGGACAGAGTTGCCGGTATTACCGAAGGCATGCCGTCGTCCACGGACCAGTCCACGTGCTGGTCTCCTGTCCACATCATGGCGGATTCCTTTATGGTGCCTGTGTGGCCGGCCCTGGTAAAGAAGAACACATCGTCCGAAACGCCGCATTCCTCCACGGCCTCCCTGTTGAGCTTAGCCCAGATAGCTGGCCATCTGTTGTGCCACAGCTCCGGGCTCTCTCCGTTGTAAAGCACGCAGTCCATTGGCAGGTATTCGCCGAAATCGGCCATCCAGCCGCCCATGCCAATGCCTATCATGTTTTTCTTTATGACGCCCTTGTACCATTCGTAGGCCTCGGGGTTGGTGAAGTCTATCATTGCCGCCGGGAAGGTGGTGATAGTTACCAGGTAGTCCTTGCCGTCCTTGTCCTTTACGCAGTAGCCCTTTGCGGAGGCCTCCTTGTAGAGGTCTTTTTCCAGAGCCATAAAGGGGTTTATGTAGCCAAGGAACCTTATGCCCTGCTCCTTCCACTTCTTTATGTGAGCCTCAAGATCCGGGTAGAGATCCCTGTCCTGCTCCCAGTTCCACATTACCTGGTAGCCGAAGCCTGTGCGCCTGCAGCCGCACCAGTCCTGGGACCAGATACCGCAGACCTTGGCGCCGGCTTCCCTGGCCTTGCTGATCTTTTCGTTTATAACGTCCGGGCCCTGCTGCACTGCAAGTATGGCGCCGTCGTAGACCCAGTCCGGAAGCTCCCTCTGCCGTCCAAGCATGGAGCTGAGCTTTTCGGATATCTTCGGGAAGTTCTTGCCCTCGTAGAAGTAAAGCGTGGGCAGGCCCTGGAAGTACAGCTCTGTAAGCCCCGGGGTAAAGAAGCTGAACTCTGCGTACTGATCGGTATCAGCATGCATAAAGTACTTCTTGCTGGAAACGTAGGTAGGCTGTGCGTAGTAAGATTCGTACTTGCTGAAAGCCGCGGGCTTTGCTGCCGCTTTGCCGAAAATGGTCTGTTTTATGAGCTTTCTGCCTATCCTGTTTGCGTTCTGGTGCTCCGCCACGAATATGCGGACCACTTCCCCTTTGAGATCGAATTTGGAATAGGTCTCGCCGCAGCCGTAGATCTGCTCTCCAAGCGGGTTTTCGAACTGCAGCCAGAAGCGGTTATAGCCGCCGTTGCTGCCGGAATCATCAAAGCTTACGGTTATGAGTCCGGTCTCGTCCTTAAGCACCGTAACAGCCAGGCGCAGCACGTAGTGCGGATCCATAAATTCCATCCTGAAGCCGCCGGGGATATCGTCGTAGGATATCTTCTTGAGCTGGACCTTTTCCTTAAGGGCCTTTTTGTACTTGAAGCTGCCGCGGGACATGGTGAATTTGTTCTCGCCTTTTGCGGCCCGGATCTCCATATCCTTTAAGCGGTCGAATACGTGTTCTTTCATTTTGAGTGACCTAACAAAGACTATTTTGTTAAAAGCTTTAATTAATGATATTATAGCATTATATAGTATAATAATACAAGTATTTTCAACTGTTCAGCAAGGAGGAACCATGAATAAAAACGATCCCTCGTATGTAATAGCAAGCAAAGCAGCTCCGGAAGGCATGCGCACTGTATGCGGAAGCCCCAAAGCGGAGGCGTCCGGCTGCATAGTGGACGAAGTCTACTGCACAAGAGGCGGCCGGGATCTGCACCTGCAGATAATGCTCCCAGCCTATACGCCAAAGCTCAACGAGCGCCAGGTACTGAGGCTTTCCGGCGGCCCCCTGCCTCCTTCTGAGGACCTTCCCAACCCCATGTATCCGCTTATAGTTTTTGTGCAGGGCTCTGCCTGGATGAAACAGGACCTTTACAAAGCTCTTGTGAAAATGTCCCGCTACGTGCACAAGGGCTACGCTGTTGCCTGCGTGGAATACAGGGAGATACCCGCCGATACCTGGCCTGCCCAGCTGATAGACGTTAAGACCGCCATACGCTACATGCGCGCCAATGCGGATCTTTACGGCATAGACAAGACACGCGTGGCAATAATGGGCAACTCCTCAGGCGGCCACCTTGCGCTTATGACAGCCCTTACGGAAGGCCTGCCGGAGTATAACGACGGCCTCTACCCCGCAGAAAGCGATTCCGTGCGCTGCTGCGTGGATCTCTACGGGCCTTCGGACCTTGCCTTCCTTAACGCAACGCCCAGAGCTCCGTTCTACAGGGATGTGCCTGCCGCAGAAAGCGCAGAAGGCCTGCTGATGGGCGGCGTGGACCTGGAAAAGGACACCAAAACTGCCGAGATCGCAAGCCCTGTGTACTACGTACGCAAGGACAGATTCTGCGCGCCGGTACTTATCATCCACGGGGATGAAGACGGCATGGTGCCCTTCGATCAGAGCGTGCGCATGTACGAAGCCTTAAGGGCAGGCGGCAAACATGCAGAGCTTGTAAAGGTGATCGGCGCCGGCCACGGCATAGAATTCTACTCAGACGAGGTCTACGAAGAGATCTTCAGCTTCCTGGCCAAGAACCTGTAAAACACAAAAGATCAAAAGATCCCGGTCGTTCCGGGATCTTTTTTATGGCATTTTATGCTCTTTGAGCACTATCTTGTCGTCTATGAACTCCCAGTCCTTCATGTCCCGGAGGTCCTTTGTCAGCACGGCCCAGGATGAAGGCTTAAAGCAGTTTCCGTTGTTGGTATCCACGCCCCAGTCCTGGGAGGTTATAACGAACTGATCGTGGGCAGTCTTTTCGGAGCTGTCCAGGGGCTTTCCGGTAAAGGGATTTACCGGGGCTTTTATCAGACCATCAGCCGCCAGCACAGGAGTATCCGCGTTGGTCATGAACTCGTCCGACACCTTAAAGCCGGTGCTGCCGAAATCCTTTACCATAAACAGCGGATAGTAGTTGCTTATGTCTATGGTGCGGCCCTTCCTGAACACCTGCAGATCTGCATCCTGGTGCAGGTAGTAGCCGTGGTCGGATACGATTATTATCCTAGTGTTGTCGTAGACCCCGTTTGCCCTCAGGTAATCCAGCCATTCGCCTATTTTCAGCAGAACAGACATGTTTGTCTGGTAATGCATCATCTGTTCCGCAGAGTTTACCCTAATAGTGCTTCCGTCAACAGTGAATCTTTCTGCGTGTTTGCGGTCGAATTCCTCGTTATCTACGCTCAGGGCCGGCTTGTACTCCGGTTCCTGCAGAAGCATGGGCTCGTGCGGCGTATCGTTGTAAAGGAAGACAAAATTGTTCTCTTTTCCGCTCTTTACGGAGCTCATGGTGTCCAGATTGTCCAGCACAGCGTAGGATCCCATAAAGGCCTCGCTCATGCCGCGGGCGTTGGACTTGCCGAAAGTCATCTGGAACACTCCGTAGCCCGCAGAGCCTGCCGCCATGTAGTGCCCTCCGTCGTAAAGCAGAGGCTGCAGCTCCAAAGGCAGTATCTTCATAACAGAGAAGCAGAAGAAATTCCTGAAGTTCCGCTCTATTACCTGTTCCTTGCTGGACACATCTCCGAAATAGCCCTTGGTTATGTAGGTGTTTATCTCCGGCCATTCATCGTAGATGGACATGTCCGGTATCCACTCGTAGTTTGCGTACGGAGCATCGCAGACGGTAACATTGAAGCCGTTCTTAAGGAACATTACAGGCATTACCTTAAGGGCCTCGTTGTGCTTGTCCCTGAGAAGTTCCGTGTCCCTCTTGTTCAGCTCAACAGGGGTGTACTCGTAGCCGCCCATAAGCGCAGGCGCACCCATATTGGTATGGCCGCCGAAGGAGATAGTGTTCCTGTAGAAGGTGAAGCCGTCGTAGGTCCTGGCAAGGTCCGGCCTTTCCGCAAGCAGGTAAGGCATGTATTCGCCCATGGCGCGGTCCAGGAAGAGCACCACAACGTTGCGGCCCTCTTTGCTGAGCTCAAAGTGCGGTCCTTTCACATTCCCCGCCGGCACAGCTCCGGAAACAGAGCGCCCGATATTAACTATATTGATGCCGGACATCACCACCATTGCAGCAGCCGCTACAGTAAGGACAGGCCTTGGCAGCTTAGGCAGCTTTATTGCCGCAAGCACCATTACAACGCCAAGAACTATCAGAACTATTGGATTCAGTATCCTGTCGTAGCGGGAAAACACCATGCCGCCCTCGTACTTAAGGGCCGAAGACAGTATGCCGAGCTTGGTGCCGAAGAACATGTAATCTGCCACGGCTATGCCGCTGAGCACCCACATTATGCGCTCGAATATGCGCTTTCCGCGCGGGCTTGCCAGCCAGTAGAACACGCTGAACCAGAGCAGAAACAGCCCAGCCGCAAGGCAGAACGTGCGGACTATGTACCAGATGGGGCTGAAATCCGTTCCTGCGGGTATGAACTCCTGCGGGGAGGACGCGATGTAGGTGGACGGGATCAGTAGCCCTGTAAATACCGTAAGGAAGACCGCTGCCGCTATGAAGATGCGCCTGTCCGGCTCTGCAACCGCTGCAGCCCTGCGCTTTTTGCCGGTCTTTGCCTGGATCTGTTCCGCTTTTGCTCCGGCAGTGTTCCTGGCCCTAACAGCCCTGACTATCTTGTAAACGATGTTCTTGCCCAGGGAGAACACATTGTTGAGCGTCCAGTAGAAGACCAGCCCGGAGGGCGAATCGTACAGGAACACCAGGAAGAAGATGGCCAGCGCGTACAGCTGCACCTTAGTCTTTAATGGGAAACCCTTAAGGTAGATGGCGCTGGACACGAAATTGATCAGCGTCATCAGAACAGGCAGCAGGTTTATGGCAAGGCCGCCTATAACAAGCATGCCGTCCGGAGCGCCAAGGTCCTTTATAGGCCCAAGGCTTGCGCCCTGCAGTATGTCCAGCCTGGACAGGAACTGGTACGCAGCCATAAAGAACGGTATCTCCAGAAGCAGCGATGTAGAGCCCTTAAGCGCGTTGAGCGGCGAGTAATCGTTCTGCCTGTAGTAGGTCTGGAGCATCATAAAGCGCTCGTTGCCGGAGAATGTCTTTTTGATGTGCTTTATCCCCGGTGCCAGAGCGGCTTCGGTATCCCTTGCAAGCTCCTGCATGTGGTCCGCCCTTTTGTAGAGCGGCAGCACCAGAAGGTTTATGGCAAGGCTCAGGAATATTATTGATATGCCCGGGTCCTGGATAAGCTCGTAGGCTGTCTGGAATATTATCTCGAACACCAGCTTAAGAGGGCTTATAAGTATTGCGTCCAAAATGCCGCCAAAAGTCATTTTGCGCCCTCCTTTCCTTCTGCCTGGGCTATTTTAGCCTCAATGAAATCCGCCGCGCGCACGGCACCCTCCCCGGGGTGGACCCAGGTCTCGGCCTTTACCTGCCTGCGGCCTTCTGCGTACTTCGGATCGGAAAGGCACTCGTCTATAACGGCCTTTATGTCCTTCATGTTGCTTTCGTCCAGGCGCTTTCCAAGGCGCGGAAGCGCAGTGTGGGTCCAAAGCTCCCGCTGGCCAAGCCACCAGGCATCGTAAGGAGCAAGATCTATCCTGGGATCCGTGTAGATAACTGGTTTATCGTAAATGAGTGTAAAATCGAATATTACTCCGGAGAAGTCGGAGATCAGGATATCGCTGCGGCGCAGAACGTCAAAATTGTCCACATCGCGGTTCCATTCCAGGCGGTCCGAAGCCGGATGCTCTGCCATTACCTTTTCTATAAGCTCTTTTTCCGAGGTAAAGGACTGCGGATGCGGGCGCACTATAACATGGTAGCCGGTCTTTAAGAGCTCGTCTATTATGCTGCCCCCGTAGACGCTGAAAATGGCGCTCTTTCCCCAGGACGGAGCAAGGAGAACGGTGCGTTCGTGAGCCGGAGCCGGGCCTGCTGCAGCCTGCCTTGCAGCCATTTCGTCCATGTAGGGTATGCCAACGTAGCAAAACTCCTTGGGCGGCTGCTTTCTGAGCTTTTCCAGCTCCCGGAGATCCCTTTCCTGGTACTCTCCGGACAGCATTACTGCATCGTAGTAGTCCAGGCCGAACATGCGGTAGAGTATAAGCTCGCTTGCCGCGTGCGGAATGTGCACGTAGCAGCCCACGTACGGGGAGCGCTTCCACTGGTAGACATCCAGCCCCGGCGTGGTGGAGAGCACCACGGACGCGTTAAGGTTGTTGAGCCTGGAGAAGAGCTTGCTGCCCTCCCCGGGATACTCCGCCGTTACGTTGTCCACGCCGCAGGAAAACGCGGGGTCGTCCTGGGAGGCGGTTATATAGACCACCTTCCTGCCCCGCTTTCCAAGCTCCTTGCATATGGGTTCAAAAACGTTCCAGTACCTTTTATTGTCCGAGAAAATAACAAGCGGTATGCGGTCCTTGGCAGCGCTTTTGCGTATCCCGCCCCCGGACCTTATCTTGTTGAAAAGCGCTCTTGCCGAATATGCCCCTGCTCCTATAACGCTAAGAAGCACCGTAAACAGCATGCTGCCGGTGCCCGGATCGATATAGGATAATACCGGAGAGCCAAACATATCCCCTAATACATTAAATAACAATTCAATACCACGCCCGGGCCCTAGCCCGGTCCCCTTTTTTCAGTAATGTACAAGGGATTATAACACTTGCCCGCCTGCTCCGCAAGCAGCGCAAGTTCACTAAAACACAAGCGCGGCTTTACAGAAAACACACACAGCGCACAACAATGCTTTATAATGCACGCTTATCATTACACCAAACTTATCGTTACAGTAAGTCAAAGGAGAAAGATCATGAAAAAATTACTATACATCCTGATGGCTGCAGTGCTGGTTTTCTCACTGGCGGCCTGCGGAACATCAAATACAGCAACAACGAACAGCGATACTCAGACCGCAACAAACACAGACAGCAGACCCTCTGCTCCGCCGGACATGCCCTCAGGCGGCGGCCCGGGAGGCAGCGCACCAGGAG
>JAZQIH010000078.1:0-2529 GCA_045541015.1 Anaerovoracaceae bacterium | reverse complement strand
CGTCAGAAAGAACGGCAAGGACAAGAAGCTCTGCCGCGCAGAAGACCTGCAGATCCCTGGAAAGCATAACCTGGAGAACGCTCTGGCAGCTGCTGCAATAGCTATTTTTGCGGGTGCGAGGGCCGGCGCGGTAAGCAAAGTCCTCAGGAGCTTCAAGGGCGTTGAGCACCGCATAGAGTACGTCCGCACCTTCAAGGGCGTCAGATACGTAAACGATTCCAAGGGAACCAACCCGGATTCAACTATAAAGGCCATAGAGGCCACAGCAGCCCCGATAATACTCATCGCGGGCGGCTACGAAAAGAAGTCGGACTTCACTGAACTTATCAACAAGTTCGACGGCAAGGTAAAATACCTTGTGCTCCTGGGCGTTACCGCCGAAAGGTTCAAGCAGACCGCTCTTAAATGCGGTTTTGCGGACGACCACATAGTAAAATGCCCGAGCCTGGAAGCCTGCGTAGCAAGCGCGGCTGCTCTGGCAAGCCCCGGAGATACCGTGCTGCTTTCCCCGGCCTGCGCAAGCTGGGACATGTTCAAGAGCTACGAGCAGCGCGGAGAAATGTTCAAAGAGTACGTTAAAGCATTGTAGAAAAGGACAGCAGCCTTGGCTAGGAAGACAAAAAAGCTAAAATTAAAAAGCAGGTACAAGGAAGGCGATTTCGGCGTCCTGGTATCAACTCTGGTGCTCAGCGTTTTTGGTATAATCATGGTCTATTCGGCCAGCTATTACACCGCGCTCAGCAAGACCGGAGATCCCCAGAACTACCTGAAGAACAACCTTATGTGGATGGCTATAGGCTGGGTGGTCTTCCTGTTCTTCTCCATGGTGGATTACCACTTCTGGGGCAGGTTTGCCGTGCCGGCTATAGTGGTGGCGTTCATAACGCTGCTGCTGATATTCACGCCAAAATCCCTTGGAATTGCAGTAACCATAAACAATGCAACAAGATGGATAAGGCTGATCCCTGGCAGCGATTCCATAACCTTCATGCCCGGAGAGATAACCAAAGTAGCAATGATATTGTTCATTGCCTGGTTCTACGCAAACGATCCCGCCAGGGCAAGGAAGTTCTGGAAGGGCCACGTAATAGTAGTCGGCATAGCTCTGGCAGCCTTCTTCCTGATCTACAAGCAGCCTAACCTTTCCACCGCAGGCATAGTTGTTCTGCTCTCTTTGGGAATGATGATGATGGCAGGCATCAGGTGGGGCTGGGTGCTTGGAGGCGTAGGCCTTGGCGCAGCCGGCTTTGCAGGCCTTATAATCATAAAGGGCGGCTACTGGATGAGGCGAGTCCTGAACTTTACCGATCCTTTCGAAGACGCTCTGGGCAGCGGATACCAGGTATCCCAGGGCCTCCTGGCGTTCGGCAGCGGCGGAGTTTTCGGAGTAGGCCTTGGCAAGAGCATGCAAAAAGCCCTGTACCTGCCGGAAGCCATGAGCGATTTCATACTCCCGATAATAGGAGAAGAGCTCGGCTTCGTAGGCGTTATGGCCCTGATGGCAGTCTACCTCTTCCTAATCTGGAGAGGATGCCTGGTATCTATAAACGCAAAGGACCTGTTCGGCACTATGCTGGCGGGCGGTATAACACTGCACATTGCGCTGCAGGTAATACTCAACATAGCAGTAGTAACTGCATCCTTCCCGCCCACAGGCGTAGTGCTTCCGCTCATAAGCCTCGGCGGAACAGCAACAGTGCTGTTCATGGCGGAGCTGGGGATGCTGTACAATATATCAAAACAAGCTGAAGAGAGGGACGTTTGATGAAAGTAGTACTCAGCTGCGGCGGAACCGGCGGCCACATCTACCCGGCAATAGCCATCGCGGATAAAATAAAAGAGCATCATCCGGATGCGGAGATCCTGTTCATAGGCACCAAGCTTGGCATGGAGAATGATCTTGTTCCCAAGGCCGGCTACAAGATAGTCGGCATAGATGCCAAGGGCATAGACAGAAAGAACCTGCACAAAAATATAGAGACTGTCGTAACTTACTTCGAGGGTAGCCACGAGGTAAAGCGCATACTCAAGGAGTTCAAGCCGGACGTTGTTATAGGCACCGGCGGCTACGTTACAGGCTCTGTGATCAGCCAGGCTCACAGGCTCGGCATCAAGTGCTGCATCCACGAACAGAACGCAGTTCCCGGCGTTGCAAACAAGTACCTTTCCGGCAACGCGGACAAGGTCTTCATAAGCTTTGAAGGCACCGAAAAAGCATTCCGCCATCCGGAAAGAGTTACGCTTACAGGCAATCCCATAAGAAGCAGCTTTACTGCTCTGGACAGGGAAGAGTGCCGCAAAGCCCTTGGACTTTCGCCGGAAGACAAGATGGTCCTGGTCTTTGGCGGAAGCCTTGGCGCAGAAGTGCTCAACAGAGAGACTCTCGGACTGGTTGACGAAATGGCCGGGAGCGGTATAAAATTATATTTTGTGACAGGCAAGCGTTATTACGAAAAGATAAAGGCTGCCGCAGACAGCAAGGCAAACACAGAAGGGCTCACCCTTATAGCCTATGCGGACAACATGCCT
>JAZQIH010000077.1:0-8445 GCA_045541015.1 Anaerovoracaceae bacterium | reverse complement strand
GTATAGCTATGCAAACTAACGTTACAAAGACAGGAAGCGTTAAGACCGCTTCCATAATGACAAAGTCCAACAGCCCGCTTGGCGGTTACTGCGTTAATCCTTACGTGGGCTGCCCTCATGCCTGCAAGTACTGCTACGCCTCTTTTATGAAGAGGTTCACAGGCCATACGGAGGAGTGGGGAAGCTTCATGGATGTCAAGGAGTGGCCTAAGATCAAGGATCCGAAGAAGTATGCGGGGCAGAGCGTAAATATCGGCACTGTTACAGACGGTTACAACCCTTTGGAGGAGACCTACGGAAGGACCAGGCAGGTGCTGGAGGAGCTTAAGGACAGCGGCGCAGACCTTCTGATATGCACAAAGTCGGATCTGGTCCTTAGGGATATGGACCTGCTCAAAGAGATCAATAAAAACGGCAAGCTTACGGTATCCTGGTCCGTAAATACTCTGGATGAGTCTTTCAAGGACGATATGGATGCCGCCGTGAGCATAGAAAGAAGGCTTGCTGCAATGAAGCGGGTCTACGATGAGGGCATAAGGACAGTCTGCTTCATATCTCCGGTATTTCCGGGGCTTACTGATATTGAGGCTATAATAGACCGCGTCAAGGACCAGTGCGACCTTATCTGGCTGGAGAATCTGAACTTGCGCGGGGGCTTTAAGAAGACTATCATGGACTATATAGCAGAAAAGCATCCGGATCTTCTGCCTTTATACGAACAGATATACAATAAAAAAGACCGCAGCTATTTTAAGGATCTGGAAAAGAAATCTGAAGAGATAGCAAGGAAATACGGCTGCAGGTTCGTGGACAACGAAACGCCATACGAACGCGTTCCGCAGGGACACCCCACAATAGTGGACTACTTCTACCACGAAGAGGTAAGAGGCACCAACAACAGCGGAAAGAGAAACAAATAAGCATAAATTATTATAAATTACAGTCGAGTTAATATGGCAGTATTGATCTTATCTTTTGTGATAAGCCTTGTTCCTTCGGTGCTTATAGTAAAATGGCTGTCCGGCAGGAAAAAGGAAGATCTTAATTACAGGAACACCTGCAAGGGCGCCTTATACAGGGGCTTCTTTTGCGTTCTTCCGATAATAGGCGGATCAGGCGTTTTGTACATTACGCTGAATATTATCAGGAAGTTTGTCTTTCCTGATATGCCTGTCCTTGTTTACCAGTTCATATACAAGTTTTTTGTGCTAGCCTTTGTGGAAGAGCTGGTAAAGTTCCTTGCTTACAAGGACCTGCTGAAGAAATACCCGGGCGAATGGACCTGGGCGGATATTACAGCTTTTATGGTCATAATAGGCACTGGTTTCGGGCTTATAGAGGATATCCCTTACGCCATAGGGGCTAGTCCAATGATAATGCTTGTGCGCGGTATCACCATGGGGCATGTGGGCTACGCGTTTATAATGGGCTGGTTCTACGGAAAAATGCGCTATACAGGAAAGAAGATCTACGGCTTTATCGGTTTTGTTATGCCTTTGTTCTTCCACGGACTTTATGATTTCGGGCTTTCGGACGAGCTGCTGGCTGTAAACGATGATCTTGCGATCGTTGCTGTAAGCCTGGCTCTGCTGGACCTTGTGCTGCTGTTCCTTATGATAAGGTTCTTCAGGCGCGCGCCTAAAAAGGAGAGGTACAACCAGCCGCTGTATCAGCTTAAGAAAGAGGAAACATTATGAGAGCATATATGGAATCCGGTTTCTATGTTATCTATCTGGTACTTATAGTAGGGATAGGCATAGGGATCTTAAAAGACGATAAAAAGAGGGCAAAAGACGGGCTTTTCGGCCTGGCCTGCGTAATACTGGGCTGCGGAGATGCCTTCCACCTTATACCAAGGGCAGTAGGGCTTTTTACTAAGACTCTGGACGCTCCGGGGCTGCAGCTGGCAGCGTGGCTCGGCATAGGAAAGCTGATCACATCAATAACGATGACAGCCTTCTACGTGCTCATATACCTGTTTGTCTTTAAGCGCACCGGCCGCAAAAGAGAAAAGGGGATGGACACTGCAGTCTGCATACTTACAGCCGCAAGGGTGTTGCTCTGCGCTTTCCCGCAGAACGGATGGACAACAAACAGCTCTCCGCTGCTTTGGGGCGTGCTGAGAAACATCCCGTTCACCATACTGGGCGTGCTTGTTATAATTCTGGCTTATAAGTATCTTAAGGAAGTGCGCAGCTTTAAGCTGTTCTGGCTTGCTGTTATCCTGTCCTTTGCGTTCTACATCCCTGTGGTGATCTGGGCATCCGCCGCCAGCTGGGTAGGCATGTTAATGCTGCCAAAGACAATATGCTATCTTTGGATAGGCTTTATGGGAAGGGCAGACAGCAGAAGCTGATATAAGACCAGATCAGATGAACTCCGCGAACTGAGGACTGCTTCTTACAACATTTGTGATAGCTTCGTATATGCCTTCGGGCAGGAGACGCATTATGCTTTCAGGAGAGTAAGAACATATCTCGGAAACGGAGTTTTTGTATTTTTCAGGAACGTAATAAACAAGCCCGTTTGCTTTATCCATCTCTTTTACGGGTTTTATCATTGGCGCAATTCCTGTAGCGATGCCTTCCAGCGCATACCTGTAAAGAGTAGTTATATGCATGGATTGGTTTACTATATGAGGGTGGAAATTGGCCTCTGCAAAGAGGCCCTCGATAAGTATCCTGGTTCCCTGGCCTGTTTTTGTAATAGCGATCGGCTCATCTTTCAGATACTTAAGATCCAGGAAGCGCACGCCGTTTTCTTCGTACGCATGCTTTGCAGCAGGGCTTCCTTTGCGCAGGAAGATGCCTGTACGTTCCCGTCCAATAGTACTTTTGCTTGCATTTATCAGGTCATCGTGGCAGGTGCCTACAAGTATGTGTATCCTGTTGTTTTTCAGTTCTTCTATAAGTTCGGCAGTCCGGGCTTCAGTTATGGAGAAAGTAATATCAGGGTAGCGGGATCCAAGTTCGCGGATAAGGTCTGCAGCGCAGCAGGCGCTTATATAGGGCGCCATGCCTATTGCTATCCTCTGAAGATCCGGGTGATCCTTCATGGCTGCCTGTATAAGCATGGATTCGTAATAGTTTACCATGCGCAGGGCAGTGGCGCAGAATACCTTGCCTTTTTCAGTAGGTACAAGGCCCTTGTTGGACCTTTCGAAAATGGTGAATCCTACTTCTTTTTCCGCCCTTTGAAGGCACTGGCTGAGAGCCGGCTGGGTAACGTACAGACGGGCGGATGCTTTGGACATGTTAAGAGTTTCGTAAAGCACTCCTATCCATTTGAGTTCCTCGATCTTCATGGATGAATCCCCCTGCTATAAGCAATGCTTATTGTACCATTTTTTTCGTGATTGTACAAGCCAGGTGTGCTTATTTTATAATGATAACAGGCAAATATACCGCTCTGTTTTTTTCTTTTATAACGTTCAGGAGGTAAACCATGAACACCCAAATGATCATTTGTATCCTGTTGTTCGTGCTGATGCTTGTGAACTTCCTTCTCGGAAAGTTCCCTCTTGGTGTAATTGCGGGTACTACCGCAGCTCTTCTTGTTGTAACGGGCTGCACTCCTGCTACCACCATTCTCAGCAGTATTGGCAGCGCAAACACTGTCACCATCGGCTGCATGATAATCCTTGCCGCTGGTCTTGGCCGCACTTCTTTCCCCGCTAAACTGACGCATGGCATCAGAAAGCTCACAAGAGGCAATTTCAAGCTTGCTTATCTTGGAGTACTTCTTATTGCACTCGTACTCACAAGCATGCTCACAAGCCCCATGGCAGCTTACGCGATCGTATTCCCCATCATGGACTCTGTATCCGATGAATTCGGTGTCAGCCGCTCCAAGACCCAGTTCCCGCTTATGGTAGTCTGCCTCGCTTGCTGCGCTATACTGCCTCTGGGCGGCGCTATCAGCCAGTCCGCAGTATTCGCTGGTTACATGGAGACCTACGGTTTCACTCAGGGATTCACAGCTATGGACTTCTTCAAGGGAAGATGGCCGTTCGTTATCATCACAATACTCTGGGCTTTCTTCATTGCTCCCAAGGTAACTATCGAAAAGCCGGTAGTTCCTATTACTTCTCTTGAAGCAAAGAAGGGCAACGCAGAGCCTCTTAAGGGATTCTCCGATGTTGCAGGCGTTGTGATATTCGCCCTTGTTATACTCGGATTCATCTTCAACAAGCAGATCTCCAAGATCATAGCTCTTCCGACCTGGTTCATAGCATTCGCTGGCGTTATGCTTATGGTCATCTGCGGAACACTCACCAAGAACGAAGCTATAAAGGCTATCCCCGTTGATATCTGCATGCTGTTCGTTGGTGCAAATACTATGGCTACCGCTCTTGTAGCTACCGGAACTGCCGAATACATTGGCTCCCTGATCTCCGGTGCAGTTGGCGGCGCAGCTAACTCTGTAGTGCTCCACGCAGTATTCTTCATAGTACCGTTCCTTATCACTCAGTTCATGCAGAACCAGAGCGTTATGAACGTATTTGCTCCTATAGCGCTCATCACCTGCGGCGCACTTGGCGCAGACCCCAGAGGATGCCTCATCCTTATCAGCGCCGGAGCTCTTACCGCTTACATGACTCCTTCTGCAACAGCAGCTGTTCCTATGTGCATGGGCGCAGGCGGATACGATGTTAAGTCCCTGTTTAAGATGGGCTGGTCTTTCGCAGTTATCCTGTGCGTCTGCTACGTAGCATTCGTAAGCATAGTATATCCCGCATTCTGATAGACGTTTCCTTTAAAGGAGGCTGAAATGCTTGATAAGTATCTTATAAAAAACGGCACTATACTGTCCATATTCGACGGGACTGAGTCCAGACAGGACATACTCGTTGAGAACGGTATCGTTGCAAAGATAGCTCCTTCCATAGATGCCCCGGACGCAGAAGTCTTCGATGCAGAGGGCATGTATGTATCCACCGGCTGGCTGGATTCTCACTGCCATTTCATGATGCTGGAAGGCAAGCTTGCCATGGATCCGGAGACCTATCTTCTCCGCCAGGGCGTTACATACGCTGTAGACATGGGCTGCCTTGGACCAAGCAACTACGCAAAGTACAGGGACAGGCTCCAGTACACCACGGACCTTAAGTACATGTCCTATCTGAACATTGCTTACAAGGGTGTGACCGGTGCTTCCGATGGCCCAAGAGACTTCGACTCCGAAGCAGATATAGTTCCGGAAAGCGTCATAGAAGTTGCTACAAAGTACAGAAGTGAGCTTCTTGGCCTTAAGGCAAGGATAGACGAAAAGTTCTGCTTCGATCCAGTCTACGTTATGAACTGGCTTAGAAAGCTGGGAGACGAGCTGGATATGCCTATAGCAGTCCACGCTCCCAGAAGCCTTATAGGGATCGAAAACCTGCTTCCGTACCTTAAGAAGGGCGATGTCCTCTGCCATACTCTTGCGGGAAACAGCCCTGTTATGACAGTAATAGATGATAACGGAAAGGTAAAGTCCTGCGTTCTGGACGCAAAGGAGCGCGGCGTAATAATGGATCTTTCCCACGGAACCAATGCCTACAGCTACGATACAGCTGAGGCTGCCTGGAAGTCCGGATTCTTTGTGGATACACTGTCCACAGACCTGCACGCAGGAAACATCCACGGCCCGGTATACAGCTACGGCGTAGTTCTTACAAAGATACGCGGTCTTACCGGAAAGCCCTGGTGGTGGCTGCTCAACAAGTCCATAGCAGAGCCTGTAAGGCTGCAGGGCATAAAGGGCAAGGCTCTTGAGATCAAGGAAGGAGAAAGGGCTGATATGACAGTCTTCAAGATAGAGAACGGCGAGTTCACCTATCTGGATTCCAAGAAGGAGTCAAGGACCTTTAACGAGAAGCTTTCCGCTGTCTACACCTGCACCGGACAGAAGGTCTATGTCTGCAGAAAAGAGGGCTGATCCATGAAGATAACTGACGTTAAACTCACTTACGCAAAGCACTACCTGTTCGTGCATGTATACACAGACGCCGGTATAGTAGGTCTTGGCGAAGGCGGTAACTGGGGTTATCTGGATGCTACGGCTGCTGCCATAATGAAATTCTCCAAGTACCTTATCGGAAGGGACCCGTTCGATGCTGAAGATCTGAACCAGAACTTCCTGCGCAGCGTGTATTTCAGAGGATCTGTAATAATGAGCGCTATAAGCGCCATAGATATAGCCCTCTGGGATATAAAAGGCAAAGCCCTTGGAGTGCCTGTTTACCAGCTTCTTGGCGGAAAGACCAGGAACAAGGTGCGCGTGTACGCTTCTCCTATGAAGCTTGTGGAAGGAGATCTTGATGCCCTTGCAGCTGAGTACGTAAAGCTTAAGGAAATGGGCTTTACTGCAGCAAAGATATTTGTAAACGGTCCGGTAAAATCTGCGGACGGAAAAGATGAGTTCTTTGCAAACCGCGTAGAAACAGAGCTCCGCAAGGTTGCTGCTGTGCGCGAGGCTGTGGGCTGGGATTTCGACCTTATACTTGAGGCTCACAGAGGCATGACGCTTTCCGAGGCTGTGGCTTTCGGAAGGGCAGTAGAGAAGTACCGCCCAATGATATTCGAGGACCCTGTAGGGCCGGACAATGTGGATACAATGGCGCAGGTTGCCTCTAAGATAGGGGTGCCCATAGCAACAGGAGAGCGCTTCATAGACCTCAGGGAGTTTGCTGTACTGATGTCCAGGAAAGCTGCTCAGTACGTGCGCCCCGATGTGTGCGCTGTAGGCGGTATAACCACTTCCAAGAAGATATGCGCACTTGCGGAGGCTAACGATGTGCTGGTAGTTCCGCACAACCCGCTTGGCCCTGTATCTTCCGCTGCATGCCTTCAGATCTGCGCAAGCATACCAAACCTCGGCATACAGGAGCTGCCCGGATTCTGCCTTAACGGTGCAGAAGACGCCATGGTAAAAGAGCCTCTGAAGTTCGAGAACGGCTGCATGCTGCTGCCGGAAGGCCCCGGAATAGGTATAGAGCTTGCAGATAACGCTGCAGAACTGTACCCGGCCAACGAGCGCGGAAGCAACGCTGCAAAGCGCGCCTTCGACGGATCGGTGAAAGACTGGTAAAGCTTATAAAAACAAATAAAGACGCTGCTTTTACGGCAGCGTCTTTTTGCTTGGCTGATATCAGTTTATTTCTTTACAAGGGGAATGCCTGCGTTATGTGTCCTTTCTGTTGAAATAACTCTCATACGGAAAAAAGTAAGGAGAAGCTTTAAGCCTCAAACATGCATAAACAATTGAAACTGAGGTTCTCAAGTGATACAATAAATCGAATAAACTTGTTAAATACAGTTCACAGGAGGACGATCATATGATCTATTCAACAGAAGTAAAGGAAATGTGCCCTGTGCTCCAAGGCGTGCATCACGGCGCGGCTCCTATACCCGAAGAAGCAAAGTGGGTAAAGGCTAAAAAGGTAGAGGATATCTCCGGCTACACTCACGGAATCGGCTGGTGCGCACCGCAGCAGGGCGCATGCAAGCTCTCCCTTAACGTTAAGGACGGCGTTATCCAGGAAGCTCTGGTAGAGACCATTGGCTGCTCCGGAATGACTCATTCCGCTGCTATGGCTGCAGAAATACTTCCCGGACTTACCATACTCGAAGCTCTCAACACAGACCTCGTATGCGATGCTATCAACACCGCAATGAGAGAGCTCTTCCTGCAGATCGTTTACGGACGTTCGCAGAGCGCATTCTCCGAGGGCGGACTTCAGATAGGCGCAGGCCTCGAAGACCTCGGCAAGGGCAACAGGTCCATGGTCGGAACCACCTACGGAACGCTCTCCAAGGGCCCCAGATACCTGGATCTTACAGAAGGCTACATTACCCAGCTTGCACTGGACGAAGAAGGCGCTATCATCGGTTACAAGTACCTCAACTTCGGCAAGATGATGGACTTCATAAAGGCAGGAGATGCCCCGGAAGAAGCTCTTAAGAAGGCTTCCGGCCAGTACGGACGCATAGACGACGCGGCTAAGCTCATAGACCCGCGCAAAGAGTAAGGCAGGAGGAAACAGAGATGATCACATTTGAATCTTACGAAAGAAGAGAAAAACAGATCCTTGCCAAGCTCGCAGAGTACGGAATAGGTTCTATAGAAGAAGCTGAAAAGATCACCAAGGACGCAGGCCTGGACGTTTACCACATGGTAGAAAAGATCCAGCCCATATGCTTTGAGAACGCAAAGTGGGCTTACACTGTAGGCGCTGCTATTGCTATAAAGAAGGGCTGCCGCAAGGCTTCCGAGGCTGCTGCCGCAATAGGCGAGGGCCTTCAGAGCTTTTGCATCCCCGGTTCTGTTGCAGACCGCCGCAAGGTAGGCCTCGGACACGGAAACCTGGGCAAGATGCTGCTGGAAGAAGAGACTCAGTGCTTCGCATAAGTCGGAGGCCAAGCGGTCTTAGGAAGACAAAATATCTCTCCAACTCCTTGGCTC
>JAZQIH010000076.1:0-2226 GCA_045541015.1 Anaerovoracaceae bacterium | reverse complement strand
AGCAGGGCGGGCAGGCCGTCCTTCAGGAAAAACAGCACAGGCAGCCGCTGGCACTCATACTACTGGAAAACCACATCAGAGACAACGCCCCGGAGGTCTTCGGCTACTTCAAGGACCAGGGCGTGCAGATAAAAGTTATCTCCGGAGACAACCCGCTTACGGTATCCCGCGTGGCCATGCAGGCCGGCATAGAAGGCGCGGAAAACTGCGTGGACGCCCAGACCCTCAAAACAGAGGAAGAAGTGCGCGCAGCCGCGGAAAAGTACACGGTCTTTGGACGCGTGGTGCCGGATCAGAAAAAGATACTTGTGGAGGCTCTGCAGGCAGCTGGCCACACCGTAGGCATGACCGGGGACGGCGTAAACGACGTCCTGGCGCTGAAAGCGGCGGACTGCTCTGTTGCAATGGCTTCGGGCGCAGGGGCAGCGGTGCATGTTTCCAAGATGGTGCTTCTGGATTCGGATTTTGCGGCAATGCCTCACGCCGTGCTGGAAGGGCGCCGCGTGGTAAACAACATACAGCGCTCCGCAAGCCTCTTCCTGGTAAAGAACATATTCTCCCTTATTGCAGCGCTGTTTGCCCTGGTGTTTGCGATGCGCTACCCGCTGGTGCCCACGCAGGTGACATTGGTCGCGGCTTTCACTATAGGCATACCAGGCTTCTTCCTGGCCCTGGCGCCGTGCAAGGAGCGCATAAAAGGGGACTTCATGAAAAACGTGCTGGCTAAGGCCCTGCCGGCCGGTATAACAGACGCGCTGGCTATCATAGCGGTCTCTCTTATCGGGCGGGGCATGGGCCTGGATCCTAAGGAAATATCAACGGTCTGCGCCGTTCTGATGGCTGTAATAGGCACCATGATATTGGTAAAGATATGCCTGCCGCTGAATGCCATGCGCATAGGGTTGGTGGCCGCCTGCGTAGCTGGCATAGTCCTGGCGTGCCTTATCCTTGGGCCGCTGTTCGAGATGCACCCGCTGCACGGTAAAGCTGTGGTGCTTCTTCTCGGCGCTGCAGCTGCAAGCCTTCCGGTGCTGACCCTTCTGGTGAAGATCTTCGAAAGGAAATAGCATCAGGGGGACGGTTCTTTCGATGCATAAAAAAAGACCCGCAGGCTGCGGGTCTTTTGCTTTATGCTGCCGTTTTTGGGAACCAATTCCAAAGTTACTTTGTTATAGCCTTCTTGATTGCCTGGAAGGTCTCATCGCTTATGTAGTGCTCCACGCGGCAGGCGTCCTCTCTGGCCGTTTCCGGGGAAACGCCTATCATTTTAAGCACGCAGGTAAGCACGTTGTGCCTTTCGTATATCTTTTCGGCAAGCTCTTTGCCAAGCTGGGTAAGGGTTATATAGCCGTTCCTGTCCACGTCTATGTACCCGCCGTTTCTGAGTATACCCATGGCCCTGCTGACAGAGGGCTTGGAGTAGTTCATCTCGTCCGCAATGTCTATGGATCTGACCTGCGGAAGTTTCTTTGAAAGTACAAGTATAGTTTCGAGATACATCTCGCCTGATTCCATAAGTGCCATAGTATGACTCCTTTCTGTGCTGGTTTATATTATATCATTATTACAAATTGAAGGTCAAGATGCATCAGGTGCATCAGGGGGACGGTTCTTCCGATGCGCATGGAACGCCCGGGATTGCACCCGAGGACGGTTCTTCGGTGCCAACTTCACAAAATAACAGAGGGGACGGTTCTCTATGCTGAAAAACACATAGGGGACGGTCCTCTTTTTTATTGTGTTTTCAGCCGGGTCCGAGTCTCAGGCGTTTTCTGCAGCCCGCTGAACATTTCTAAAACACAGTTTTCTGCCTTCGGCTCCAAGTCCTCGCATTATTGCTTCTAAAGCGCCGCCGGGTCCGGGGCTCATGTGTTTTCTTCAGCCCGCTGCGCGGCTTCACGCCAAGCCTTTCCGGGACTTTCATCAGCTCGCTGCGTACCGCATCCGCGCTCGCTGTGAAAGTCCATTCGGAAAGTCTTTTCTACCGCTTCGCAAGCGCTTCGAAAACGCATGAGAGGCCCCACCAGCGGCGCAGTACAAACAATAATACATGTCACCATTCGCAGGCAGCAAGCTGTGCTTTACCAGTGCTCAGCGGGCTTTTAAAGGCCTAGCCCCACACCGGCTACTTCAACGCAACAAAAGAGGACCGTCCCCCTTGCTGAAAACAGCATAGAGAACCGTCCCCTATGATAATTATTTTTTGGCACCAAAGTACCGTCCCCG
>JAZQIH010000075.1:0-2468 GCA_045541015.1 Anaerovoracaceae bacterium | reverse complement strand
TTTGTTCCTAAGACCGCTTGGCCTCCGACTTGGGTCGTCCTCGAAGACCTTGCTTGCCGCAAGCTCGTCTGCCTGCTCCTCCATCTCGGCCACAGCGTTTGCCGCGTCCCTTGCCAGGAGCTTCTCCACGTCTTCCTGGCTGAGCCCCACGGGTACTTTCTTAGCGCTGCCTGCTGCCCTTATACCGGGCTGTATTTTTTTATCTTTGTTGTTCATTTTGTCCTCTGTTTTGCCGCGTTTAGCTTGCAACTGAAAACCAGTTCGCGTTGATTTCAAGCCATTTTCCTAGCTGAGCTTTCTGATCAGATCGCCCAGCGCCAGCTGCTGCTTCAGGCCCTCGTAAGTGGTGTCCTTGCCGATGTGCACGAACTCGATACCCATCAGCTCCGCCCAGTCGGCCAGCATCTGAGCATCGGCATCGAAGCTGAGCACCGTGTGGTGAGCGCCGCCCGCCAGTATCCACAGCTTGGCGCCGTCCTTAAGGTTGGGCTTGGCCACCCAGGTGACCCTTGCCACCGGCAAGTTTGGCATCTGCAGCGGCGGAGTTATAGCCTCGATATCCTGAACTATCAGGCGCAGGCCGCCGCCCATCTCAACAAGGCTGGCCACCACGCCCTTGCCCGCTTTGCCTGTAAATACAAGGCGAGCCGGGTCTTTCTCGTTCATGCCTATGCCAAGGTGATGACACTCGATGCGGGGTTTGTCCGCTGCAATGCTCGGATCCACCTCCAGCATGTGGGCGCCCAGGGAGTACTCGCCGCCCTTGTCCAGGTTGTAGGTGTAGTCCTCCATGAAGGCCGAACCGCCGCCCATGCCCTCTGTCATGAGCTTGATGACGCGGTCCATAGCGGCAACCTTCCAGTCGCCCTCCGCGCCGAAACCGTAGCCGTCAGCCATGAGCCTTTGGGTAGCAAGGCCCGGCAGCTGCTCCATGCCGTAGAGGTCTTCGAAGGTGTTGGTGAAAGCGCCGGCGCCCTCGGCCTCAAGCATGCGGCGGATAGCTATCTCCTCACGCGCCTGGTAGCGCACGCTCTGCATGTTCTTGGTGTTTATATCGTAGAGCTCCTTGTACTGCGCCACAAGCTCGTCCACCTCCGCGTCGCAGACGGCAGCCATCTCCTTTACAAGATCTCCGACTGCCCAGGTGTTGACCTGCCAGCCCAGGGCTATCTGGGTGCCGACCTTGTCGCCCTCGGTAACGGCAACGTTGCGCATGTTGTCCCCGAAGCGGCAGACCTTAAGATTGCGGCTCTCAACGGCGCCGACTGCGGAGCGCATCCACCTTCCGAGCTCGTTCAGCACGTCCGCGTCCTTCCAGTAGCCCATGATTATCTTGCGCGGGAGCCTCATGCGGGCGTGGATGTAGCCGTGCTCGCGGTCTCCGTGGGCCGCCTGGTTGAGGTTCATGAAGTCCATGTCTATCTCTTTGTCCGGGATGCTGCGGTTGTACTGCGTTGCAAAGTGGCAGTACGGCTTTTGCAGCAGGGCCAGGCCGTTGATCCACAGCTTGCTGGGGCTGAATGTATGACACCAGGCCACTATTCCGCAGCATTTGTCGGAATTGTTGGCGGCCTTAACCAGCGCCACCACTTCGTCGTTGGTCTTTACTGTGTCTTTGTATATGAAGCGGCACGGGATGCGGCTGCTGCGGTTGATGGCGCGCGCCATTTCCCTTGCGTGGTCCCTTACCTGCTCCAGGGTCTCCGGGCCGTAAAGGTGCTGGCTTCCGACCACGAACCAGAATTCTCTTTCTTTCAGTTTCATCGTCTCTCCTCCTTAGATAGCTGTCTGCGCGGGCATGCAGGCGCGGTACTTCTCCATGTACGCGTCTATGCCGGCAATATCCTTTTCGTCCGGGCCTTCAACAACGGCGCCGCCCTTGGAGAGGACTGCCTCGTCCACGAACTCCTCCAGGGTCTGGGCCTTGTTCTTCCTGCCCATGTATGCGGCCAGGATAGCCATGCCCCACGGGCCTCCCTCGCCTGCGGTCTTGAGTACAGCGATGCGGGCTCTGAGCGCCGCAGCCAGGAGTTTTTGCGCAACTCCGGGGGTCTTCATCAGGCCGCCGTGAGCTGTCAGCTGCTCTGCGTGCACGCCTTCCTCGTCCAGGATGTCCGAACCGTACCTGAGGCCCGCCACGCTGGAGATCAGAAGAGACCTCATGAAATTCTCGAGGGTCAGCGGCTTGCCCGGCTCGCGTATCACCATGGGGCAGCCTTTTTCGAGGCCCATTACTGGTTCTGCCGCAAAGAAATTGTAGGACAGGGTGCCGCCGCAGTCGGGGTCGCCCTCCATGGCCTTCTTAAACAGCGTGGTGTAGAGCTCGTTGGTGCTGACGTTTGCGCCGAAGGTGCCCAGCATGTCCTTGAACATGCCCAGCCACGCGTTGATGTCCGAGCTGCAGGTGTTGCAGTGGACCATGAAGTCGGATCGTAGCCATGTCGTTCTGTGAGCCAAGGAGTTGGTGA
>JAZQIH010000074.1:0-21835 GCA_045541015.1 Anaerovoracaceae bacterium | reverse complement strand
AGGGGGACGGTTCTTCCGATGCCAACTTCACACAACAACAAAGGGGACGGTTCTCTATGCTGAAAAATGCATAGGGGACGGTCCTCTTTTTTATTGTGCTCACAGCTGGGTCCGGGGCTCATGCGCTTTCTTCAGCCCGCTGCGCGGCTTCACGCCAAGCCTTTCCGGGACTTTCATCAGCTCGCTGCGTACCGCATCCGCGCTCGCTGTGAAAGTCCATTCGGAAAGTCTTTTCTACCGCTCCGCAAGCGCTTCGAAAACGCATGAGAGGCCCCACCGGCGGCGCAGTACAAACAATAATACATGTCACCATTCGCAGGCAGCAAACTGTGCTTTAACAGTGTTCAGCGGGCTTAAAATAGTTCATGAGCTCCGGATCCGGCATTTAAGCAGTAAAAAAGGACCGTCCCTCTTGCTGATTTCAGCATAGAGAACCGTCCCCCTTGATGAGCGAAGTTGGCACCGGAGAACCGTCCCTAAGTGTCCCAGGGATGCAGACACCCGCTTCAAACAGTTAGTAACAACAAAACAGAGGCAGCCGAAACCGCCTCTGTGATAAATTATGAAGTTGGCACCGGAGAACCGTCCCTGAGTGCTAGATGACCTTCTTGGACTTGAGGTCTGCGAGCTCTTCGTCGGAGAGGCCCAGCAGATCGCCGTAAATTTCCTTGTTAGCGCCGCCAAGCTCCGGGGAGCACTCATATTCTGTCTTGAACTCGGAGAACCTGGGTGCGAAACCGGGCAGCTTTACCTTGCCGAGCTGCGGATGATCGATCTCGGTCATCATGCCTCTCTCGTAGTACTGCGGGTCCTTGGTAATGTCGTCAACGCTCAGGAGCGCGCCTGCAGGGATGTCTGCCTTGCAGAGGATATCCATAGCGGTGAACTTGTCGTAGTTAGCAAGCCAGTCCTTGATAGCGTTGTCGCAGATCTCTCTGTGCTTGAATCTTTCGCGCGGTGTAGCCATTTCCGGGCAGACGTCCTGCTTAAGATCCGGGCGGCCTATAACATCGCAGAGGCTGTCCCACTGGTTGCTGCCGGGGTGGCGGGAGCAGTAGATGTGGACGTAGTCGTTCTTGCCGAAAGGCTTGCAGGGATAGGTGTCGGACGGAGCAACGTCTTCCAGCGGCATGCCGTTTCCGACTCTGCGGTTAGGAACGCAGCCGTTGTTGTAGTAGGGCTCCCACTGGGACCTGCTGAGGCCTATCATGAAGTCCTGCATAGCGCAGTCTACGCGCTGGCCAACGCCGTAGCGCTCTCTGTGGAGCAGAGCGGTAATGATGCTGAGCGCAAGCATAACGCCTGTGCCGGAGTCAGCAACGGAGATACCGCACTTGATCGGCTGGTCGGGAAGACCGGTAGCGGATACCATAACGCCAGTGTGGGTAGCTATCGGGTCGAACGCAGGATAATCCTTGTACGGACCGTCCTGAGCAAAGCCCTTAAGGGAAGCGTAGATGATCCTGGGGTTGAGCTCTTTGCAGTGCTCGTAGGTAAGTCCAAGCTTGTTCATGGAGCCGGGGCCCATGTTCTCTACGACTACATCGCACTTCTGAACGAGGCCTTCGAGGAGCTTGAGTCCTTCGGGTGTCTTAGCGTTGCAGGTGATGGACTTCTTGTTCATGTTCATGACCAGGAATCCGTAGGAGTCTACTCCGGGGTTTGCCTGGGAATAGCGGCCGAGCTCGCCCTTAACGGGGCGCTCAACCTTTATAACTTCTGCGCCGAGCCATGCAAGAGTCTCTGTGCAGACTGTGCCGGCCTCGAACTGGGTCATATCCAGGACTTTGTATCCGGAAAGCGGTTTGTTAGACATTTTGTTTACCTCACTTGTGAATATATCAGAACTACTTGCCTTTTTTAGCATCGTGCGCGGGAATGACGCGCTTTTCAATGAAGTCCTCTACGAGGCTGGTCATGCTCTCTGCGTTCCACTTCTTGGGGTTGACCGGGTCTGCGTGGAAGGCGAGCAGAGGAATGCCTGCGTCCTCAAAGACCTTCTTGATAAAGTAGCTGCCCTCTACAGCCTGGATATCGTTGTCCGGGATCATGTAGACCACGCCGTCGATATCGTTCTGCTTTGCCTGCTGGATGAACCAGCTGCTGTTCCATGGCGGCATGTGCAGGAAGTCTTCCATTCCTATGAACCTTGCCGCAAGAGCGCGCAGAGGATCCGGCTCCACGTTGTTTCTGATGTAAGCGTCTGCACCCATTGCAAGGTACATGGACCACATGAACACGGCGCCGTATTTCTGCTCGAACCTCTGGTAGAAGGCGAAATCCTGCCACATTCCGCGTCCGAGCCACATCATGCGCAGCTTCTCGTTGGGAACTGCGGCCTCGCCCTTGTCTGCCAGAGCCTTGATCTCTTCGTAGAGGCCCTTTGCGTGGTCCACGGCCCACTGTGTGCCGCGCTGCCACTGTGCCTGCATTACAGCGTTGATGGTGTCAACTACGGTAACAGGTACCGGGTGGCTTGCTGCGATAAGATCCCTTATCTTCTTGTAGTAGCCTTCCTGCTGGTTGATGAGGTCCATGACGTGCTGCAGCTTGTTCATGTCGAACATTCTGCCGGTCTTCATTTCCAGCCAGCGGATGAGCTCCTTGAGCTCTTCTACTGCAAGATCCAGTCTGTCCTTGTCGTAGAGCTCTTCCCAGCGGTCTCCTGCAAGCTCGTACCAGTTGAGCGGGGTGGTGCGGGCCACGGTGTTCTCCATGGTGTAAAGGGAAGCGCCGTAGTTGTCTGCCAGGAGGCTGAATATCTTGTTCTGAACGTCTCCGGTAAGGCGGGTGATGCAGATGGTGGGCTTTGGAAGTCCGCCCCAGGGGCCCATCGGGTTGCCGTTCTCGTCTATCTTTTTATCGTCCGGGTCGAAGCTCTCGGCAAGAGCCTGAGCGTCGTAGCTGTTGAGGTCTGCGCGGTAGCCGTTCTCCTGCATGAGGCCGAAATACTTGCGGGTCATGCGCTTTGCGCCGCAGATGGCAGCCCACCACTGGTTTACCACGAAGGGTATATCCATAGCGCGGAAGATCTCCATGGGCACGTCTGCGTTCAGGACTGCGAAATCTCCGCCTTCCTTTTCTACCTTGGCCTTCATCTCGAAGAACCACTGCTTCTGGTAAGCGCCGGCAGTGCGGGTGGCTTCCAGCTTCTTAACTACTGTTGATTTGGAATCAGCAGGTCTTTTCTCGTCTGCCATTACTGTGCGCCTCCTTTCATTTCTTCAGCGAAGGCTGCGAGCTTTTCGTCCAGGCCCTCGTTCTTGTCCACCGGCCAGAGCATCTGACCGAAGGTTATGTGCTTTAAGCCGCGGGATTCAAGGCTCTTGCGCTGCCTTGGCATATCCCAGGTTGCGACTTCGTCGTACTGGTTAGTGTAGAAGATGACTCCCTGAGCGCCTGCTGCTGCGGTCTCGCGGTCCAGAGCGGCAACGCGGTCAGCAACAACGGCCTTCTTGGCGGAGTATTCCCTGAGCAGGTAGCGGTCTACTATGCCGCGGATGACGGGGTAGTCCGGGTTGTAATCCCTGTCGTAGTAGCGGTCGCCCCAGTCGGTGTCTTCGCCTACGACTACAAGGCCTGCAGCCTCTATCTTGTCGTAGAGAGCGGTGTCTTCCTGGTTGGCTCCGGTGTAGTAAACGCGCGGTGCGTCTATTGCGGGCCAGGACTTGGCATCTTCTGTTACCTGCTTTACGAGAGCGGTGTGCTCTGCCTTATCCATAAAGAGGCCTGCGCCTATTATTACCAGGGCCTCGCTTCCGCTGATGCGGACTTCTGCACCGTGGCGAAGCTCTGCCATTGCGCGCAGTGCCTGCCTGTTTTCGTTGCAGACAGCGCCGGCCTGGCGGATCTGCTCGTCTGTTATCGGGCGGCCTATCCATTCTTCCAGCTGCTTTTTGAAGAGATCTATCACGAACTCATCGCGGGTCTGGTGGATACGGTGGCGTGTGAACAGCCAGTCTATGAAACACACGGGAGGAACAGCCTTGTCCGGCTCCACCCTGTGGATCTCTCTTAAATAGAGGAAGATACGGATAACTACGTCCGTGGAATTGGAGATCGCAAGATAATCGATCTGGTTTGCGTAAGTGCCGTCCACGAGTTTTTCGAACTGAGCGCGTACTACCGGCTCGAAGGCAAACTCCAGGTACTTGTTGGTTTCGGTCAGCTCTCTGGCGGGGTCTGCGTAGATATGTACAGGCATCATTCCTGCGGCTAAAACGAGCTCGTCAGGAACATCGCAGCCCAGCTCTCCAAGGACCTTACCGCCTGCGGCGCGCCACTTTGCGGCTGCAGCCTCGCGGTTGTCGTATGCGTCCTTCAGAGCCTTGAAAGCTGCGCTCTTAAGGGCACATGTGCGAATACTCATTAGCTGATACTCCTTTCTGATCTGTAAGCGGTCGATCTGTTAAAAACACAATCTTTTCCGGCCCGGAACGGCCCCGGGCACAACATATTTATTATAGCATTGTTATACCAAAATTGAAACTGGAATGATAAAATCAAACGGCGGTATTCGAAATTCGAATAACCGCCAGGCGGCCTGCACAGCGGTGATACGCCTTGCTTTGTTGGGGTGTTATCACAAAAAATATTAGTTGACTTTGTGGTTCCGCAATAGTACAATAGCTTCATTAAGACAAAGGCGTCTTGCAGATTTGCCTTTGTCTTTTTTCAAATCAGGGCTGCTGCAAACAGCTTTTGACAACGTTTTATAACTACTTCAAATAAAAAGGAGAACGACAATGCTTAAGAACGAGTACACAAAGAAAGTTTACGCAATGGTCGAGAAGAGAGACCCGGATCAGAAGGAGTTCCTCCAGGCTGTTTACGAGGTCCTGGAATCCCTGGAGCCGGTCGTAGAGGCTAACCCCAAGTATCAGGAAGCCGGAATACTCGAGCGCATAGTAGAACCCGAAAGAATGATAATCTTCCGCGTTCCATGGGTAGATGACAAGGGCGTAGTTCAGGTAAACCGCGGATTCCGCATCCAGTTCAATTCCGCTATAGGCCCCTACAAGGGAGGTCTGAGGCTCCACCCGTCCGTAAACCTTTCCATTATCAAGTTCCTGGGCTTTGAGCAGATATTCAAGAACAGCCTTACCAGCCTTCCCATAGGCGGCGGCAAGGGCGGTTCCGACTTCGACCCCAAGGGCAAGTCCGATGCTGAAGTTATGCGTTTCTGCCAGAGCTTCATGACAGAGCTCTACAGGCACATCGGCCCGGATACAGACGTTCCCGCAGGCGATATCGGTGTTGGCGCAAGAGAGATAGGCTACCTCTTCGGACAGTACAAGAGGCTGGCTAACGAATACAGCGGCATACTTACAGGCAAAGGCCTTACCTACGGCGGATCTCTGGCAAGAACAGAGGCTACCGGCTACGGTCTGTGCTACTTTACCGCAGAGATGCTCAAGTGCATGAAGAACGACAGCTTCGCAGGCAAGACTGTTGTTATCTCCGGTTCCGGAAACGTTGCTATCTACGCATGCCAGAAGGCTACCCAGCTTGGCGCTAAGGTAGTTGCTATGTCCGATTCCAACGGCTACGTTTACGACAAGGACGGCATAAAGCTGGATGTTGTAAAGCAGATCAAAGAGGTGGAGAGAGGCCGCATTAAGGAGTACGCTGCACGCGTTCCCGGCGCTGTCTACACCGAGGGCTGCAGCGGCATCTGGGGCATCAAGTGCGACATCGCACTGCCCTGCGCTACCCAGAACGAGATCAACGAAGAATCCGCAAAGAAGCTTGTTGCTAACGGCGTTATGGCAGTTGCTGAGGGCGCCAACATGCCCAGCACTCCGGAAGCTATTGCTGTTTACCAGGCTGCAGGCATCCTGTACGGACCGGCTAAGGCTTCCAACGCAGGCGGCGTTGCCACTTCCGCTCTGGAGATGAGCCAGAACTCCATGCGCTACAGCTGGACCTTCGACGAGGTCGATGCCAAGCTGCACGATATCATGGTCAACATCTTCCACAACTCCTACGATGCAGCCAAGAAGTACGGCATGGAGGGCAACCTCGTAGCAGGCGCTAACATCGCAGGCTTCGAGAAGGTCGCCACCGCAATGCTCTCCCACGGCGTGGTATAGCACCCGCAGCGCACCAGGGGGACGGTTCTTCCGGTGCGCACAGAAATAACGACAACAAAAAAGAGGCTCGGCTGAGCCTCTTTTTTATTTCATTTCGAAGTTGTAGTAGAGGTTGGTGTTGAGTTCGGCCAGGCGCCAGACGCTGTCTGAGTCCTTGTGCAGGTAGAGCGCCAGCTCGGTGGGGATGTCGCTGCGCGCGGTGCCGCGGTAGATTATGTAGTCGTAGGAGATGTACACCAGCGCGTAGTTGTCGCTGAGGCACAGCGGCTCGGACGCCTTAACGTTCTCTATGTCCCAGCTGGTGTGCTTGTTGTACCATTTGACCTCCAGGCTGGGGATGGTGTAGAGCAGCCCGGAATCCGCCATGATGTTGGACCTCAGGTTGGCCCACTTGGTGTCCAGGCTGATGTAGTTCGAATACAGCTGGGAAATGTAGCGGGCGCGCTCGCTGATCTCGGCCGCGGTAGCATCATCGAAGCGCTTTTCTATGAAGCGCTTGCCCTTCAGCTGCCTGGATTCGGTGAGCCTGTTGCTTTCGCAGTCGATGGCTATCTGGTCCTCCGTAAACAGGCCGCCGACCTCGTAGCGGTAGAAGACGGGCGGCTTGCGGTCGTCCCCGAAGTTTTTAAGGTAGTCTGTGCCGAAGTAATCCATGGTCTGCACAGGCTCCACAGGCGTTCCGTCCACAGACACGCGCACGCCCTCCGGAGCGCAGAGCTCGAAGGTCCTGGTGCCCTCGGTCTTTTTAAGCTCGTAGAGGGCCAGGTTCAGTATGCCGCGCTCCTTTATGCCAAGGGTGGCCTTGCCTATAGGCGTTTTGCCGTCCTTCAGGATGTAGACGCTGTCTCCGTTGGCGTCCACGGTGGGGACAGGGCTGTAGCTTACGTCCAGGCCGGTCTGCGATGTAAGGTCTGCAACAGCCTTGTCCAGCACGGTATGGGCGCTGTTTGCCTGGTAGTGGGCGCAGGCGTCCCAGAGGTACTTAAGGCCGTAGGTCATGGCCCCGATCAGCACCACTACCAGCAGGAAATAGAGGAACCTTCCCAGTTTTACAACGCGCACGCGCTTTTTTGAGTGTTTCGATCCAGCCATCAGCGCGCCTCCACAAGTATTGCCGTAGGAATGCCGCGCTCGCCGTTGAGCGAAGACGGGTTGGTTATTATTTCGCCGTTGTAGACCATGGAGCTGCTGTTTCCGCCGTCCAGGTTGGCCGCGTTAACAGCGCCGTAGTTCTGCATTATTCCTATAAGGTCCAGGTAGGTGGCACCCATGCTGCTGGGCTGGCGTCCGTCGATAACAAGCAGCAGTACTGCGCCGTCCGCGCGCTGGCCTATAGCAGAACGCGGGTTGAGTCCGCCGCTGCTTCCGACGTCCACGGGCTCCCCGTTTACTATCAGGGCCGGGCCCCATTCGATAGCATCGCGCATGCCCATGTTTATAGCCTCGTAGCCGGTCATGTTGCCTACGATCAGGTGGTTCTCGCTGTCGAAGCCTATGAGCTTGAACCTGCTGGCTTTGTTGCCATTGCGCCACTGGCCGCGGGACATTACTATGCCGAGGGGTATAGTGCCGTTGCCCATGCCGCCCGCATCGTAAAATCCGCCGCCGTTGATGCCTGCCACGGCGCCTTCGGAGGCTACCATTTCCTTGACCCTAACGCCGTAGCTGCCGCCGTAGGTGGGCAGGGTGTAGACGTAGACCCTGGACGGATCCTTTACTATCATCATCTTGCCGCGGTAGGTGGGGCCGTAGACGTCTTCAACAACAATGTCTTCTTCTGTTGTGTTGTTTTGCCCCGGATCAATAGTCACAAGACCGGTGTCTGTGGTGAGATCGTCGTCCTTGGCGGTGTTGTCGTCCAGGATCTTCTGGACCTGCTCCTCGGAAAGGAACAGCCTGGCGAGCGGCTTGGCTGCGGAGGACTGCTGCACGGACAGGACGAAAATGTCCCGAAGCTCCGGCGAGGGGCCTCTTTCCACGATGTAGATAGCGCCTACCGCAAATATAAGGACTGCGGCCAGGAGCGTAAAAAACACCGCAAAAAAGCCCTTGAAAAACCTTTTTACAGGACCGTTCTTGCGGCGCGCTTCTCTTTTTGCTTTTCTCTCTTCAATACCCATATATTGCACCATTATACTATATTAGATACAGTATATTGATTTGATGCAAAAATGTCAACACAGCCGGCCTATTTGCCGTGAATAAAACATCATTGATTTACGGGTATGGTCGGGGATATAATATACTATATAGTTTTGACGTCAGAGAGCATTCAAATGAAAAGAATTATTTGTTTATTTATAACCCTAATAATGCTGGCGGGGCTGCTGAGCGGCTGCGCGCTTTGCCCGCACATTGGCGTGCACGTGGAGGGCGCTGCGGAGGCTACCTGCAGCGAGCCCGGCTACAGCGGAGACGAGATCTGCAACCTTTGCGGCGCGGTAGTCAGGAAGGGCGATGTTATACCGACCACGGGTCACAAGGTGGCGGTGACGGGTGCTGTGGCGGCCACCTGCACGGAGGACGGCCACACCGGCACGGGAGTCTGCGAGGTCTGCGGAGCGCGCATCTTCAGCAACGAGCTTATACCGGCTGAGGGTCACAAGCAGGAGCTCGTGAAGGTGGCGGAGGCTACCTGCAAGGACGATGGCTACACCGGAGATCTTGTCTGCATTGTCTGCGGCGAGGTCTTTGAAGAGGGCCAGGTCATCCCCAGGACCACGGACCATGTCCACACGGAGCTGAGGGGCCAGAAGGACTCCACCTGCACGGAGCAGGGCTACTCCGGGGATCTGTACTGCCTGGACTGCGGCCAGCTGGTGCAGCCGGGCGAGGCTCTTGCGCTTGCGCCTCACGACACAGAAGTTACCGGGGCCAGGGCGGCTACCTGCACCAGGGACGGCGCCTCCGGGACCGAGGTCTGCAAGGTCTGCGGCCAGACGATAAGGGAATCCAGGCGCATTGCGGCTATTGCGCACAGGAACACCGTGGTGCGCAACGAGGTTGCGGCTACCTGCAAGGATCCCGGCTACAGCGGCGATATCTACTGCAGGGACTGCGGCGAGCTGCTGGAGCAGGGCCACGCTACGGATATAACTAATGAACATGTTTTCGATACGGCGCACACAGTTCCTGCAACATGCACGGCGGACGGAACTGACACGCTCACTTGCACGGTCTGCGGACACGTGGAGGAGCGTACTGTTGCTGCAACGGGCCACAGTTTCAGCCTGGTGGCTCATACCGATGCTACTTGCACGGAGGCTGGCTCCAATACCAGTACCTGCAGCGCCTGCGGCGAGACCCGCATAGAGGAGCTCCCGGCGCTCGGACACAACTGGGACGAAGGCGTTGTCAACCCCGCGCCCACAGCGGATGCGCCGGGCGTCATAACCTACACCTGCACAAGGTGCGGCGCCACCCGCCAGGAAGTGCTCCCCGCACTTGGCAACTAATGTGTAAAAAGAACCGGCCCTTTTGCACATTTCACAGGAAATTAAAAAGGAGGCTCGGCTGAGCCTCCCTTTTTGTTTTGTGAAGTTGGAACCGGAGGACCGTCCCCGAGTGCTGTTAGATCTTTGTCTGCTCGGTGCGGGCGATTATCTCGTTCTGCATCATGTTGGTGAGCGTTACGAAGTAAGCGCTGTAGCCTGCAACGCGGACGATGACTTCCTTGTGGGCCTTCGGGTCTTCCTGGGCATCGTGGAGGGTCTTTGCGGATACGCAGCTCATCTGGATCTGCTTTCCTCCGTTGGTAAGGTAGGTCTTGATGACCATAGCCAGCTTGGCCATGTCGTCGTTTGTCTTAAGAGCGCTGGGGCTGAACTTCATGTTGAAGAGCGTAGCGGAGTACTCGTCCTGCGCTATCTTGCGGCCGGAGTTGAATGCGGCCAGAACGCCCTGGTCGTCCGTGCCCTGCTGCGGGGAGATCATGCCGTCGGAGAGGATCTCGCCTGCTTTGCGGCCGTCCGGGGAAGCGCCTACTGCCTTTCCGCAGGGCTGGTGAGCCGAGATGGAGATTCCGCTGGGCAGGCAGCTGTTGCCGAAACCGCTGTCGCAGTTCTTTACCTGCCTGCAGTGCTGAGCGTAGAGCTCCACAGCCTGAGCGTCTGCGTAGTCGTCGTCGTTGCCGTACTTGGGAGCGTTCTGGAAGTCCTTGCGCATGTCCTCGTAGCCTACCCAGTCCGCATCCAGAGCTGCCACGAGCTGCTCCAGGGTGTATTTCTTGTCGTCGAAGACGAGCTTTCTGATAGCTGTAAGGGAGTTGGCTACGTTGATGCCGCCGACTGTCATTACTGTAATAGCGCAGTCGAAGGGCTCAAAGCGCCTTCTCTGCATAGGTGTAGCGCACCTGATGCCGTCGTGCATCAGCGGGCTCTTTACAGGCTCTGCGGCAACTATAGCCTTGGCCAGGGAGTCCTTTACGCAGCGCTCTGCAGCCAGCTTGGTGAACCACTGCATGTTGCTGTAGAACGCGTTCTTGAACTCCTCCCAGGTCTTGTAGCTGGAGAGCGGAGCGGGCTTGGGGCCTATCTCCTCGCCGGAGAGCTTGCAGTAGCCGCCGTGCAGGAAGATGTCCAGAACCTGCGGCTCGTTATAGAACAGAACGCCCATGGTCCTTGCGTAGCCGGGTATAACAGCGTCCAGGCATCCGCAGATGCAGAAGGACCTTGCAATCTCGTCGGAGAAACCGAGGTTCTTGTAGAAGTTGATGTAGGAATCTTCGGAGATGAACGCCGGCATTCCTATGCCGCTGCGTACGCACTCAACGCCCTTCTGGATGTATTCCATCGGAGTGTCCTTGGAAACGCGCAGGGTGATGGTGTGGTGGGGAACGCCGCACTCAAGCGAAGCCTGCATGAAGAGCATGGTCAGCTCGTTGCATGCGTCCTTGCCGGTCTTGGGGTCGCAGCCGCCGATAACGAAGTTGATCCAGCGGGAGTCTCCGCTGTGGCGTCCTCTGCCCAGGCCTCCGCGTACGGTGTGGAAGGTGGTGGTGTGCACCTTTATGAGCTCCAGGAGCTCCAGGGCCTGCTCGTCTGTGAGTATGCCGGCTTCCTTGTCCCTCTTGTAGAAGGGGTATAGGAACTGGTCCGGACGTCCGCCGGACATGGTGTTGGAGCATACGGACAGCAGGGTGAACCAGTAAGCCTGGACTGCTTCGTAGAAGGTCCTTGCCGGGTATTCCGGAACTCTGCGGCAGACTTCTGCCATCTTGAGCAGCTCTGCCTTGCGCTTTTCGTCCTTGCACTCAGCAGCCATCTGCTCTGCAAGGTCTGCGTGCCTGTTTGCGTAGTTTATGAAGCCTTCGAATACCTTGATGACGCTGGTCCAGTATTCGTGCTTTTCGTAGTCTTTGTAGTGGAGGCACTTCTCGTTGGCGAGGCACTCCTTGGCCTCGTTGATCAGCGCGCGTGCGCCTTCGTTGATGACGCGCTCGAACTCCACGCATGCAAGGGTGAATCCGGGGCCTACGCCTATGCCGGTCTGGCCTATGGCGTTAGTGGTGCCGGAGTTTCTGTCTTTCCAGATAGGCATGGTGACGCCGGTCTTCATGAACTTCTGCATGAGAGGATCATCCCATGTGAGCTCTGCCAGGTAGTCGGAAGCTCTGTTGTTCCTGAAGGCGAAATCTATGCGGTCTTTCCACTCCTCCAGCTTTGCGTAGTTTTCATCGGAGATGGTGTACATGTCTCCGGTCTCGGCAAAGAGGTGGTCTATCTCCGGCTGGGTCCAGCGGCCCATCTCGGAATCCAGCTCTACGCCGTTGTATGTGGAAGATCCTGTACCTGCCAGGATATCGTCTTCCGGAATGGTGATAGGCATCCTGTTGTAGTAGTTTGCCTGGAGCTGGCTGCGGTACGCGTAGTTGGAACGGTTGCGCATCTCGTCCAGTGTATCGAGAGCGATCTTGAGCTTTTCAAGATTGATCTGGATAGGGGTGTTCTTTGCTCTGTCGAGCATTCTTTTTACTCTGTCGGTCATAATTCCCTCCGGGGCCGGAAACTCGTGAGTCTCCTGAAACTGTAGTCTGTTCCTTTGATTTACAAACAATTAATTATAACACACAAAGCACCAATTGCGATAGCTATTAAGCAAGAAACGCACTGCAGCCGATATGCAAAGTGTACAATTTTGGAAAAATCCGTTTTTTGCACTGCCGGATGCTTATTTTGAACTGCATTATCCGTTTTCCTGCGGTATAATCGTAGCAGGAGGAAAAGACAATGAGCAAGGAATTTACGACAGGGGAACTGATAGGGGCGTCTTTTGGCTGCGAGTGCGGAAGGACTCACTCCACCCGCTTTTCCAGGATGATAGTGGAAAAAGGAGCGCTTGAAAAGCTGCCGGGGCTTCTTAAGGAGCTAGGCAGCAAAAGGCCTTACATAATCTGCGATACTCACACTTACGAGGCCTGCGGCGCGGAGGTCTTCCGCGTGCTTGAAGCAGCCGGCCAGAGCTTCGAAAAGATAATACTCGAAAGCCCTGCGGAAGGGGATCTTCCCGCAGACGAGCTGTCGTTCGGCCGCGTGTGCATGGCCTTCCCCAAGGACTGCGATCTTGTGATCTCCGTAGGCGCCGGCACCATAAACGACCTGGGCCGCTACGCCTCTTACATAACAGGCCGGGACTTCATACTCGTGCTTACGGCGCCCTCCATGGACGGAGCAGTCAGCGGCGTGGCGCCTCTCATACAGAACCATCTTAAGATAACCTTCCCGGCTCACGCTCCGGTGGCGCTGGTTGGGGATCTGGACATACTCAGCAAGGCCCCCATGAAGATGCTCTCCGCCGGCGTGGGGGACATCCTCGGCAAGTACCACTGCCTTACTGACTGGCGGCTGTCCGCCCTGGTGAACGGGGAGTACCACTGCGCAACCATTGAAGGCATAATGCGCAGCGCCATAGACAAGACTATGCAGGCAGCGCGCAAGCTTACGGAGCGCTCCGAGGACGACATCCGCACGCTCACGGAGGGCCTGGTGCTCTCCGGCATAGCCATGGACTTTGCAGGCAACTCCAGGCCGGCATCCGGCGCGGAGCATCACATATCGCACTTCTTTGAGATGCAGTTCCTGTTCGACGGCATCCCGGCCATACTGCACGGCACCAAGGTGGGCATAGGCACCGTCATGATGCTGCGCCTTTACAACGAGCTGGCCAGGATGGAGCGCCCGGACTTTGAGGCTCTTAAGGCGGCAGCCAGGGCCAGGGCGGAAAAGGGCCCGTACCTTGAAAGCGAGGAATTCGCAGCCTGGAAGGCCGAGATGCAAAAAGTCTACCGCGGCGCAGCTCCCATGGTAATAGCCCTAGAGGAGAAGGCGCAGAAGAATTCGCCCCAGAAGCTCTTAAAACGCCTTGAGAGCACGGAAAAGCACTGGGACGATATCTTATCCGTCGCGAAGACTGCGCCCGCCTCAGAGGAGATTAAGGCCGTTCTGGAGGGTCTCGGCGCGCCGGTGCGCCCGGACCAGGTGGGCGTCTGCCCGCTCTACGTGGAGGAGGGAATACTGCACTGCAAGGAGCTCAGGGACCGCTACACCATACTCCAGCTGCTCTGGGATATAGACATGCTGGTGCCCATGAAGGACCTCCTGATGAGGGAATTCACCTAAGGCACGGTGTTTCAAAATAAAAAAAATTAGAATCGATTCTAATTTAATATCACGCACTTGAAATATTTGTGATATACTAAAAAAGGACATATCACTTTGCAGCGTGAGGGTAGCATTATGCAGCTCATAGACGATCTTACATTAGGAAAGCTCCTGCGCGACACCGCGGCGCAGTATCCGGACCGTATCGCTATCATGACAAGGGAAAAGGACTACACCTACAGCCAGCTGGACAAGGCCGTGGACCTTACAGCAAGGCGGCTGCTGGCGCTGGGCGTAAAGCGCGGGGACCACATAGGCATTCTCTGCGAAACCGAGCCCATGATGATAATCCTGTTCTATGCCCTGGCAAGGATAGGCGCCGTATCGGTCATATACAACACATCTCTTAAGGCAGACGAGCTTGCGTCTCTGGTGGACCGCAGCGATACAACTATGATGCTTGCGGGCGACGGCTACAAGGATGTTATCTTCCCTGAGGAGGTCTACAACCTGCTCAACATGTGCCCAAAGCTGGAAAAGGGCTATTTCGTAGGCCAGAAGTACAGCTTCGGACTTAAGATGCTCAAGGATGTGCGTCCGGTCTCCACAGATGTTCTAAGGTATGCAGAGTCTGCCGTGCATCCTCAGGATACCGCTCAGATACTCTTTACCAGCGGTACGACCAGCCTTCCCAAGATGGTCATGGGCAGTCAGTACGCAAGGGCAAACTGCGGACGCATGCAGGCTAAGGATCTGGGCGCCACCAAGGACGATGTTTTCCTTGCAGCGCTTCCTACATTCCACTGCTTCAGCCTTTCCGTAAACGTCGTGGCGGCCTGCTCCGTTGGGGCTGCGCTGGTGCTTCCTGCCTCCAGAAAGACTGTGGTCCTGCTCTCAGCTATCCAGGACAGGCACGTTACCATACTCAGCTGCGTACCTACATTGTTCTTCGCAATGATGAAGAGGGCAGACTTCAAGAGATGGGATGTTTCGTCTCTTAGGGTCGGCTTCATAGGCGGAAGCTACTGCCCGCCGCCTCAGTTCGAGGCTGTCGAAAAGGCGTTCGGCATGACGGTGCTTTCCAGCCTTGGTCAGACGGAGGCTACGGCCGGACTCACAACAGCAAACATCGACGATCCTCTGGAAGTCAGGGCAACTACGCTCGGCCACATGATGGACTACCTGGAGGGCAAGATCGTGGACATAAAGACCGGAGAGGATCTTCCGGCAGGCGAGGTCGGCGAGATCTGCGCGCGCGGCTACGTGGTGATGCAGGGCTACTACAAGATGCCGGAGGAAACTGCCAAAGCCATAGACAAGGACGGCTGGCTGCACACCGGAGACATGGGCTACTTCAGGCCGGAGGACGGATACCTGGTGCTCACCGGGCGCGTTAAGGACCTGATCATACGCGGCGGAGAAAACATCAGCCCGGCGGAGATCGAGGACACTGCCATGGAGAATCCGATGGTAGACGAATGCCGCGCTATAGGCGTTCCGGACAAGCACTACGGCGAGGAGGCCTGCCTCTGCGTGGTCCTCAAGGACGACTGCGAGCTGGATCCGGAGGTCCTCAAAGCCGAGCTGTCCAGGAAGCTGGCGGCCTTCAAGGTGCCGAAGTTCATCCTCATGATGAGGTCGCTCCCCAAGAGCCCCACAGGCAAGATCAAGATCAGGGAGCTCAAAGAAAAAGCCTACAAGCGCCTCGGCATAACAGAGTAAGCATCAGTGGCATCAGGGGGACGGTTCTTCCGATGCCGAAGAAACGCCCGGGCCTCGCTTCTGTTTGGCAGAAAGCTTTCTTATTACATCAATACCAATACCTGTCGATCGGCTTATTTGCTTGAGCGACAGGTGTTTTTTTATTAATGTGATTATCACCTTATCACGCTCTTCGCGGCTTATATTTTGAAAGACAGACTTGTGTATATTTGGGTATAGCTCGTTAACGATCGATTCTGCATCCCGGTCGCTCAGACGGATCGTGACATTGTCAATATCCATACACGTAAACTCTGAGGCTTCATTATGAAAGGCCATAAAACTGTCGAGCCCGCCGAATAACTCCAGGATAAAGCTGCGGTCGCAGATCGCGTTTGGATCATTAAAAGTGTACTCGCTGTAGCTGCTGTACGGATAAGATTCAGGATCTTTACAGATACAGGCTTTTACGGGATTCATGTGTATGTATCGCACGGTTTGGAGAAGCTGCCGGGCATCCTTTACAGCTTCGCTTTTGTATCTGTCCTGAAACAGGTGACCATATCGCTCGTGTTTTGTGTTGTAATAGATTGCGTAGGATGTGTTGAGTTTTTTATAAAAGGATCCAAGAGCATCTTTGCTATCTCTTATCAAAAGATGAACGTGGTTATTCATGATGCAATATGCAAAGATCTCGATATCAAGTTCGATTTTGAATTGACGGACCATCGATAAAAGCTTTTTCTTTTCTGTGTCATCATCGAATATGATCTGGCGGTTGATACCTCTGATCATAGTGTGATATATCCCTGTCTCGGTTTTTATTCTGGCGGTTCTAGGCATATTATTCACCTCGTATAGCATGGAATATTTTACGCTATATGTAAAATAATGTCAATATCTGACACTGAAAAAGCGTGCACCCCTGATAGATGCACGCTTGAAATTTCCCGGGCGTTTCATTGGCATCGGAAGAACCGTCCCCCTGATGCCTATGATGCTTAGATGCGCTGTTTGTAGCGCTTTACTTTGCCTGTGGTGGTCTTTTCCATGGGGACTTCGGTGAGGTAGCGGCGGTAGATGCGCTTGTAGCCGGGCAGGTTCTGGTTTATAGCCTCTATGTCTGCGGCCACGGCAGCCTCTATCTGCTCCTTGGTCTCGGCGCCGCGGGTCTCTTTGAGGCGCTCCGCGTCGTAGACGATCTTTACAGAAAGGATCAGATCCTTCATATCGCCGTCGTCGTGGCGGGCTTCGCCGAACACCATGCACTCCTGCACGTAGGGCAGGTTGCCAACGAGTATCTCCACCTCTTCCGGATAGATGTTCTTGCCGTTCTTAAGGACGATAACGTTCTTCTTGCGGCCGCGTATGGTTATGAAACCGTCCTTGTCCAGGCTCACAAGGTCTCCAGTGTGGAGCCAGCCGTCGCCCATGATCTCCTGGGTAGCCTCCTCGTTCTCGTAGTAGCCGAGCATAACGTTGGGGCCCTGAGCTATCAGCTCTCCTATGCCCTCTTCGTTGGGGTCTTCGACCATCAGGGTGACCCCGGGCATTGCCAGGCCAATGGTTCCCGGCTTAAGGTGCTCCGGGTTCTCGCCAGCAAGTACGGGGGAGGTTTCGGTCATGCCGTAGCCCTGCACCACCTGCACGCCCAGGTCCGTAAAGCCCTTGGCAACAACGGGATCCAGCGGGGAAGCGCCGCTGATAATGTAGCGCAGGCCGCCGCCGAGCTTGTCCAGGATCTCGGAGAAGAGCTTCTTTCTCTTGTCTATGCCAAGCTTAAGGAGCAGGCGGGATATCTTCTTTCCTGTTTCCAGGGTCTTGGTCTTGCCCTGCTTTTCTACCTCCGCCATGATCTTCTTGTACATGGACTCGATCAGAAGCGGCACGCAGATGAACACGCTTACCTTGTACTCCACCATGTTCTTCTGGACATACTTGAGGCCGTCGCAGAAGACTGTGGTCATGCCGGCGCAGCTCATCATGGTCTGGCCGGTGGACCCGAAGGTGTGGTGGTAGGGCAGGAATGCCATGTTGACATCGCCTCTGCGCAGGTCTTCTGCGGAGAGCACTGCCCAGATGTTGTGGGTGATGTTGAAGTGCGTAAGCATTACAGCCTTGGCCAGGCCGGATGTTCCGGAAGTAAAGAGTATGAAGGCCAGGGCGTTGCCGTCTACCGGCAGGTCCTTGTAGGCCTGGATCTCCTCTGCGGAGGCGTTCTTGCCTTCCTCCAGCATGGCGGGCAGGTTGAGGAAGCCCTCGAGCTCGTCCATGGCTACGAAGATCATCCCGGCAAAGTCCGGGTTTGCCTGGAGCCTTTCGACCAGGTCCAGGTGGGCCTTGTCGAACAGCAGTATTTCTGCCTTAGCCCTGGTAAGGGACATCTCCAGCTCCTCCAGAGGCAGGCCCTTGTCCAGTGGAACCACTATGCCAAGGCCGCAGGTCTGGGCGTAGTAGCCGAGCATCCACTCGTAGCGGTTCTTGCCAATGATAGCAAGGCGCTTGTCCTTAAAGCCGGCCTTCATGAAGGCGGTTCCGAGCCAGTCGACCTCCTTGCGCAGCTGGATGAAGCTAATGTTGCGGTATTCTGCGGGAGTGGTCTTGGTCTCCCTTTTGGTCTTGATTATGTAGGCGAGATCCTCGCCGAATTCTTTGGCGCAACCGTCCAGCAGTTCCCTGATGTCCTTGTAGAGGGGCTTGTCGTTAATGACTTTGAGCTGGGGAACAGGCACTCTGACGGGCGCCGCATTGTTGTTTTCGGTCATTATCACATCCGCCGCATAAATGCGGCGTCTCCTTTCAAACGTTAAATGCATATCATTATCGAATTTATGGTATTATACTATATAAGTGTGAAAAATTACAGAAGTTGAGATTATTTTAGACGATTGAAAATTTCTGCTGCAAAAAACAAAATGATAGTAAAGTCCGTTGTATTTGCGCTTTGCCTTGCGTTTTGCATGGCTTTTGCGGCCTGCGCGGGCCGCAGGAGCAGCGCCAAAGAGCCGGAGCCTGTGCCTGAGGACTGGATACCCAAAAGCGGCCTATTTGATGATACGGCCGAGGATGACACCGGAGGATACTGGCCTATGCTGCTTGAAAGTATGACTTTGGAAGAGAAGATAGGTCAGATGATCATTATCCGGCCGGACCAGCTGGACCCCACAAGAAGCGACGACTGGACATCGGGCAGCGCAGTGGTAACAGAGATCAGCCCCGAAATGGAGGAGCGCCTCCGGCAGTATCCTGTCGGCGGGTTCATTATCTTCGGCGGAAACCTGGAAAGCCCCGGACAGCTTGCGGATATGATAGGCAAGCTGAACAGCAACAGCCGGTTCACGCCGTTCATAGCTGTGGACGAGGAGGGCGGAAATGTTGCGCGCATAGGCAACAGCGCCTCCAAGGGCTTTGTTGTCAAGCGCTACAGGAGCGCAGCTGCGGTAGGGGCTGGCGGAGATCCCGCAGCGGCCTACGAGATGGGAAGCACCATAGGGCAGTACCTGCGCGGGTACGGGTTCAACCTTGATTTTGCCCCGGTGGCGGATGTCAACACCAACCCCAGGAACCAGGTGATAGGCACCCGTGCTTTCAACCCGGATCCTGCGACGGCGGCTGCGATGGTCAGCGCGTTTATAGACGGACTGCACGAAAACAGCGTGCTCTCCTGCACCAAGCATTTTCCCGGCCACGGGGATACGACCGCGGACACTCACCACGGCTATGTTGCCGTGAACAAGACCTGGGAGGAACTGCTTGCTGCCGAGATAATTCCGTTTAAGGAGAGCCTGGACAAGACCGATCTTGTGATGGTGGCGCACCTTACGCTTCCGCAGGTCACCGGCGACGGCCTTCCGGCATCGATCTCAGGGGAGCTGATCACAGGCAGGCTCAAGGGCGAGCTGGGCTATAAGGGCCTGGTTACGACAGATTCTCTTGCCATGAGCGCGATATCAAAGAATTATTCCGCGGCTGATACTGCTGTGATGGCTGTGCTTGCGGGCGTGGATATCCTGATGAATCCGGCGAATATGCCGCAGAGCTTCGAGGCCCTGGTAAATGCAGTCCGGTCCGGACAGATAAGCGAAGACCGCATCAACGACAGCGTCCTGCGCATCCTCAAAATAAAAGCTACCCTGAAATAACATAGGGTAACATAGGGGACGGTTCCCTATGTTAAAAAACCCCGCCGGAGTCGGCGGGGTTTGTGTTTTTCATATTATTTATTTACGACTTTGGAGAGCACCTTAGCCAGGATGCCGCCAATTATGCAGACGGACACGGCCTCGATAAGCCCCTGGACGCCTACGATCAGGATCACGAAGTGGATCGCGTTGGATGCGCCCTTTGTTGCAACCAGGTTCTGGACAAAGCTGGTGTTGTAGAAGAACAGGACTATGTAGCCCATAAAGAACAGGGTGTTGAGCAGCGGTGCGGACAGAGCTCCCACAAAGTAGCTCCAGGTCTTTTCGTCCTTATCCAGCTTGCTTACAGCCTTGAAGACGTACGCGCACGCAACGCCCATCAGTATGCGCATGCCCACGCACAGTATTACGGTGCTGACCGGAGACTCCTGGAAGAAGAAGTGGGTCATTGCGGACTTTCCTGTTATAGCGTCGTAGAGGCTTGCTACTCCGAATACCGCGCCGAGTACAGCGCCGGCTGCGGGTCCGACCAGCATTGCGCCTATCGCTATCGGAAGGGTCAGGAAGCTCATTACGAGCGGTCCTACTGGTACGCTGCCAAGGCCTAAGGCCCTCATTACGAGCTCTATAGCTATGAGCAGCGCGATCTGTGCAAGGGTCTTGGTGTCCATACCCTTTCTGGTGGTGTTTGCCATTATTTAATTCCTCCTTATTACCTCTCCCCCGGAGGGGATGCTGTATAAATCATAAACATTATAAAATAAAAACCGTTGATGTCAACGGTTTTTTAAGGCGAAATAAGGGGCTTTATTCTGTAATATTTGCATAATACTTATGCACAAAGCCGCGGTGCCGTGCCGCGCCGCACTACCAGCCGAGGGTCACGCTGCCGGAGGACGCGTTGGGGCAGCACACGAAGCTGTGCCCTACCATAAGCGTGAGCGGGCTGCCGTCGGCTGCCTTGTAGAGCTGAAGTCCGCCGTCGTCCGTGCGGCTCCAGGTGATGTCTATGATCTTGCCCTCGCAGGCGTACTTGCCGTTGCCGCCGCTCATATCCGCAAGAAGCGTAACGGAGCCGGGGTATTCGTGCCAGTACTTGGTGAAGAGCATAAGGACGTTCTTAACGTAGAGGTTCTGGTTGGTGTTGCCGTCTATCATGTCCTGGTCGTACTCGTGGACCATGTATTTTTTAAGCTCGGGGTCGTACCTGAACTTGGTGTGCTTTACGGGGTTCATGCCTACGTTTATCTCCGGGGCGTCGTCGCCGTAGGAGCTCTGGCACTCTATACCGAAGTTTAAGCTGCAGCTGTAGCCGTCATTGTGGGCGGTGCGCATGCTTGGCACGGATTCAAAGTAGCCGTGGATGAGGCTGCCTGTGGTGAACAGCGTGTGCTCCCAGGCGTAGCCTGCGTCCAGCCTGGACTGCTCCCTGTAGAAGGTGGGAAGGCCGGCCACAAGGGCGTTGATATTTGTGACCCCTCTGTTGATTATGCTGCGGTTTGCGGTCTCGCTGCCGCCTGCGCGCACCAGGATGGCGTCCAGGGCAATGACCCAGTCAAGGTAGTAGGGTCTTGCGCTTCTGATGCTGCCTACGCGGGTGTCGTCGTTGGGCAGGTTCTGGTAGACGGTGAGGAACCTGGTGATGTTGCCTTCGGCGTTCATCTCGAAGACTATCTCCGCGTTGGAGATGCCGTGCTGCGGGGTGCCGGCGTAGATGTTGTTGTTCATGAAGCCCACGGGGCGGACCATTGAAAGGTCTCTGTCGGAGATCTCTCCGGACAGCGGGTTGATGAATTTGTCCCCGGGGAAGGGTTTGTCGCTGTCTATGCTGTCTGTCTTGTTGGTCTTGCTGAGCACGATGTCGTTCATGGGGCGGTAGGCTGTGTTGCCGATGTTTCCTCCGCAGCCGCTAAGGCCTAGAAGCATTGCAAGCGCCAGTATCAGAGCGATAGTCTTCTTCATGGTTTCCTCCACACGCAGTAGTCTAATTAAATAATTATACCATATTATCTGAAACTGGCAAGCGCATCAGGCGCATCAGGGGGACGGTTCTTCCGATGCCGATGAAACGCCCGGGATCGCACCCGGGGACGGTCCTCTTTTTTATTGTGTTTTCAGCCGGGTCCGAGTCTCAGGCGTTTTCTGCAGCCCGCTGCGCGGCTTCACGCCAAGCCTTTCCGGGACTTTCATCAGCTCGCTGCGTACCGTATCCGCGCTCGCTGTGAAAGTCCGGACGGAAAGTCTTTTCTACCGCTCAGCAAGCGCTTCGAAAACGCATGAGAGGCCCCACCAGCGGCGCAAT
>JAZQIH010000073.1:0-12745 GCA_045541015.1 Anaerovoracaceae bacterium | reverse complement strand
CCATGTTGTTGAAGAGTGGGAATGCGTAGCACTGCTCATCGATCAGCTGCTTCATAGCCTGGTGAGTAAGGCTTACCTTCTCATCGTTGTCAGCAACTGCTACAGCCTTTGCGAGTATTGACAGAGTCTCATCATTTCTTGCGACGCTGAGATATCTCTTTCCGCCGGAGAAGTTGAGCTGCATCTGCTGAGCTGTGTCAGGCTGTGCGGAAGCGCCGCCCTGCAGCAGGCCTTCCCAGGTAGCTCCGTTCTGAGCGTACTCCTTGTGCTGAGCATCGGAGATCGGCTTGAGGTTTGCGGTGATGCCTATCTTCTTGAGCATATCCTGCATAGCCTGAGCGATGAGATCAGCGTTATCAGAGGATTCATTGTAGTAATAATCTACAGTTAATCCGTTCTCATATCCTGCCTCTTTAAGAAGCTCCTGAGCCTTGCTGACACTGTAAGGATATCCAACTACATCTTTGTTGTAGCCCCAGTGTCCGGGATAAGCGAACTGATTGGTGGCCATTCCATAGCCATCCATAATGTTGTTTACGATAGTCTCATGATCTATCGCATATGCGATAGCCTGTCTTACCTTCAGGTTTGCGAGCGGGGAATCTGCATTGGCAGAGCTCGGATAAACTGTGTAGCCAATGGAACCAGCCGGGATGCCCTGGACCTCAAAGCCTTTGGCTGCAAGCTGTGCTGCGTTTTCAGTGTTGCCCTGGATAAGAGCATCAAGATCGCCTTTTTCCATGGAGAGCTGTCTGGAGGTATCGTCTGCCGTGAAGGAGATCACAACGCCGTCGAGGTACGGAAGCTGGTTTCCGTCAGCATCTTTCTGCCAGTAATCCTCGAATCTCTCATATACGATCTGTACGTCCTTCTCCCATTTGACGAACTTGAACGGGCCTGTTCCTACCGGGTTGGACCTTGCCCACTCAACGCCGTTTTCCTCGCAGGACTTCTGGGAAATGATAAGTCCGGCATAGGAAGCCATCATGGTGGTCAGGGAGTTATCCCAGGAATTGATCTTAAGAACAAGCTTGTAAGCATCGCTGGCGTCGACAGCCATGGAGTCCACGATCTTGTAGTATCCTGTGTTGTTGTCGATGTGCTGCTGAATGTTCCACTGGAGAACGGAAGCTGTAAGCTCACTGCCGTCATGGAACTTGATGCCCTTCTTTAGCGTGAGCGTGATAGTCATCGCGTCAAGATCTACGTCAGGCATTTCCGCCAGCAGATAAGGCTGAAGCTCGCCGTCAACAAAGCGGAGCAGAGTCTCGACAGCCGGGGCGTTGTGACGAAGGACCGACATCTGGCTGATCTTTCCGGGATATCCGAGCTCGGACTTGTTTCCGGTATCATCCAGGCGAAGTATCCCGCCGTACTTGCTGTTTTCTGCACCGTTAGATGCGTTATCGGTATTGGTGTTGGCGTTATTGCCGGAACCACTGCCGCCGCACGCTGCAAGGCAGAAAATCATGGCAAGGACCATTAATAAACTGATTACCTTTTTCATAATTATCCTCCTGTAAAAATTACAAATCGCTTCTGTGCGATAAAGACCTGTGTTACTGCTTTTGACTTGCCTTGTAGTTAGCCATTCTTATACCGTAGTCCATTGCATTTACCAAAGACAGCTCGTTGGCTCCGCCGTCTCCTGCATGTCCATAACCGGTACCGTGATCTACGCTTGCACGGATGATGGGAAGTCCAAGCGTCACATTAATTCCCGCAACTGCATCCCAACGCTTGAGCTGCTTGTTATAGACAAAGCCCTTTACCTTGAGAGGTATATGTCCCTGATCGTGATACATAACAACGACTATATCGTACCAACCACCGAGAGCCTTTGAAAATACAGTATCCGGGGGCGTCGGCTTGCCTTCTGGTATATTGAGGCCTTCCGCGATCGCCTGATCTATAGCCGGCTGTATCTCCTCTATTTCCTCGCGTCCAAACATGCCGTTTTCTCCGCAGTGCGGATTAAGACCAGCTACGCCTATCTTCGGGTTTTCTATTCCTATAGCTCTGCAACCCATATCCGCAAGGCGTATAACATCCAGCACCCTTTCCTTTTTACACCTGTCGCAAGCCTCGCGGAGCGAAACATGGGTAGAGACATGCAGTACTCTGAGCTCCTCATGAGCAAGCATCATTGAATACTTGCTGGTGTTCGTATACTCCGCGTATATTTCGGTATGGCCGCTGTAGTGGTGGCCTGCCATATTGATAGCTTCCTTGGAGAGCGCGTTTGTAATGGTAGCATCCACCTCTCCCTTAAGTGCAAGGTCTATTACTTTAGTTACATAAACGAATGCCGCTTCTCCGCCAAGCTTTGTGGACCCCAGCTTAAAAGGCTTGGGATCATCAGGATCTCCAGGGATGTCTTCAGGCTTAACGATTCCCATATCCAGAACATCTATGACACCGTACTCGTAATTCGCATCTGCCACCTTATCGATCCTACGTATCTTCATATCGATGCCGGAGACCTTTTTTGCAACCTTTGCTGCGTATTCCATGGACGAAACATCACCCACGACCAAAGGCCTGCAGCGATCGTAGATCTTTTTGTCGTTCAAAGCTTTAACTGTGATCTCAGGGCCGTTGCCAAACGGGTCTCCCATCGTTATCCCTAGTATAGGAAGTGCCATTATTTCTCCTTTCATTCCATGCCGCAGGCCTTGCACTCTTCAAGGACTGCCTTGAGCTGTTTTATTCCCTCATCCGAAAGCCTGCAGAAAGGTTTTCTGCAAGGCCCGACGTTATTACCGAGCATATTTGTGGCAAGCTTTACTATCGTGTTTGCGTTGCCGTACTTGAAGCAGTTCCTGAATGGTCTGATGCTGTCCTGGAGCCGTTTTGCCTCTGCAAAATTCCCCTTTGCCCACTCTTCGTAGATCCCCACCATAGTCCTGGGAAAGACATTGGCGCATCCTGCAACTCCGCCCTTGCCTCCGAACATAAGAGCCGGAAGGATAAGCGAATCATTTCCCGAAAGGACGCTGAATGCATCGCCAAGGCTTTCCGTGCGCTCTATATACTGCTTCATGTTGTCGAAGTTCCCGGAAGAATCCTTTACTCCGACTATGTTTTCAACGCTTTTAGCCAGCTTTTCCACTGTTGCCGGAGCAAGAGCGTTGCCGGTCCTTGCCGGGATGTTGTACAGAACTATGGGAAGGCTGGTGGCAGCTGCAAGCTCCTCGTAGTGAGCTGTCAGCTCATCCTGGCTGGCAGCCGCAAACGACGGAGTAATGACGGACAGGATATCCGCGCCCTCGCCCTCACACATTTTTACTGTTTCGATGCTCTCTTTTGTAGTTATGCACCCCGGCCCCGCATAAACTGGAACTCTGCCTGCCGCAGCCTTTACTGCTGTCCTGAGTATGTTTTTCTTTTCCTCAAAGCTGAGCGCGTAGCATTCTCCGTTAGTGCCGAAAACAAATATTCCGTGGACACCCGCGTTTATCAGCCTGTCAACCTGACGCTCAAGTTCCGCATAGTTGACGGACTCATCGTCGTTCATAGGAGTTACTATCGGCGGGATTATGCCTTTTACCTCAAAGTTTTTCATTCTGTCTCCTTAAAGCAGCTGACTGTATATAGCCCTGGCATCTTCCGGCGTAACTTTTCGCATGTTATTGTTAAGAAGCCTGGTCACTTCCATAGCAGAAGCCACAAGAGTATCCAGGTCCTCTTTCGGAACGCCGAAGGAAGTAAGGCTTGTAGGTATATCCAGATGCTTTACGATATCGCCCATGCGATCCACCATAGCGGAACTCTTTTCGGCTTCTGTTTTTGCATCTCCAAGCGCGCACATATCGTAAGCCTTGGCCAGAAGCGGCCTTATTGCCGGTTCGTTGAAGCGCATTACCGGGACCAACAACATAGCGTTGGACACTCCGTGAGCTATGTGGTACTTACCGCCCAGGGGGTAGCTGAGCGCATGCACAGCAGTGGTTCCGGACGCCGTGATAGCAACACCCGCATAGAATGCAGCTATCTGCATCTGGGTCTTAGCCGCCATGTTATCCGGATCATCACAGGCGGCTTCGATATTATCGATAATCATCTTGAGCGCTCCCAAGGCAAAGGTATCGCTAAGCGGGTTTGCCTTGTTTCCGGTAAAGCACTCGATGGCGTGTGCGAGAGCATCGACACCAGTTGCAGCGGCGATGCCCCGAGGAAGTTTATGAAGAAGTATAGAATCGAGTATTACATAGTCAGGGATCATGTTCGCGTTAACGATACCGATCTTAAGTTCCCTTTCCGGAACAGCAACGATAGCATTTATCGTAGCTTCGGAACCGGTGCCTGCTGTGGTAGGGATAAGCAGAGTCTTAAGGCACTTCTTTGCCCTTCCCGGGTCATCCAGAAGCTCTTTCACTCCATACTCATCGGTCATAAGAAGGCTTGCTAGCTTTGCGCTGTCAAGAACGCTTCCTCCGCCTATGCCAAGTATGAAATCTGCGCCGTACTCTCTGCACTGGTCTATAAGGTTCTGAACCATGGTATAGGATGGTTCAGGCTTAAGGTCGTTGATTATCTTATAGTCCACACCGGTCTTATTCACATAGGCCATTGCCTGATCCAGAAGGCCTGTGCTTTCTATGACTTTATCAGTGAAAACTGCAAGCTTTTTCACATCGTTTTCTTTGAGGATCTTCTCTATGTTTTCGAGAGAATCCTTTCCGCTGTATACTTTTCCGGGAAGAATAAGATTGTATTTTTCAAGCATATTTAGGCATCTCCTTGTTATTTGCTCTTATATCTGACAGAAGTTTTATAAGCAGGTCGGGCTCGCCGAAGCCGCCGGATTTGGTTATCACGCTCCACGTTCTCCCCGCATACTGCAGCTCAGCCAGGACCACGCCTGCATACAGCTCTTTCACAGGGCGCAGCTTTGTCTTTCCAAGCTCGTGCATCAGCGCCCTGAGGCTGTCTCCGCCTGTACAAAGTACAGCGGTATCCGAGGAGTCATCCATGACCAACTTAGTGATCTTAGCAAGATTCTCTGAGATCCTTCTCCTTCTCAGTGACGGGCTGATGCCGAGCTTTTCTGCAAGTCTTCCGCTGTCGTCGCTTCCTTTAGGATCATTTGCATCTATAATTGCGCAGCCTTCGGCTTTGAGCCTAGCGGCATAGACTGCTGCAAACTGAGGAAAATCCGAGGTGTCATCCGCAAGTTTTAGACTGGCAGGCACCATCTTCCGGTAAATACCCGCATTTTCAGCCGTATCCAGCTGCAGGACAGATACCGGGTTCATGCTGCCGCACGAAACCAAAAGCTTCGAAGGCAATATGCTGCGGTAAGGAGTGCCGGAGGGCTCCCCTATGATGTCCGCAAACACCGATGCAAAGCCTGCGCAGCCGGCAGCAAGAACGCAGCCGCTTTCCTTAAAGCAGGCTGCCAGATCCGTAAGATCACTATCAGATGCTGCATCATATATGTTGATCACACCGGAAGCATCAAAGCCGTAGTCTCCTGCGGCATGCGCCACAGCCTTTATACTGCTCTGTTCTTTGATTATCGTGGGGATGTCGGAACTCACGAGAGGGTTGAACATGTCCTTCCCGAAAGCGCTTTCTGCAACAGGAACACCTGCTACATACTGCACTCCGCCGACTGTAGTCCGTCCCATCTTCGGATAAGCGGGAACGAAAAATACGCTGCCGCCGGAAGCATCGGCAAGAGCTTCCAGCTCTGAGCCTATATTTCCTCTGAGAACTGAATCTGTCTTTTTGTATATATACTTGAACCCATGCGCTTTGGCAGATCTTACTATCTCGCATACAGCCTCATACGCTGCCTGCGGAGAAAGATGTCTGGAGTCCGAGTTTATAACTACGACTTCCGCACCGTTGAACTCAACGGGCTCTCCGCTATGAAGATCACAGATCGCCATAGTGTCAAAACCTTTACCAGCAAACTGCACCCCGCTGTCGAGCGCGCCGGTAAAATCATCTGAAATTATAAGAAGCTTGTTACTACTCATTGTTAAATGTTTCATTATGAAACTTTGCTCTTCAAATGTTTCAAAACTGAAAGTTATATTTTAAGAATAATGCCATGTTCGCATATTTTCAAGCATATAATGCCAGCATTAACGTTCTAATTTGGAACACAAGGAACGCAGTTCTCGAATCATAAAATCAAACCGCTGTTATCAGCGTATAAACATAAACAAGGACAGGGATAGTGACCATGCACGTGAGCGTGGTCAGGCCAAAAACGCCGGATGCATAGTCCGGATGATTGTGATATCGCTCTGCGTAAATAACTACAAAAGTACCCACCGGAGATCCGGCAACGATCGCCGCCACAAGGACTACTGTGCTATCCATATCAAAAACGATCCCGCATATCATAATGCACACCGGAAGCAGTATCAGGCGCAGAAATGCGACTATATACGTGTGCACATTCCTGATAACAGGCCTGATAGCGCTTCTTGAAACTATGGATCCGCAAAGTATCATGCCAAGAGGTGTAGTGCAGTTCCCTATTGCAGACACAGACGAAGTCAGGATCTCTGGCAGCTTAAGCCCGGAAATATATACTGCAAGCCCGAGAACGGCGCATATCACCTGCGGCGAAACGAGCGCATTAAGAAGATCTTTCAGAGAAAACTTATTTCCCAGGATCATTACACCGTAAGTATAAAACAGAAACTGAAAAAGCAGCCTGTGCATAGAGATATAAACAACGCCGATATTACCGAACATGGTCATAACTATAGGAAGCGCCACCATGCCGAGATTGACAAAAGCTATCGATATCTTATCAACCGCAGCCACTTCGTCTCTTTTGTTCGAAGCAAACACAGCCCCAGCAATTATGGCAAAGCCGTAAAACGCAAGCCCCAGCAAAAGAGAATGCAGCATTCCGAGGCTAAGCTCGTCGCTTTTATCGCTGAGAAAACCGCTGAAGATATTCAGCGGCGCAATAATGTATACAAGAAGGTCCGACAGACGGGCGCTGCCGTCTTTTGTAAGCACGCCCGCCCTGTCCGCAATAACGCCGGCTGCAAGCATCAATACAAGCTTGCAGATCGACTCGATTCCAACTACTGTAAGATCATTCATTATCAGTTCTTGGGGAGCGTGTACTTATCGTATACGACGCCTCCCCTTTCTACCCACTCTTCAATTAGTTTTTTTTCATAGCTGAGGCATTCTGCCGGTGAAAGCAATTTTTCCTGCCCAAAGACAGCTCTTATCAGATAAGCCATGTCGTAGCTCATCATTCCAAAACTGTCCTTTGTCAGATAATGCACGCCCCAGGCGCTTACATCAGCAAGCCCCGCCATTCTGGCAAAAAATGCATCTGCCGCAACAAACAGCTTGCCTTCTTTAAAGATACACGGAGGTACCTGCCAATAATGTCCGCCAAACAAGGCAGTCTGAAGGCCGGCTGCAGCCTGAACATCAACAGGCCCGCACAGCTTTACAAGGCGGCCATCCTGATACTCGCTTGCGCAATACCCTGGCAGTATCTTCGGTATATCCAAAGCAGCTATGTAGATATGTCCGTCCTGCTCGAAAGCCGCCGCAGACAGCTCTACGACCTGCTGATCTGCAAGAGCCTTTCCGGACCCTGAAGATAACGCGATGCACCCCGAATCGTGTACATATTGCGCATCCGGCGGCCTTCTTATGATATTGCCGTCCACCCTGCTGTAATGCGAGAAAAAGTAAGTCCAGATATAATCCGGAAGCTCCACTGGAGCAGAATGCGGACTTCCATTCTCGCAGTAATAGACAAAGTCGCACGGATCCCCTTCGTATACAGCAACATTGAATTTTCCCTTAACCGAAAGCTTTGGGATCTGCGCTGTTTTATTGACAGTCTTCCAAAGATGCATGTTGATCAGCTGATGAGCAAGGAATTTATCCCTCCTGTTTTTCTCAGCAAACTTCTCTACATCAGGAAGCTTTATGTCAACTTTGTTGAAATTCAAAGGAATATCAAGGTCCTCCGAGCCGTGCACTCTGATAGCAGGCAGCGGACTTTGCGGGCCGTAGAATACTTCCCCGGACTCATCCACAAAGCAGGAAGCACCCATGCTCCCACCCATAAAAGCACCTGCCGCAAAGGTCTCTGCACGCTCAAAGGCATAGGTAGACGCCATCTTGTCGCCAACGGAATGCCCGTGGATGTAGACTCGGGTCTTATCTATGTTATACTTGCTGAATATGATCTTTATCAGCTCATCCAGGTACTTTACATCGTCCGGGAAGCCATCCTCTTTAGACCACTCTTTCCAAGCGTTCCAACGGATCTCTCCGTTTTTAAGGCATTGTGGGAAAACAACGATAAAGCTTTCCCGCTCGGCAACCCCTGCCCAGCAGCTCACAAAATGCATGCGCCATCTGGCACCGCCGTGGATAGAAAGCACCAGCGGAACAGGCTTTGATCCATCGTATCCTGTCGGAACATATTCGCGCCATGTTCTTTCGTATCCATCTATCTGCGCCTCGCACAGCTCAATACCATCCCACTCGGGGATCTCATTATACGGAAGCGGCACTTCGGAAGGTATAAGATCAAGCGGTCTACCCATTTCAGCCTCCTAAAGCTCCTGCACAGTCCTGTTGACTATCTCACTTTGCATTCCGGGAGAGAGCAAGGTGTAATAAGCGCTGTAACCTGCTACTCTGACGATAAGATCCGGATACTTTTCCGGTTCTTTTCTTGCGGATTCCAACGTCTCGCGGCTCACCACATTAAACTGGACCATCTTACCGTAACCATTGAAATATACACGTATAAGGGCAGCAAGCTTCATAAGGTCCTCGTCGGTCTTAAGCGAGCTTGGACTGATCTTCATATTGAACAGCAGCGACATGAATCTGGACTGATCTATCTTCATCGCGGAATTGATGACAGCCGTCGGACCGTTGGTATCAGTTGCCTGTACCGGGGAAACAGCGCCGTCAGCAAGTATCTGGCCTGCATATCTGCCGTCAGGAGTAGCTCCAACTATTGCACCGCCAGGCTCGTGTCCCGTAATAGAAACGCCTGCAGTATTATAGGTTCCGCCCCTGTAGGTCGGGATGCTCTCACAAATGTCGTCATACATGTTGTAAACAGCAGCTGCCATCGCATCAACTTCCTCGTTGTTGTTGCCATACTTAGGAACAGCAAGGCAGAGCTTATGGATGCGCTCCCCCTCTTCTCCGGCCCAGTTGCTGTCCATAGCATTCAGCAGCTGGTCCATGGTTATCACTTTGTCCTCGTAGACAAGCTTTTTAATAGCATAAAGCGAATTTGCCACATTTATGGTTCCAACGCTTACATTCATAGTCGGCCCCAGGCCGTAAGGAAGAGTCCTCTTCTTTCCTATCTTTCCGACTTTTATTCCGTCAGTAAAGAGCATAGCCGGGAACGGATCCTGAAGATGATCGCGCTCTATGAAATACTTAAGAGCAAGGTCTTTTGCATACATCTCATAGTAGTATGTAACATGCTCCTTGTACTTTTCCATAAGCTCTTCGAATGTAGCAAAAGTTCTGGGATCGCCGGTCTTTATACCGGCATCCTTATCTTTATACACAAGCCTTCCGTTGTGCAGGAAACTGTCTAAAGTAACAGTCATTACCACGGTCGGGAACAGGAATCCGAAACCCTCTGGCACAGTAACATCTATGCAGCCCATCACGTAGTAATCGTTTGCCTTTTCAATAGGCACGTTCTTCTGAAGCAGCCCTGCGATATACGACTTATCGCCAAGGAATGCAGGCATACCAATACCGGTCCTTACAAGCTGCAAAGCCTTGAGCATAAGCGAATCAGGCGTCTTTTCGCTTACGCGCAGAGAAATAGTATGGTGTGGGCACGGGCAGCGCATAGCAGCTTCTATAACAAGGTAAGACAGTTCGTTGCTTGCATCGCTGCCATCAGGCTTAACTCCGCCAATGACCATATTGTTCCACTTTGCGTTTCCGGACCACTTTTTCCTGTGAGCTCCGCCGGATGTAGTCCTCATCTGCATATGCTTGCAGCGGAATATCTCAAGGAGCTCTATAATCTCCTCATCTGTAGTCCTTCCGGCCTCTATATCAGCCTTGTAGTAGGGATACATGTACTGATCGAACCTTCCTATAGGCGTTGTGTTCCTGGTAACTATCATAAGATAGATGAACCACCAGCTCTGCATGGCTTCGTGGAAGGTGCGCGGCTTGTTAGCCGGTACGTTTTTGCAGTTCTCGGCTATAGCAAGAAGCTCTCTTCTGCGCTTTTCGTCCTTTTCCTGCTCAGCAAGCTTTTCAGCGTATTCCGAACATCTTGCAGCGTATCTCAGAAGCGCCTTGAACTGTATGATCGCAGCCTGAAGCACATATATCTTCTCTATATCTTCGTCGAAACCTGTGTTATCGCGGTACATGCGCTCCAGTTCATCCTCCGCATCCTTAAGATACGAGGCTATGCCCTTATTCATCACATAGCCGTAATCGATTTGGTTGACCTCGTAATCCCCAAAGAGGTTAAAGCCGTTGCATGCAAAGCCTGAGCCCGCTGCCTCGTCCTTGTTTTTGCAAGCAGGAAGCAGGAAACCACTGTTCCTCCAACGCCACATTTCCTTATCGTAAAGATCCAAGGCCTTGTAATCCATGTTTCTTGGCTCCCAGTATTCAGACAGCTCAAGCATAGTCTTTGCGTCTTCATCCGTGATCCCGAACTTATCGCCTTCTTCACGAAGAGACTCAATGCCCTCTTTCTTCCAGACGCCCTTGGACCAAAATTCGACCTCTATGCCCATCCGCTTTGCGGACGGATTGCCTATTATGAGATCCCCAGGCATAAGATCCAGAGGAATATTGTCCATAACATAAGCCTGCGCCAGCGCTGTCCTTACAGCCTCGTGCTTGTCTTCGTTCTCCTTATAGACCTTGGTAAAAGCAGACGCTTTCCAGGTCGAAAGCTTAACACTGTTGGATCTGGTGATCTCCAGCAATTTCTTTACTCTCTCTGTCATTTTTCCCTCCAGCCTCACTATTTATAATTCCTTGTTATGCGCATTCTGCCGTCCGACTTGCAAATCTCCACTGTATAAAGCCTGCTGTCTTTTTGCGGGAAATCCACCCTGTTATGAGTTCCCCGCGATTCGTTACGTTCCAGCGCAGCAGCGGCAAGAAGTATTGCAGACTCTGCAAGCTGTCCTGTATATGTATCACCTGCCGCCTTTGAAGAAATAACCTCAAGTCTTCCTATCGCAGCTTCCAGCTGCGACGCTCTTCTTTCTTTATTTACACAGGCCGATACTATATCCCGTATCTCCTGACAATATCTGTTTCTGATCTCCAGGTCTTCTGTATATACCGCCTCTGACTCAGGCCCGCTGTACGGCATTGCCACAACCTTAGCTATCGCCATGCCCGCCGCGTACCCGGACACCGCCGCCTGAGTGCAGGCATTCCCAGCCATCCTGCATGCTCCATGCATTCCTCCGGCAGCTTCACCAACTGCATACAATCCTTTTACGCCAGACTGGCAATCCAAACCGATCTTAACTCCGCCCGAATGGCTGTGCGCCACCGGGCCCACAACGATCAGATCTTTGTTAGGATCGACTCCGTTATTTATAAGTCTGTTATAAAACCATGGATACGCCTTAAGTACAGCCTGATCTATATGGCGAAGATCTGCATACACCCCGCCGTACTCATTGCCGTTCCCTGCCTTAAGCTCTTCAGCTATGGCATTGTTTATTAGGGATTTAGGAGCGCCAGCCTCACCCTGAGGCCTTACTTTCAGAAGGAAGCGCTCGCCCTTGTTATTCAGCAAATGTCCGCCCTCTCCAAGCATAGCCGTCGGACAGGGCTCTCCTTTGGCGCCTTTAGGATAAAGAACGACCATAGGTTCAAATTCAACAAATTCAAGGTCTACAAGACCAGCACCCGCCTCGTAGGCCATAGAAAGGCTTCTGCCATCAACATCATCCGGATATGTAGTGTCCTTATAAAGATTTCCAACGCCGCCCCAGCCCAAAACGGTGCAGCGTGAATAAATATTGAAAACGCCCTTGCTGCTTTTTGCAGTTACACCACAAACGCCCTCATCGTCAGTAAGGAGCCTTACACATTCAATTCCATCATAGAACTTGACGCCTCTTTTTTTCAGCGCAGGCACCAGGACACTGACTATATGATCGCCTATCAGCATATCAGTCCTGCACAAAGACCTGGGAACACTGGATCCTGAGCAATGGCGCAGAAGGTATTTATAGTCTTTCCCTTCGGCAAACCTAACGCCCCACCTTTCAAGAAGCTCTATAGCAGGAAGGCTAAACTTGCTGAAAGTGTCTATCAGCTCCCTATTTCCAAGACAATAGCCGGCCTTATACATATCATCTGCGTAAAGAGCCGGACTGTCTGTTTTAGGATTATCGTCCAGAACAGCATTAAAAGCAGCAATATAAGGAGTACCCCCATGCCCTCTGGAGACGATACATATATCTTTATCAGAGTTTTCAACAATGCAGCAAGCCGTCATCAAAGACGCTATCCCGCTGCCGACCAGTATGGCATCGTGCTGAAGCATATCGTTTATCTTTCTTTTTACGTTGCAGCGCACCGGACGCGAATAAACGCCGCGCCCGGTACTCAAAAGGAGACCATTTGCACTGAAGTGCAATAATCTGCATTATTAATTACTACTTGTCCTTGTAGCAGATCTCAGGAGTCCAGAAGTAAGCATCTGTCTGGCGGACACCTATATCGTGAACATTATCCTGTACGAAGGAATAAGTGT
>JAZQIH010000072.1:0-7321 GCA_045541015.1 Anaerovoracaceae bacterium | reverse complement strand
TTGGAGAGATATTTTGTCTTCCTAAGACCGCTTGGCCTCCGACTTAACTGATGGATGCGGTAGACGCCCCGCTCCTCGATGCCGTGGGCGCCGACTTCCTTGCGGAAGCAGGGGCTGTAGCTTGTAAGGGTCTGCGGCAGCTCTGCCTTGTCCAGGATCCGGCCGATAAAGCGGCCTACCATGGAGTGCTCGGATGTGCCGATCAGGTAGAGGTCCTCGCCCTCGATCTTATACATCATGTTCTCCATCTCGGAGAAGCTCATAACGCCCTTAACTACATCTCCGTGGATCATGAACGGTGGGATGAAGTACTCAAAGCCCTTGTTTATCATGAAATCGCGGGCGTAGGACAGGATGCTGCTGTGCAGGCGGGCGATGTCCCCCTTCAGATAGTAGAAACCGTTGCCGGATGTGCGGCGTGCGGAGTCTATGTCTATGCCTGCCAGGCTCTCCATGATGTCCACGTGGTAGGGCACCTCGAAGTCCGGAACCACCGGCTCTCCGAATCTTTCTATTTCAACGTTGTGGCTGTCGTCCGGGCCGATAGGAACGGAAGGATCGATGATATTCGGGATGACCATCATGCGCTTGGTGAGCTCTGCGGAGGCTTCCTCTTCCTGCTTTTCGAGAGCGGCCAGCTCATCTGCGATCTCCGCTACCTTCTTCTTGGCTTCCTCTGCCTCTGCCTTCTTGCCCTGCTTCATGAATCCGCCGATCTCGCGGCTGACTGTGTTGCGAAGAGCCCTGAGCTCATCGCCGCGGGTCTTGGCCGCGCGCAGCTGCTCGTCCAGAGCTATGACTTCGTCCACCAGGGGGAGCTTCTCGTCCTGGAACTTCTTGCGGATGTTCTCTTTTACGACTTCCGGATTGCTTCTTACAAACTTGATGTCTAACATTGTAACTCCTTTATCACAGGGGGCGGCCCTTTCTGCCCTTTTAGCTTTAGAACATGCGGGACAGCCCTATTTTCGCTGAATTCATAAGTAAAAGTTATTTTACCACACAAGCGCTGGTTTTTGAACATTTTTTGAAACATTTGGCGTTCTTTTCCGTCTATTATGGTGAAGGGGTAATAAATATATCAAAACAGGAGAGTATCAATGAAACGTAGATCTATCAAGGCGGCCGCTCTGCTGACCGTTCTGGCTGTGCTCGTGAGCTTCGCGGGCTGCTCTGCACCGCTGCCGGCTCAGACCGGCGCTGCCGTAAGGGACCTTATGAAGGGCATCTCTGCCTCAAAGCAGATAGCGGACCCGCGGGCCCTCGAAAAGAATATAAGCAAGGCATCGGACTTTGCCTTAAAGCTGCTCACGACCTGCTCCGAAAAGGGCAAGAACACGCTGGTATCGCCGCTTTCAGTGCTTGCCGCGCTGTCTATGACTGCCAACGGTGCAGATAAAAACACCCTGGCGCAGATGGAAGCCGTGCTGGGCATGAGCAAGGACGAGCTGAATGAGTTCTACCTGAGCTATTCCCAGGTGCTTGCCGAAAAAAAGAACGGCAAACTCTCCCTGGCCAATTCTATTTGGTTCAGGGACGACGATGATTTTGCCGTGAGCAAGGATTTTCTGCAGACCAACGCGGACTATTTCGGCGCGGAGCTTTATAAGGTAAAGTTCGACGGCTCGGACGCGGCAAAGAACGCCATCAACAGCTGGGTCAAGGACAAGACGGACGGGATGATCCCGGAGATCCTGGACAAGGTCCCGGATAACGTAATCATGTACCTGATAAACGCGCTGGCGTTTGACGCCGAGTGGCAGGAGGTCTATAACGAGCGGCAGGTAAGCGAGGGCATTTTCGCGAACGCGGACGGCACTAAGAAGACTGTGGAGTTCATGTACAACCAGGAAAGCCAGTATCTTGAGACGCCGGACGCCGTTGGTTTTATCAAGAACTACAAGGGCGGGGACTACGCGTTTGCGGCGCTGCTGCCCAAGGAAGGCTGCACGGTTGAGGACGTGGTTGCGGCGCTGGACGGAGAGGCTCTGGCTGCGCTTCTGGCATCGCCGATGGACGCTCCGGTGGAGACTGCCATCCCCAAGTTCGAGGCTGAGTACAGCGCGGACCTTTCCAAGGCGCTTGCCGCTATGGGGATGCCCGAGGCTTTCGATCCTGACAAGGCGGACTTCAGCAAAATGGGGACCGGCAGCGACGACATCTATATCGGCAGAGTGCTGCACAAGACTTACATGGCTGTGAACGAAAAGGGCACCCGCGCGGGCGCCGCGACTGCGGTGGAGATGCTGACTAAGGGCGCGCTGATCATGGACACGATGCAGGTGTATCTGGACAGGCCCTTTGTCTACATGCTGATAGACCGCACCACCAACCTCCCCATCTTCATCGGCCAGATGAACGAACTGTAGCGCATCAGCGCGCATCAGGGGGACGGTTCTTCCGATGCACGCATCAGGGGGACGGTTCTTCCGATGCCAAAGAAACGCCCGGGGCGGCACTCAGGGCGCATCATTGTGCAAAAGGGACGGTTCTTTTTACACATTCAATAGCACAGGGGACGGTTCTCTATGCTGTTTTCAGCAAGGGGGACGGCCCTCTTTTTTAGTGCCTTTTCAGCCGATCAGAGATCTCTTTTGGTTTAGTGCCCTTTCAGCCAGATCCGAGATCTCTTTTGGTTTAGTGCCCTTTCAGCCAGATCAGAGATCTCTTCCGGTTTGAAGGTGATGTAGCGCTATTGTTGCCAAAGATGGAACCACTGGCGCTATTGTTGCCAAAGACAGAGCCACTGGCATGGTTTTGCAACAATTAATATTTATTAAAAAGATGATCAGCATGTTTGTTACAATAGTCAGCGATTTATAGCTGATATACAACAATTCACCGAAAACTGGGACTTCTATGCGCCCCTTCCGCAGCAGAACTGCTATGATCTGCATGGTGTTTACTAAAAAAGTGCCCAGTTTCAGACGAAAACCACTGGTTCATAGCATTATCTCCACCGATCATACTTTGCGCTTTCTCAAATTGTTGCAAAAGTCCCCCGCTGGACCCAGACATGGCAACAATCGACCCCCGCAACTTTTTAAAGCGGTCAACAACCCCTTGGATACAGTTTTCCCCGCCTTATTATGTGGATCAGAATGCACTAAAATGCTAAAGCGCGTGTCTACGAACACAGGCACCAGGTACAACCCGCTATACACACTAAAAAAGGGACCGTCCCCTATGCGTTTTTCAGCATAGAGAACCGTCCCTATGTGCCGGCACCTGAGAACCGTCCCCGGGTGCGGATTATTGCTTCTTTTCTGTTTTTTCTGGTTTGTGGCAGCTGGAGAATGAGCCGCAGCCGCTGCAGTTGCCGCCGCAGCCGCCGCTTGCGCCATGAGTGCTCATGTAGAATATTGCCGCCAAAAGCGCTATTACGATTAATGCCCCAACAACTATGTTGCCCATGTTTTCTCCGTTCTTTTACGCCGCAACTGCAATTCAGTTGCTGCCGGTCTTCCTATCCTATCAGCGCCTTCGTAAGCGCCGCAAACTCTTCAATTTCAAGGGTCTCCGGCCTTCGCTGGGGGTCTATGCCCACAGCCTCAAGCACCTCTGCCGCTCTGGCCTTTGAGATCACCGGGCAGCACGCGGTCCCGGCCGCAATGGCTTCCTGCGCGCTCTGCTCTATGCTCTGCCCTTCTGCGCAGCCGCCGAGCCTCAGCCCCGAAGCCGCCAGCGAGTTCAGCAGAGTTTTGCGCCTCTGGGAGAACGCCGCCTTCACGACCGCGAAGAACGCCTTCTCCTCCGCGCCGGCAAGCAGCCGATGCTCCTTAAGCACCATGTGCACCACCGCCGAATCCACCTTGGGACGCGGGTCGAAGTACTCCGCCGGCACATCCAGCACCTTGCTGCACTCCGCGTAGTACTGCAGCGAAAGGGACAGAACGCCGCGATCCCTCCCGCCGGGGGGCGCCACGATGCGGTCCGCCACCTCTTTCTGGACCATTACGGTTATGCTCTTTGCCGGAATATCCTTCTCCAGGATGCCCAGCAGTATCGGCGTTGTAATGTAATACGGCAGATTGCCGATGACCCTCAGCACGCCCTGGCCAGCCGCACCATCCTGCCCACCGCCGCCAAGCCCTTCCAGCGCCCTGCTCCAGTCGAACTTAAGGATGTCCTCGTTGTATATCTGAACGTTTTCTGCCCCAGCCAGGTTGCCCTTAAGAAGCGGAATAACGCTGCTGTCCAGCTCCACAGCAATAACGCGCCTGGCACGCTCCGCCAGGCTGCAGGTAAGAGCCCCTTTTCCGGGCCCTATTTCCACCACAGTATCAAAAGGGCCGACCTGACTTGCGTCCACGATCCGCTCTATGATATATGGGTCACTTATGAAATTCTGGCCCAGGGCCTTCTTTGCCTTGAACATACGCTCTTCAAAACTGGCGCCCCGCAGGCGCCGCCATAACAGCTACGGTTGCTGCGGCTGAGTCTGGTCCACAACGATATACAGAGTCTCCCCCGGGAATATCATCTTCAGCTGGGACCTGGCCTGCTGCTCTATGTATTCATCGCTGCTGACCCTGTCCAGCTCGCTCTCCAGAAGCTCTATGCGCTGCTTGAGCTCCGCCAGCCTCTCCTCCGCTGCGGCCTTTTCCCTTTTGAGCCTTTCTATGCGGATAATGGTGCCTCCGACCATTACGCTAGCGCCCAAAAGCACAACAACAAGCACCAAAATCAGGAGCCGCCTTTGTCTGACGCGTTTGGCAGCCTGCTCGGAACGCTTTATCTGCTGTTCCTTCCTTGCGCGAAGCTCCTCCCGCCTTTCACGGCGCTCCTTTTGCCTGTTGCTTATTGCGTTCTCTAAAATATCTTCCTTAAAATAATCCCCCGGCATCCCTTTTTAACTATCCCCTATCGGCCTGCGTTGGTGTCGAAATAATAACCGACACTTCTCTTGGTCTTGATGTAGCGCGGCCTGGACGGAACATCCTCCAGCTTCTCTCTGAGCCTGCGGATCATAACATCTACCGTCCTTATATCCCCTATATACTTGTAGCCCCACACATCGCTAAGTAATTCTTCTCTGGAAAAGATCCTTCCGCTGTCTGCCATCAGATGGCTGAGCAACTTAAACTCGCGGACGGTAAGCGCTATTACCTCTCCGTCCTTCTTTATCTCGTAGTGGGCAGGATCCAGCTCCAGTTTGCCCTTGCTCCGTTTTTTCCCCTGACGCGGCGCTTCGCCTTTTCTAAACATTCTGATAAGCATGCCGTCGAAACCCTTAAGGGCGTTCTCTGCCTGCTCCCCCGCGGGAACGATGTTTACAGAGTAACCCTGCTCCTTAAGGCTTTCTATGAGCCGTTCAGAATCCATCTCTTCATCTTCTATGATGAGGACTTTATTCTTCCCTGATTTCATAGACAGAATACTCTCCTTCGACTTTATATTTTAGCATAAAAACAAATAAATGGTACCCTTTTGGCGATATTTTCTTCTATAATACTGATTTTTTTTCTTATATTATGCAAAACATGCAAAAAACTCCCCGAAATTTCCGGGGAGTTTTGCATATTGTCGATTAATCGGCTTGGTTTTGCGATCTAGCCTGATCTTTCAAGCCTTATTCAGCCTTGGGGCCGGACTTGGCAAGCTTCTTTCCAAGCTCGTTCGTTTCATACTTCTTGAAGTTCTTCTGGAACCTGGAAGCAAGATCCTTGGCCTTTCTTTCCCACTCGGAGCGGTCCTGATAGGTGTCGCGCGGGTCCAGAATGCCCCATGCAACGCCGTCCAGCTGGGTGGGCACCTCAAGATCGAAGTACGGGATCTTCTTGGTGGGAGCCTTGTTGATGGCGCCGTTCAGGATAGCATCGATTATTCCGCGTGTGTCCTTGATGGAGATGCGCTTGCCTGTGCCGTTCCAGCCGGTGTTAACAAGGTAAGCCTTGGCGCCGCTGGCCTTCATCCTCTTTACGAGCTCCTCGCCGTACTTGGTGGGGGGCAGCTCCAGGAAGGCCTGGCCGAAGCATGCGGAGAAGGTCGGGGTCGGCTCGGTTATGCCGCGCTCGGTTCCTGCAAGCTTTGCGGTAAAGCCGGAGAGGAAGTAGTACTGGGTCTGCTCCGGATCCAGGATGGAGACCGGAGGCAGAACGCCGAAAGCGTCAGCGGAGAGAAAGATAACGTTGTCTGCGGCGGGGCCTGCGGAAACAGGGTTCACGTTCTTAACGATCTTCTCTATGTGCTCTATGGGGTAGCTTACGCGGGTGTTCTCGGTAACGCTCTTGTCTGCGAAGTCTATCTTGCCGTCCTTGTCTACGGTAACGTTCTCCAGGAGGGCGTTCCTTCTGATGGCGTTGTAGATGTCCGGTTCGGAGTCCTTATCCAGGTTGATGACCTTTGCGTAGCAGCCGCCCTCGAAGTTGAAGACGCCGTTATCGTCCCAGCCGTGCTCGTCGTCGCCTATCAGCAGGCGCTTGGGGTCGGTGGAGAGAGTGGTCTTGCCTGTGCCGGAGAGGCCGAAGAAGATGGCAGTGTTCTTGCCTTCCATATCGGTGTTGGCGGAGCAGTGCATGGATGCGATGCCCTTGAGCGGCAGGTAGTAGTTCATCATGGAGAACATGCCCTTTTTCATCTCGCCGCCGTACCAAGTGTTCAATATAACCTGTTCTCTGGAAGATACATTGAACGCCACGCAGGTCTCGGAATTGAGGCCCAGCTCTTTGTAGTTGTCTACCTTGGCCTTGGAGGCGGTGTAGACCACGAAGTTGGGCTCGAAGCTCTCCAGCTCCTCAGCGGTGGGCTGGATGAACATGTTCTTTACGAAGTGAGCCTGCCATGCAACTTCCATGATGAAGCGGACTGCCATGCGGGTGTCCTTATTGGCGCCGCAGAAAGCGTCCATAACAAAGAGCCTCTTGCCGGAGAGCTCCTTCTGAGCCAGAGCCTTTACGATAGCCCAGGTGTCCTCTGTCATGGGGTGGTTGTCGTTGGGATACTCCGGAGTGGTCCACCAGACCGTGTCCTTGGAGTTCTGATCCATTACTATGTATTTATCCTTGGGGGATCTGCCGGTGTAGATGCCTGTCATTACGTTGACAGCGTCCAGCTCTGTGAGCTGTCCTACATCGTAGCCTGTGAGGCCTTCCTTCATTTCTTCCTCGAAGAGGAATTCGTAGGAGGGGTTGTAGACTATCTCGGTTGCGCCTTTGATCCCGTATTTGCTAAGATCCAGTTTTGCCATAGCTGTTGTTTCCTGCCCTTTCCGCGCTGCGCGCTCTATTACTTTAACGACTCATTATACCATATATGATGTGTTATTTGATGCTTTTTTTCAGCAGTTCAGCCAGCTGCGCTATGCCGGTCTCGGAGAGGT
>JAZQIH010000071.1:0-29506 GCA_045541015.1 Anaerovoracaceae bacterium | reverse complement strand
CAAGTAGAAAAATAACGGTCTGTTAACATCTTTTCATGACCGCAAAATAAAGCAGCTGCACCCTTTCGGATGCAGCTGTTTTATTTTGAAGAATAACTATCCTATTCTCTTTACGTCGCAAGCTTCGCCTGCTTCGATCATAGCGTTGATCTTGTCCTCGGAGTAACCAAGGGAAGCCAGGATCTCTCTGGTGTGCTCGCCCATGAAGGCTGCTCTCTCGTAGGGAGGCAGGTCTGTGTCTGCGAACATGACCGGAGTACGGACCATGATGCGTTCCTCGCCGCTGGGGTACTTGGTCTTGGTGAGGATGTCGGAAGCCCATGCCTGCTCATCGTTCATGATGTCAGCCCAGGTCTGGCAGAGTGCGTACGGAAGGTCAGCAGCTTCCATGCGTGCCTTGAGCTCGTCGAATGTGAGGTTGCCGATCTCGGTTACCATGATCTCATAGAACTCGTGCAGGTTGTCCTGAAGAGCGGTCTGCGGCCAGAACTTGGGGTTGCCTACGAGGTCGTCTCTCTGGAGAACTTCCTTGACGAACTTCGGATAGAGCTTGTCGTACTGCGGCATAGCCAGCTGTACCCAGCGGTTGTCCTTGGTCTTGTGGATGAGCTGGAGCTGGTTAGCGATCTGATCCCTTCTGAGAGGATATGTCATGGAGGGGTGACCATACTGAGCGGACTGGAGGTAGAGAGCTACATCGAATACGCCACTGTGATAGAGGGAAACTACGACCTGATCTCCTTCGCCGGTCCTGGAAGCTCTGAACAGAGCTGCGATAAGGCCGGAAGCGAGGTTCATAGCTACCTGGTGATCTCCGAATCCTGCGATAGGAAGCATCGGGATGGAGTTGATGTCGAACATGGTACCGGTGATACCGCCCCTTGCGAAATAGGAGGTGAAATCGAATCCTGGCAGATCCTTGTCCGGGCCCTTTTCGCCGTAACCGCTTACAATACCCATAACGAGCTTAGGATACTTAGCCTTGAGTGTTTCGTAGTCCAGACCGTTCTTCTTAAGAGCGTTGGGCCTGTTGTTGGTAACGAAGATATCTGCTCCTGCGATGAGCTCTTCGAGTACCTGACGGCCAGCCGGAGTCTTGATGTTGAGGGTTATGAATTTCTTGCCTGTGTTCTCCAGAGTGTAGGTAACGTCTTCCTTGTCTCCGTAAGGACGGCCTTCGTTTACTGCTGTGAAGCGCAGGGAGTCTCCCATAGGAGCCTCTACCTTGATAACGTCTGCTCCAAGGTCTGCCAGATAACGGCAGCAGCACGGTGCAGCAACGAATGTTGCGAGCTCTACGACCTTTACGCCTGCTAATGGACGAGGTTTGCTCATGATGATTCCTCCTGTAATTCTTATCTTAAAAAATTAAAAATAGCCTCAGAAAGTCCTTATAGGACGCTCTGAGACTATTTTACCATAGACTCTCAAATATTTGAAGTAAATTTTAGAATCGATTCTGATTTTTTTATGCTTTTTTGCATACCTTACCGGGGTTGAGGAGGCCCTTGGGATCGAACACAGCCTTGATGCCGCGCATGAGCTCCATAACGTCCTCTCCGGAGTAATCTGCAAGCCTGTCTATAGAAGCAGAGCCTATTCCGTGCTCTCCGGACACCATGGCGCCAAGGCCTTTGCCGCGTCCGTAGACAAGGTCCAGGAAGTTCTGGGCGCGCCTGCGGAATTCAGCCTCGTCCATGTTGTTGGCGCATATCTTCATGTGGACATTGCCGTCCCCTGCGTGGCCGTAGGTGTGGATGTCCAGGCCTACTTCCTTTTCTATGCTCTTGGCGTATTCCACTATGTCTGCTATTGCGGTTATGGGAACTACGATATCGCACTCTTCCACGTGCTCGTAGCCTTCCAGTATGGCTTCCGGGCAGGCCCTTCTGGCTGCGAAAGCGTTCCTGATACCTTCCGGGGTATCGTAGACTACTACGTCCAGAGCGCCGCCTTCAAGGAGCACCTCAGCGGCGGACTCCATGAGCTCGTCCAGCTGGGCATCCGAGTTGCACTCGAATGTTGTGAGCAGGTAAGCGCCGGCCTCCACGCCTTCTGCCTCGTGAGGATAGACCTGCTTTCCGGTGAAGGCTTCTGCCATATCTATATTGGTCCTGGGCATGAACTCCAGAGCCTGAGGATCCAGGCCGGAGAGCTTAACAGTGGATACGCAGCGTATGCAGGACGGAAGGTCTTCGAACACGCCAAGAAGGCTTACTGTAAACTTTGGCTGAGGGATTATCTTTAAGGAGATCTCTGTAATGATGCCCAGAGTTCCTTCCGAGCCTACCATAAGGTGCTGCAGGGAGTATCCGGAGCTGTTCTTTGCGGTCTCAGCGCCGAACTTTACCACTCTGCCGTCCGGAAGAACTACCGTCATGGCCTTTACGTATTCCCTGGTGGTGCCGTACTTTACGGCTCTCATTCCGCCGGCGTTTGTGGAAACGTTGCCGCCCAGGCAGGAATAGACCTCGCCCGGATCGGGGGGATACATGGTGCCCTTCTCTGCAGCAGCTGCTGCCAGATCATGAAGGTAGACACCGGGCTGAACGCGAACTATAAGGTTATCCAGATCCCAGCTGAGTATCTGATCCATCTTGGAAGTATCTATAACTACACCGCCGCAGATAGGCGCGCAGCCTCCTGCAAGGCCTGTTCCTGCGCCTCTTGGGATGATGGGTATATCGTTTTCGTAGAGCACTCTGCAGGCTGCGGAAACGTCCTCTGTAGAAGCTGCAACAACTACAGCATCCGGCATGCCAGTACCGGCTGAGGGCATTTCGTCGTGAGAGTATTCTTCTGCTACATCAGCACCTGCAACAACTTTGCATGTTACAGCTGCCTTGAGCTGTTCAAGTATTTCGGGATCCAGTTTTTTGAATGTCATGACCGCTCCTTTTGTTAAGATCTATTATCAAATATCGCAAAAATTATACCATAAACGCGACGGTTTCAGATATTCGAAAAACCTATGAAAAATCCAGCTATTACATTATTTTATGACTGTGAAAAAATGTCGCCGGCGCCGTGAATAATAGTATCCCGAAAACCTTTGCCGTTAATATATAATATTATCAGTATACAGGCTATTCGCAGCACAGGAGGTAATGGCCATGACTAAGGAGAATCAAAAGAAATACAACGAGAAGCTCAAACGCCTTCAGGATGCTCTCGCCTTAAGGACTCCGGACAGAGTACCAATAGACCTTGCAGGCGGTACTTTCATGATACAAAGGACCGGCCACACCCTGGCTGAGAGCAATTTTGATGAAACTCTTGAGATAGCCAAGGAGGCGGCAAAGAAGTTCATGCTGGACTACGAGCCGGATGTAATGTCCGGCCTGGGACTGACCTTTGCCGGCGAAGGCCGCGGGCACGAGATGCAGGGGCCAAAATGCTACCTTATCGCAGGCATGAGCAACAGCCCTATAGGCGACAATTCCATGCCGCAGTTCATAGAATTCCCCACCCTGCTGGACGACGAATTCGAGGAGTTCCGCACGGACTACACCGGATGGGGCCTCAGGAAGTTTCTGCCCAGGACTTCCACTGTTCTTGAACCTTTCAAGGACCTTAACATAACGCTCAGCCACAGAGGGATAACCGGTATAGTGGATGCGTTCTCCACGCCCGCAATGCGCGAGACTATAAAAAAGCTGTGGGAAATAGATGATTTCTACAAAGAGTACAGGCCCAAATACGCCAAGGCGCAAAAGGAGCTGGCCGAGCTGGGATTCCCCGATATGACCGGAGGCCGCGCGGCTGTGCCTTTCGACAAATACAGCGATGACTACCGCGGCATGGTCCTGTCTTTTGTGGACGTATTCGAGGATGAGGATTTCGTGCTCGAATTCTGCAACAAGTTCCACAAGGAGCAGCTGGCCAGGCTGGAAAAGCTCAATCAGGACGGCAAAAACACCGGCAAACAGGTGTGGATGGCTCTGCACAAAGGCAGTGACGACATGATGGGCAACAACCTCTACCGCAAGTTCTACTGGAACCATCTGAGCGAGATAATAAGCACAGTATCCAAGCGCGGCATGATAACAAACATGTTCTGCGAAGGCGAATACAACAACAAGCTGGAGATACTCAGCGAGGTTGAACGCTGCTCCGCCTACTTTACCTTCGACAAGATAGATATCAAAAAAGCAAAAGAGACGGTCGGAAAGGTCTGCTGCATAGGCGGAGGTTTCCCGTCTCCTCTGATGATATACGCTACGCCCGATAAGGTGGAGGAAGAGCTGAAGCGCTTCCTGGATGTAGCAATGAAGGACGGTGGCTACATCTTCCGGCTTTCCGCAGGAATTAACGGCGCAAAGGAAGAAAACGTAGACAGGATGTTCAAAGTCCTCCACGACTACGGAAAATACTGATCAGTTTCTGAAACAGCTCCTGACTCTTTTGCAAAGCTCCGGTCCTACGGCCGGGGCTTTTTTGCTGTAAAACGACTGCTCCACGACAGATGCAAGCTGGTCAAGAGCCTCTGCGTCCGGGGCGGCAAGGCTGACAGAAAGCCTGCGGAGGAAATGCGCTCCGCTCTCGCCCTGCACCTTTTCCTGCCCCTTTGGAGCTTTGGATTCGCACCAGGCAAGCAGCCCCGCTGCGGTATTTCTGTACCTGATGCAGGTGAACTTATAGACTATCCTTGCCCAAAGCCTTGACAGCGCTTCTTTCAGGCTGCCTGAGCCGCCTGTCCTTACAGCCGTGCGGTTGGTACGCCTTGAAATGTTTTTTCTGCGGAACCTGATGTTCTTAAGAGCAAGATATATACCGGCAACTGCAGCGATGATCAGCAGCGCAGTCATAACATACATAATTATGACAGCAAACTCCGAAGGCTCGGAAACATCCGGGATCTGCTGATCAGGTCTTACTGTGTTCTCCGGCTGGGGCTTGGCCTCCCCTGCCGGCAGGAGGGATGCTATCCAGCTGCAAAAGCTTGTCCAAAGCCCCCAGAGGAAGGCCAGCGCCGCAGTTATGGCGCCCCAGACAGCTTTGATGCCGCTTACTATGGCATCGGCAATGCTCTTTGCGCCGCCGGACCCAAGCACGTAGAGCACGTATGTAACGAGCCCGGAAAGCGCTATAAGTACGAACGGAACAGCTTTTCCGGCCAGACCTGCAGCTGAGGCGTTGTCTTTGGAACGCATCAAAGTAAGGGCCACTACGATGACTGCCATTGCAGCAACAAGCAAAGCAACAGATGTGGCGGTCTCCGGCCTTGGAAGGTAGCGCTGAGTAAGGAGCATAGCAGCGCATAGGACCACGGATACATCAAAGCGTATAGTAAGCCGCTCTGTCTTTATCTCTTTTACCGCGGCTGAGGCGATAAGTCCGGATGCCACGGCATACGCAAAGCCTATGAATACCCTTAGCTTTACATTTTCCGGGGCAACGGATATTCCAAGCTCCGTGGCGGCAAGCCCTGCAGCAGTAACGGCTGCAGCAATTGCCGCGTAAGGCCAGAACGCCAGCTCCTTTGACGCGGCAAACTGCCCTGCTATATACACGGCCGCATAACCGGCCAGCGGATATGCCACGGAAAGGCTGAAGCTTTCGGATTCGGCAACTATCAGCATGTATATAACGAACCAGTAGAACACGGCTGCGGAAAACAGCACCCTGGCTGCAGCATATATAAAGGCAACGCTTTTCTTCATAGCAGCAGCTCCTTTTCCTGTATGCAGCGCTCAGCAAGGCTCTCGGTGCCTGTGATGCTCCATACATTGGTCCCTGCCGCGTCCTCGGCCAGTGCGGCAGTCTCCCCTGGCTTTGCGGCAAACAGGAAGATCTGCCCAAGCTCGTGGCTCTCCTCGCCAAGAGCGCTGTAGGGCACTTCCGCGGGGCCGCCCTGGTAATCTATCTCGGACAGCGCGGTAAGCAGCCTTATCTGCTGGGAGTCCATCTGCTCCGGGCAGATAAGCCTGGAGCGCCGCTTGGTCTCCGCGTTCTCCGGTCCTGTTTTTACAGTGTACCCGGGTATTATGAACGAGCAGCGCACGCCCTTTTCCGTAAGTGCAGTTATTGCAGAACCTATAACGGATATGCTCTTTTCAAGGCTTTCGGAAACATGGTATTCTACGCGGGCCCCGGTGTTGGACTCCACTTTTTCGGTCTCGGAGTAGCTCTCCAGGTCCAGAAGGAAGGCCGTGCGCCTGGTGTCCAGCTTTTCGCGGACATTCACCTGAAGCTTGCCCTCCCTGGCCAAAAGCCTCCAGTTTATATCCCTCATGCTGTCGTAGGGCTGTATGTCTCTTACGTTTCTGATCAGTGTGGGATCGGTGTAAAGGCCCTTGCTGGAAGGCTCCAGCTCGGTGAGCTTCCGTAAAAGGAAGTTTACGTCTACGTCAACATGCTCCGGGAACACCACAAGCCTGAGCGGAGTCTCCAGACCCAGCTCTTTTGACGCGTCCGAAAGACCGAATCCATCGCCCGAAGACAGCTCCGCACTGGACAGAGTGCACACGCCGCGCTTTACGGCTTTGTAGCCATCCACCCAGCTGAGCTTCTGGTGCGGCATCACCCAGGAAAACGTAGCAGCGTCCTCCTCCGCAAACTTTACGCACTGGCTCTCCTTTAACGGAAACGCGGCCCTAAGCCACACTAAAGGAAGCATCTTGTCGTTTGCTATGCTAATGCTGACATCCAGGTCTTCTCCGGGATAGGCAAAGACCTCCGGCTCTTTTATATCTATGACTAGGTTTTTAAGGGAGTTCCTGGTCCAGATCCAGGATATGAAACATACCAGAAATATACCCCCAAGCAGCGCAAAAAGCAGCCCTGCCCCAATGTAAGCGGAAAACAGAGCAAAGACTGCCAGTATGACAAGCCCTGCGGGAGTTACGAAATTACTTCTGGCCTGCTGCATCAAAACGCTCCATGCCGTTAGGCGGTACAGGGCAGCTGCTGAGTATGGCGGCAAGTATATCCTCCGCGCTCTTTCCCTGGTGAGAAGCGGCCCTCGTGAGCCTTACCCTGTGCGCAAGTACGGGTGCAAATATCCTTGCTACGTCTTCCGGTGTTACGAAATCCCTGCCGGCTGCAGCTGCAAGGGACTTGCTCCCCTGGTAAAGGCATATGGAGCCTCTTGGCGATGCGCCGCTCTCAAGATCCTTGCAGGTCCTTGTGGCCTGGACAAGATCAACTATATAGGCTTTTATATGATCTCTGACGAAGACGTTTCTGATCTCCTCGCGCATCTGCATAAGGCTTTCGGGATCAGTTACTGCGTTCACAACAGAGAGATCCACCTCATCGCCAAGAGTGCTGAGCATGCGCTGCTCCTCCTCTTTTCCGGGGAAGCCAAGGGACAGCCTTATAAAGAACCTGTCCATCTGGGCCCATGGCAGCATAAAGGTGCTTTCTCTTTCTACCGGGTTCTGGGTGGCAAGGACAAAGAACGGTTTTGGCAGCGCATAGGTGCTGTTGTCTACAGTTACCTGCCCCTCCTCCATTGCCTCCAGGAGCGCAGACTGAGTACGGGGTATGGCTCTGTTTATCTCGTCTGCAAGTAGTATATTGGTGAATACTGGTCCGCGGACGTGCCTGAACTCCCCGCTTTTCTGGTCGAAGACCGTCATGCCTGTAATATCCGAAGGCATAAGGTCCGGTGTAAACTGTATCCTGCGGAAGCCGCAGCCCAAAGCCCTGGACATGGTCTTGATAAGCGTTGTTTTGCCGCTGCCCGGAAGGTCGTCCAAAAGCACGTGCCCACCCACCAGTACAGCCATAAGTATAAGATCTATCTGCTCGGTCTTTCCTATGTAGACCTTAGCGGTTTCTTCCTTTATCAGTTTTACGCATTCGCTGACGTTCATAGATGCACCTCCGCAAGCTTTTTACCTGAATATTATAATACCTTAAAAGCTGTTTAATGTGAACCTATTATCCTTCGGATAGACATGCCCGAATATGGAGCTTTGAATAAACAACTCAATTATGCTATACTAAAATGTACTAAAGCATTTGTACGGACTTACGAAAGGACATTACCATGAAGCTGTCGCAGCTGCAGTACTTTGAAGTTATCTGCAAATACAGCAACATAACAAAGGCATCTGAGGTGCTGCATGTATCGCAGCCAACACTTTCAGGTGTGATCAACGAGCTTGAAAAAGAATTCGGGGTAACGCTCTTTTACCGTCAGCGCAACGGGATAAAAATAACCGAGGATGGCGAAAAACTGCTGGAGCTCTCAAAAACAGTAACAGTGCCTGCGGAAAACCTCATCCAGAAGATGAGAGAACGCGGAAACGCCAACCACACCGTAAGGATGGGCGTTCCCATAATGACCGGCACAGTTATCTTCCCCATAGTGTTCCGCATGCTTCAGGATCAATATCCGGACACCAAGCTGGAGATCACAGAAGCTATCTCCCCGGACTCCATATCCATGGTATCCGAAGGCCTTCTGGACGCAGCTATAGCAAGCTGCGACAGACCCCTGCCGGCACCCATCGAGTCCATAACTATATGCAAGCTTCCCATAAGGTTCTACATGTCCATAGACAACCCGCTTGCCTACATGACAGAGCTGGATTATGCTACGATAAAAGATACTCCGCTGGTAATGTTCAGCAGCAAGACTACCATTTACCGCTTTGTTATGAATGAATTCAGCAAGCTTGGCATAACGCCTAACATTATTCTGCATTCCGGCAATCTGTACGCGATCCGGAACCTTCTTAACAACGACTCCGCCTCTGCCTTCCTGTACGATGGCATTCTGGATCCGAAAGAGGAGAACATTGCCTGCATCCCCCTGCCCGGAGATCCGCGCGCAGACATAAGGCTTATCTGGAACCGCAACCACAACCAGTCCACCGGTCTTAAGAACCTTATAAAGATGCTTAAGAACAACCCCATCGAGTTCTGAAAAAAACTCGCAAAAGCTTGCAATTTCAACGCAAAACCATTCCAAAACGAAATAGAGTCATCGGAAAGAACGATGACTCTTTTTCTTTATAGCTGTTATAATAAAAGCGTAAAAATAATCACAGAAGTATCCGCAGGAGCAGACACTATGCACGCTATAGAAAAAATACTTGCAAAAAACAGTGGTAAAAAGACCGTACTGACCGGAGAAATAGTAAACGCAAAGATAGACTTTGCGGAGATAAACGATCTTTACCTCCAGACCGTCTACTCCTTCTACGAGATGGGCGGAGAGAAAGTCTGGGACCGCGAAAGGTGCGCCTTTGTATTCGACCACTATGCACCCTGCCCGGACGTAAAGAGCGCAGAGAACCACAAAGCCATGCGCGAATTCGCTATGAAGAACGATCTTCGCTTCCACTTCGACACCAACTGCGGAGTCTGCCACCAGGTAATGCCGGAGGCCGGAGTCATCTACCCGGGCATGATAGTTGTTGCAACAGACAGCCACACCACCACCCACGGAGCGTTCGGCGCTATGGGAACCGGCTGCGGAGCCACCGATATGGCAACCATACTCCTTACAGGAGAGCTCTGGATGAGAGTCCCGGAGATCATAGAAGTTCGCCTGGAGGGAGAGGCCCCCAAGGGAGTCTACCCTAAGGATGTAATACTTGCAGTTCTCGGAAGGATACGCGCGGACGGCGCTGTTTACAAGGCAATAGATTTTACCGGAAGCTACGTGGAGAACCTCGGCGTTGCAGGCCGCATGGTAATATGCAACATGGCTGTGGAGATGGGTGCCAAGACCGCCTACATGCAGCCTAACCAGGAGGTCCTGGACTACGTTTCCAAGCGCGCTGTAAGGCCCTACGAAGTCCAGTTTACAGATCCGGGTTACGAATACGCAGAAAGCTACGAATTCAACGTTTCTGAGCTGGTGCCCCAGCTTGCCTGTCCAAGCAGCGTGGAAAACGTCCACACCCTGGAGGAAGTCGTTGCAGAAAAAGAAGTCCGCATAAACCAGGGCTACGTTGGATCCTGCACCGGCGGACGCGTGGAAGACATTGCCGCAGCTGCAGCAATACTCAAAGGAAAGCACATTGCACCCTACACCAGGCTGGTGATAGTACCTGCATCTGCTGAAGTAATGCAGGAGTGCATAAAGCTTGGATACATACAGGATCTTATAGAAAGCGGAGCTACTATAAACGCGCCCGGCTGCGCAGCCTGCCTGGGAGTCCACGAAGGCATACTTGCCCCTGGAGAGGTCTGCATATCCAGCACCAACAGGAATTTCCCCGGCCGCATGGGCTCCAAAGACGCAAGCATTTACCTTGCCTCCCCCGCCACTGTAGCCGCAAGCATACTTAACGGAAAGATAACAGACCCCAGGCCGTACATTTAAAGGTAAAAAGACATGGAGAAAAAGTTTACAGGAAAAGTCATCCTTCTTGGAGACAACATAGATACTGACCAGATCTACCCGGGTGCCTACCTGGCGCTTACAGATCCCAAAGAGATAGGAACTCACTGCCTTGCAGGCGTAAGCACGGATATTGCTCCCAACTTTCCGGACGGTGGCATGGTAGTTGCCGGAAGGAACTTCGGCTGCGGATCCAGCAGAGAGCACGCACCCATAGCCCTTCTTGCCATGGGCGCCAAGGCCGTTATTGCAGATTCCTTTGCAAGGATATTCTACCGCAACGCCGTAAACCTGGGCCTGCTTCCCATAGTTTGCCCGGGCATATCCAAGCACGTCCTTACAGGTTTTACCCTTACACTGGACCTTGAGGCCGGAACCGTTACTGTAGAAGAGACAGGCGAGGTCCTCTACTGCGACCAGCTTGGAGAGCAGCAGAAAATGATACTCGAAGCCGGCGGCATAAAGCCTCTTATGAGAGCCCGCTTCGCAAAATAAAACAGACGTTACATTACTTTCTTCATTTTGATAAACCTTATTAAAAAGGCTGCAAACTAGCAGCCTTTTTAATGTTACGTATCTTATTTTATGAAGCCTACCTGCTTTGAGATCAGCTCTACTTGTTCGTCCTTGATCTTGTTGTAGATCTTTTTCTTTTCCTCGAAATAGTTGCGGCCCTGGCTGTCTATGGATACGATCAGGGGTCCGAACTCCTTTACGCGGCAGTTCCAGAGGGTCTCGGGCATGCCCAGATCTCTCCACTCTGCCCTGACTATCTCCTCTACCTCTACTGCGGCTACGACGGCGTTTCCTGCCGGGAAGACGCAGTGGATGGCGCCGAATTCCTTACAGGCGCGTTCGGTATTCTCCTTCATTCCGCCCTTGCCTACTATTACGCGCACGCCTGTTATCTTTACGAAATCATATTCGAACTTTTCCATCCGCATAGAGGTGGTTGGTCCTACGGATACCATCTCGAACTTGTCGTTTTCAAGAGGCCTGATTATAGGTCCTGCGTGCAGTATTGCGTTGCCGCGGACATCTACAGGTATCTCCCTGCCCTCTTCCACCACACGGCGGTGGGCAACGTCCCTGCAGGTGGTGAGGCTGCCGTCAAGGTAAACAATATCTCCGATGCGGATGTCTTTAAGATCCTCCTCGCTGATGGGTGTTATCAGCACTTTCTTTCCGTCTCTTATCTCTACCATTACAGTTTTGCCCCCTTGTGCGAAAGGATAGTGTAGCTAAGGTCTTTGCCGAATATAATGTGCCCTCTGCGGTGGCTCCAGCAGCCTACGTTTACGGCTACGCCTATAGCGGAGGGATGCCTTGCGGTGTTTTCTATGTGCACGCCCAGTACGGAGTACTTTCCGCCCATGCCCTGAGGTCCGAGGCCTATGGCGTTTATACCGTCCTCAAGGAGCTTTTCCATCTTTGCGGCGCGCTCGTTGGAGCTGTGGCTGCCTATGTCTCTCATAAGAGCTTTTTTGCTGAGAAGCGCTGCAGTCTCAACGCTTGTGGCAACGCCTACGCCAACAAGCAGCGGCGGGCAGGCATTAAGGCCGTAGCTGGTCATCCTGTCCAGGACGAACTTTGTTACGCCTTCGTAGCCTTCGCCTGGCATCAGGACCATTGCCTGACCCGGAAGAGTGCAGCCGCCTCCGGCCATGTATGTGTAGATCTCGCACTCATCGGAGCCGGGAACTATGTCCCACCAGACCGTGGGAGTGCCCTTGCCAACGTTCTTTCCTGTGTTGTATTCATCGAAGGTCTCCACGGAATTGTGGCGCAGCGGAGCCTCCTTGGTAGCCTTGATCACGGCCTCCTTGAGCAGGGCCTCCAGCTCCCCTATAAGAGGGAAACCGGTTCCGCACTTTACCCAGAACTGCAGCACGCCTGTGTCCTGGCAGCAGGGGCGGTCCAGCTTTTCCGCAAGCTCCTGGTTGCGGAACATGGTATCGTAGATAACTTTAGCCATCGGATCGTCTTCTTTTTCGCGAAGCTCCGAAAGTTTGGCTTTTACATCATCCGGCAGTATCTTGCCTGTAAGGGCAACGAATTTTGCCATGATGTCTGTCATTTTTTCGACTTGTTTTTCGTTCGACATCGTTTCTCCTTCCGATGGTCCTATAGATTTGCGTTAAAGAATTCAAATATCTGAGGGATCTCCCAGGTCCAGGCTGTGGAGTGCACGCCACCGCCCACGGTGACCATCCTTATATCCACGCCCTGGCTCTTGATGTACTCGTAGTCTTCGGCCATCTTTTCGTAGCTGTTGTGGTCTTCTGTGCCTGCTATGAAGAGTATGGACCTGCCTTCGTAGGCGCTCCAGTCGTTGGCAGAAGGCTCAGGGAGAGCTCCGGCGGGTGCCATGGCTTTAAACAGCCTGGGGTACTTTGCCCCAAGGTGGAAGGTGCCTATGCCTCCCATGGAGTTGCCCATTATGAATACGCTTTCCTTGTTTACGGAGAATTCCTCCATAACGCCAAGTATTATCTTGAGTATTCCGGCCTCTGCTACTGCGTTCTCCTCCAGCTCTGCCTGCGGGTAGTAGGAAGGCTTACCCTGCGAGTCCGCAAACCTAGGCTCTCTGAACATGCCCGAAGGAGGCACGTTACCGCCGAAATTGCTGCGCACCACAAGGGAGTTTGGCGCAAGAAGCAGGAAACCGTACTTTTCCGCGTAGTAGCTGAGCTTGCCCGCCGCGCGGTCGAAAGGATCGTCTTCCTTGCCGCCGGCTCCGTGCAGCACCACGGCCATCTTCTTTTCCTTAAGAGACTTCCAAGCGGAAGGAACGTAGAGCCTGTAGGAGTTTACGACCTCTGCCTCCGGAAGCCATATGGCGCGGAACAGCTCTCCAACGCCGCGGGGGCTCATGGACCACTGCAGGGCCTTTTCCTTGTTCTTTTCCACGCGTATCTCTTCGTCTGTAAGGCTTACTATCAGTATGCCTGCTGCGCGGCTGGTCTTAAGGCCAAGGCTTGCTGCTGCGGCGCAGACTCCTGCACGCTCCCCGCTAAGCTCTTTGGCTCCGGAAAGCAGGCGGCTCATATCTGCCGCGCTGATGTATATATCTCCGTCCTTTTCCTCTGCCGGCTGCTGCAGAACGTACTGGGAATGGCCCCAGAGCGCTATAGCAGAACCTGCTTTAAAGCAGAGCTTGTCCGGCTGAGCGCAGTACTTGCGCCCTGTTTTTCCCGATACTCTCATACTGTCCACCTAATCCATGACCACAGAGTTCATGTAGACCGTGCGGCCCTGTTCGTCCATGGAGTACTTGCAAAGGAATTCGTCGTAGAGGAACCAGCTGTCCTGAGCGGTTGCCGAGTGGTGCTTGTTGTCTACCGTGGAGAACTGCACCATAGGAACGCCCTTGCTGTTTACGTAGACCTTGGTTGCGTAAGCGCCTGTCTTGTAGGTCCAGGGCTGATCCCAGGGCTGGGTAGCGTTGCGCTGTGTCCAGTATTTTGCGTACTTAAGTGTGTCCGGGTTGCAGTCGTAGTCTCCGCCGCCGATATCCCTTCCACCCATTATGATCCAGATAGGACGCTGATGGTCTTCAACTATGCCCGGAGTGTTGTAGTCTCCAAAGAATCCGCCTCTCAGCACGCCGCTGGTGAGTGCCGCTGCCGCAAAGACATCCGGCATGGCAAGCAGCGCCCTCTGGCCGAAGGCCGATCCCATGGAGTGGCCGGAGGAATATACCCTGCCCTTGTCCACAGGAAGTTCTTTTATAAGCTGCTCTACCATAAGGCGTATGAACTTTTCGTCGTCCAGAGCCTTGGGATTCTTGTTAGCGTTCCATGCTGCGTGAGGGAGCCAGTCGTTCTTTGCAGAGAAGCCGCCCATGGCTGCTGCCGGGAACACTACTATGAAGCCCCTTGCCTGAGCCACCTTTATCCACTGGGTGGATGCTATGTGGCGCCTGTGCATGTTGCTGCCGCCGTGGAAGGACACCACAAGAGGAACCTTTTTGGACGGATCATTCTTTACGCTTTCCGGTACGAACTGGTACCATTCGCGCCTTACTCCGTCCACATACATGGTCTTGAACTCAACGCCGGCCTCTTCTGCGGTGCGGTAGAGGCGCAGGTTCCAGTTGCCTATGCCTGCGTACCTTGCATAGCGGGAAAGGAAGCTGTCCCAGATCTTAAGCGGCTCTATAGCCTCTGCAGTCTGGGTAACTATTACCTTGCCGCCTACGAGCTCGTCTATAAGGGAGTCGTTGGTGTTGTCTTTGGGGAAATAGGTATAGCTGCCGTCCTTGAAGTAAGGCTCGCTTTCGGAGCGGTTGGCCTTTTTCCAGTGATCTATAACGCGCTGGGCGTTTTCTGTTATCTTTTCTGTTGCGATCCAAACAGGCATGGATATGCAGCTTCTGGGGACGCCGGGGACCTCCGAAGCCATGCTCTGCGTAGCAGCAAGTTCCTCCGCGCTTACAGCCGGATCTCCGCAAAGGAAGAGCCCTGCGAATGCCATGGGGTTGTTCATTACCATGCGCTGAGCCTTAGCGGCGCCGCTGCCGTAGCCTGCCGCGAATATGAAGTTCTTGTTGGCAACGTAGAAATCGCGCCTCAAAACGTCCTCTATTATGGTTGCAAGTGCTTCGTCCAAGATCTTCCCGTCCGGGATCGCAACTATAAAGCCGCGTGTGTCTGCTGCAGCCTTCCAGCCTGAAGCCTCAAAAAAGGCAAGCCTGTCCGCGTCCTTGTCCGGGATCAGTATAAGAAGCTGGGAAGAAAGGTGCGTGCACTCGGGTATGTAGATGTAAAGCTCTTCATTGGGGAAGTGCAGCATGCTCTGCCTGAACAGGCCGCTGTAGGGCATCTTGTAAAGATCGTCCTTGTTTATCTGATCGAAGAACTGTTTTCTGCTTTCGGGGAAGTTTTTGATCTCCATGATATCCTCCTATTTCCCGGGCTGCGGGGCTTTAGCAAGTATAGCGGCTTCTCTTTCGTAGAGCTGCTTTGTGGTTATGATATCCTCTGTTCCAAGCATCTGCCTTATTATGAAGGCAAAATCGTAGGTTATCTGGCCGTCCGCCTGGGAGAAGTAGCTTACATCGTAGCCTTTCTTTTCCTTGTGGCCTGCGAATCTTGCGGCTATGGTAGCAACAGGCAGCAGGAGCACGCCGTCCTCGTATAAGGTGCGTGCGCCGTGGTCGAAATGATCGTCCCACACGTAGGTCTTGTTGCAGGCAGAAAGCTGCATGCGGTGTGTGCCATCGCTTATAACAGCGGAAAGTCCGTTGTCCTCCAGGACTACGCTGAGCTGCGGGTAAAGAAGGCTTATATCCTCTGCGGAAACGTAGGCTGTGCCGTCCTTAAAGACCGCTCTGCAGGACAGCTCCACGGGCTTGTTGTCCACCAGGGCCCTGGCGGCTCCGTCTGCAAGCACTACAGCGCCCTTGTCCGGTGTAAAGCCGCGCGCAGGCTGGCCTTTAACGCTCTTTCCGCCCTCTTTGTGCCATGCGGAGAAGAAGTCGGACCACACGAAGTCCGCCATGTCCATGCTAGGGCCATGTCCGCCGCCCTCCACCGTGTAGAAGTGGAAGTCGTAGTCTCCCTTGTAGGTTACCGCGTTGTAGCGGCCCCTTACGGAAAGCTCCACCTGGCCGTCGAAGCCGTTAACGCTCTTCCAAAGCTCGTTGGTGGGTATGTTCTGCAGTATGTACTTTTCTCTTACGATCTCGTCCCTGGTGGCGCCGGCGTCCTTCATGCCGCGCATGTGGTCGTAGGTGGGAACTGCATCATCCAGGTGCTCGTAGACGCCCATGGGCATTGCAAGGTCCGCAGAGCCGTGGGTCCTTACAACAGGTATTGCTGCGTCCTTGCCGAACAGGCAGCTTCCTTCCGGGCTGAAATACCTTGTGGCTCCAACCGGGCCGGACATCAGAGCGGCTGCGGCAAAGCAGTTTCCGGGCCTCTGCACCAGGTAATAAGAAGCCATAACATCCCCGAACGACTGTCCGTGCAGGTAGATGCGGCTCTCGTCTATATTGTATTTTTCAATAGTCTGCTTTATAAGAAGGTCTATGTAAACAAGATCATCCTTGATGTCTTTGGATCTTTCTTTATTAGAAAAATCTTCCCATGCGCTCCATGCGCTCTGGGGGGTAAGGGACTGCGGGTAGAGCACTATAAACCCCTCCCTTTCCGCTACCTGAGCCCACGCGGTGGAAAGTTCTGCGTGGTGGTTATCTCTTTTTGCTCCTGATCTTCCCCCATGAAGGGTCAGTACCAGGGGGAATGCCTTGCTGCCGTCGTAGCATTCGGGCACATATTCTTTCCATGTCCTTTCAGCGCCGTCTATGATGCCGCTGCAGTCCATGAGCCTTTCCGGCCTGTCGAAACGCTCGCGCGCTTCCTCGAATTTAAGTCTTGGTCTTACTCTGAGTTCCATATCAGACTCCGTATTTTTAAAAATGCCCGCAGACTTTTAGGGTCTGCGGGCGATAGATCATTGCTTTCTTTCAATGTCCCACAGGGATAATGAAAGCTGTATTAGTTTGTACCGAACTGGCTCTTGGTGATCTTGCCTTCTACAACTGCCTTGCAGTCTTCGTCGGTGCTCTTAACTTCTTCGCGGATCTGCTCGAGGCTCTTTGCGTAGAACCAGGAGTTCATCTTAGCCCACTTCTGCTGAGTCTCATCGTCCTTTTCAACTTCGTTGATTACGCTGCAGATCTTCTGAGCAAGTGCTTCGTCCATGTTTCCCGGAGCGATGATGTACATCGGAGCGCGGAAAGCGATGTCAAGGAGTCCGAGGTCGTAGTAGGTGTCGAGATCCTTGGTTACAGGAGACATACCGTCTTCCATGTGGGTGTTGTTGAACAGTCCCTTGAGCTGGCCGGACTCAATGTACTGAGCAGCCTTGTTCTCGGACTGAAGACCAACGTTGATGGAACCGTTCAGAAGGCCGGTTACGAGTTCGTTACCGCTTGAGATGACGAGCTTTACCTTGTCCATAAGATCGTGCTTCATGAGGAAGAGCTTGACCTTCATTTCCTGAGTTGTACCGGTGTTGGTAGCGAACTTAACTTCGCCCGGGTGATCGTTGCAGTACTGAATGAATTCCTTGTAGTTGTTGTACGGTGCGTTGGGCTGGGTGAGGAAGATGGATCCCTGTCCGTTTCCGCCTGCAGCAGGAGCAACGATGGTGAACTGTGTCGGATCCATTACGTTGTACTGATACTTGCCCTGGTGATACATAATGTTGGAACCGGAACCGGTGAACATGATGCAGCTTCCATCGGGTTTCTCGTTACGGGTGAGCTCCATAGCCATGGTGCCGTCACCGGTCTTCTCGTCGATGATCTCGAACTTAGCATTGGGGTACTTTGCGCTGAGGAAGTCGAGCAGGTAGCGAGCGGAGAGGTCAGTGTTGCTTCCGGCTGCGCCCGGGATGTAGACCTTGATGTTGCCGGATGGCCAGTCGTAATCGTCCGGAGTCTTGGGAGCTGCTGCGTTGTTGGTGTTAGCCGCATTGTTAGCAGAGCTGTTGCCGCCGCATGCTGCCAGGGACAGTACCATGATCAGCGCGAGCATGAGTGCGATAACTTTTTTCATGAGATAGTCTCCTTTCAAATATCTTTAAGTGCTTAAAGAAACTAATTAGGATCAGTTCTGCGCTGCGTCCTTCTTCTTGCCGAACTTAGCCTTAAGCGTTGGCATGAAGATGTTCTGGAACATGAGCACAGTACCGATGACTATGAATATAGCGCTGATGGGCCTTGTGAAGAAGGACATCAGACCGTTGTCTGCCATATTCAGAGCGCTGCGGAAGTTCTTTTCCAGTATGCTGCAGAGTATGAAGGACAGGATGAACGGCATCTGAGGAACCTTGAAGTAGCTCATTCCTACGCCTATAGCTGTCATTACAACTGCAACTCCCATGGAGAAGAGGTTGCCGCCGGAGATATAAGATCCCAGGAAGCAGATGACTATGATAGCCGGATACAGGTAGTGGTACGGCAGTCTGAGCAGTGCCGGGAAGAGAGGCATGCCGACCGTCTCGAACAGCAGGATGATGATGGAAGATACCAGAGCTGCTGTGTAGAGCATGTATACGATCTCCGGGTTATTGTGGATGAGCAGCGGGCCTGCCTGGATGCCATGAACTGTCATGGCCATCATGAAGAGGCTCATTACGCCGTTGCCCGGGATACCCAGAGCTATCATCGGGATCATTGCTCCGCCTATACCGGAGTTGTTTGCCATTTCAGGAGCGATAACGCCGCCGATAGCGCCGTGGCCCCACTCTTCCTTGTTCTTTGCAAGCTTCTTTTCGTTAGCGTATGCAAGAACTGTGCTTGTGGTTGCGCCAAGTCCGGGCAGGAAGCCTATGAACGCGCCGGTAATGAAGGAACGGATTATGTTTCCGATATTATCTGCAAGATCCTTGCCTGGCCACTTAAAACCGCGGACCTTGATATTGGAAGCAGCGCCTATCTTGGAGCCCCTTGCGTACTCCATAAGGATGGTGCGTCCTGCGAACAGACCCATCATCAGGTTTACCTGGTTGAGGCCGGAGATGAGGTACATGGATCCGAAGGTGAACCTGAGGTTGCCGGAGATAGGAGCTGTACCTACGCAGGCTGCGAGTATACCGAGAGCTGTTGCGATAAGGCCCTTTACGATGGAATCGCCGGAAAGGCCTATTACCATTGCAATTGCGCTGTAGCACAGTGCGAAGTACTCCCACGGTCCGAGAGCAACTGCCCACTTTGCAAGTATGGGGCAGAGAGCCATGGCCGCGATTATGGAGAGCACTGAGCCCAGGAAGTTACATATAGCTGTTACTGAGAGCGGACGTACGGGATCTCCTTTCTGAGTAAGGGGATAGCCGTCCCAGCAGGTTACTATAGAAGAGTTTGTTCCGGGGATGCCTAGAAGTATGGAACCTATTCCGCCGCCGGAGGTGGAACCTACGTAGATAGCGGTGAAAAGTCCGAGAGCCAGAGCCGGATCCATCTTGTAGGTCATGGGCAGAAGGAGTATGGTTATCGTTCCTCCGCCGAGGCCCGGGATGGCGCCGAATATGGTACCGACTATAGCACCAGCTATTATATAGATGAGGCCTGTCGGTGTGGCTATGAGTTTAAGTGAACCGAGTATTGCTTCAAACATGCTTTCCTACCTCCCTTAACCAAACAGTATGCCGCCGGGAAGTCTGGTCTGCATAATAACTATGTACAGAACATACATGAATGCAGATACGCCTACTGTGTAAAGGATGATCTTTACCCAGCTGACCTTTGTGCCGCGGGAGAAAAGGAAACTGATGATGAAGAGTATGACGGGTATAGCTATACGGTAGCCAACCAGCCACAGCAGAGCCCAGTAGAGGATGTAGATGCAGTAGAGAGTAAGAAGTCTCTTCCATTCCTCTTTGGACAGGAACTGCTTCTGAGGCTTTCTGTCCGGCCTGACTAAGAGTATCAGACCACAAAGGCCCAGAAGAACGCAGGCAATTGCCGGGAAGACCTTGGGGCCCGGATCGCCCTGCAGAGTGGTTTTAGGAAGCAGGTAGGTCTGATAACCGAAGAAAGCTCCGATGATCACAACGATAATGCCGAGTACCTGATCCTTGCAGATCTTTTTCATTTTGTTCTCCTTGCGATGAACTGAAAATAAGTGCTGTCAGTGCGATACATTCTGACAGAAGCATTATAATATGTGCTATAAAAGTAATGAAATATAAAAAAGCGATGTCGCTATCAGAAAGACCGATGACCATTTTCACAAATGGCAGTTATACTATATGGTAAGCGGGCGGAATACCATTCCCCGCAAAGCAGCCGCTCCATTAAAGCACCGGAGGACAGACGATGAACAGCATCCCCGAAGTTCTACAAGATCTAAAGCGCAGGATCAATGCAGGCAAAGCTGTAGTTATAACCCAGCTGATACTTGTTATCGCCTCGGCTGTTGTAACGCTGGGCTTCCACATGTGGACCCCCGGCATTATACTCATGGCTGTCATGATGGCAATGTACTTTGTAGTCTCAAGACCCATGTCTTCTTCCTATAATAAAGCCGTTGCAAAAGCAAACATCAGGTTCGGCATCTGCCCGGAGCTGGACGATTATTCATACGAGTTCAAAGGCAATATGGACAAAGCCGCTTTCGACGAGTGGAAAATGCTCCCCTCTTCCGAAAAGAAAGGCGGCCTTTTCCTGCGCCACGGATTTTCAGGAACATCAAAGAACATTATATATACAGGCAACGAGGCAACTATAGCAAACCTCGTTCCGCAGGAAGGAAAAAGACCCGCGCGATTCTTCCTGAGCGGCACCCTCCTAACTGCTCAGGGAGAACTTGCGCAAGATAAAGGCGACTGGCTCTTTTTAAGGGAAGGACTGCTCCCCGAAGAGCTGCTTGCGCCTTTTATAAGGGATAACCAATACATCAAAGTGGAGTGCCCGGTGGAAGGCTTCGAGGCCTGGAGCCAGGCTCCCGGAAACGCTTTCCCCGCAGACCTTGCGGAAAAGCTGAACGAATTCTATACAAGGAACGAATGCCTTGCCGCAGTGCGCTTCTGTGCCAAAGGAGCAGCCTGCCTGCTGCACCGCCGCTTCTACACAGGCTCCGGCAAAGCAGCCCAGAGGCTTACCGAGCAGCAGCTCCGCTACAACACCCTTCCGGAAACAGAAGGCATATGGCCCGTGTTCAAAAGCTGGATAAGAAAACAGTAAATATATATTCCTAACAGGAGAAAACGCATGAAGTTCAAACCCCAGGGCATAATAGTGCCCATAGTAACACCCCTGAAAGATGACGGCAGCTTCAACGAGCAGGCTTACAGAAAGCTTATAGACTACCTTGCGGACAATGGCATACGCGGAGTCTTCCCCTTCGGCACCACCGGAGAGTTCTACGCTTTCGACCAGGGCTTCTACAACAACATACTTGAAGTTACCAAGGACGCAGTCCGCGGCCGCATGGAGATATACGCAGGCGCCAACAGCATAACAACTAAAGGCGCGATCGCAATAGCTAAGGAAGTGGAAAAGGTAGGCGGGATAAACGCCCTGTCCGTTCTGACACCCATGTTCGTGTCCCAGACCCAGGCAGAAGTCGAAGCCTTCTACAAAGACATAGCTGCAGAAGTTGAGCTTCCTATAATAATCTACAACAACAAGCCCAAGACCAACGTTACTGTCGAGCCCGCTACAATAGCAAGGCTGGCAGAGGTCAGCAACATAGTTGCAGTCAAGGACTCCACCGGAGACATGACTAACGCAGAAGAATATCTCCGCCTCACACGCGGCAAGGACTTCTCCGTACTTATGGGTAGAGACACCCTCATCCTTGCAGGCCTGGTCTACGGAGCAAGCGGAGCAATTGCATCCTGCGCAAACGTAGCGCCGCGCATTGCCTCCGACATCTACGAAAAGTACATGGCAGGCGATATGCAGGGCGCCCTGGACGCACAGTTCAAGTTCTCCGCTCTCAGAGTTGCCACCAACATGGGCACCTTCCCCGTAACCATCAAGGAAGCGCTCAAGCTTATAGGCCTGGACTGCGGAGACTGCGTAAAGCCCATCCAGCCGCTTTCCGCAGAGCAGAGAGAAAAGCTTGCAGACGTCCTCAAGGGCATGGGGCTTTTATAAACATCGGTATCAAAGGATCAATATAAATAAAAAAGGAGAAAAACTATGAAGATCGCATTTATCGGACTTGGAATCATGGGTAAGCCCATGGCACTCAACCTCGTTAAGGCAGGCCACAAGCTGAACGTATTCGACTTCAACAAGGCTGCTGTAGCAGAGCTCGAAGCTGCAGGCGCAAAGGCTTGCGCATCCGCAGCAGAGACAGTAGAGGGCGTAGAACTGGTAATCACCATGCTCCCCAACAGCCCCCACGTAAAATCCGTTATGATAGAGAACGACAAGCTGGCTGAGATCATGCCCAAGACAGCTACATTCATCGACTGCTCCTCCATCAACCCCGTAGCATCCAGAGAGATCGCTGCTGAGCTTGCAAAGCACGGCATAGAGATGCTGGACGCTCCTGTTTCCGGCGGACAGCCCAAGGCAGTAGACGGAACACTGGCATTCATGGTAGGCGGAAAGCAGGAAGTATTCGACAAGTACAAGAGCGTGCTTGAGGCAATGGGTTCCTCCGTTGTTCTTTGCGGAAGCGTAGGCGCAGGAAACGTTACCAAGCTCTGCAACCAGACCATCGTAGCAGTAAACATCGCAGCTCTTGCTGAGGCTATGCAGATGGGCCAGATGTGCGGCGTAGAGCCCGAAAAGATCTTCGAGGCTATAAAAGGCGGACTCGCAGGCTCCACAGTTATGAACGCCAAGGCTCCCATGATGATGGATCAGAACTTCGTTCCCGGATTCAGGATCGACCTCCACATCAAGGACCTCAACAACGTAGTAGACGCAGCCAAGGCTGTAGACGCTCCTATCCCACTCACCCAGCAGGTACTCGAAATGATGAAGATACTGCACCACGACGGAGACGGAAGCTGCGATCACAGCGCTCTGCTCAAGTACTACCAGAAGCTCACCGGAGAAGTGCTCCACCACTGATCTTAAGGCAAGCTTACAGAATACAGCAATATGTAAAGACAGGAGAATATCAATGATACCTGTAATCGAAAGAATGGATGTCTATCCGGTAGCCGGACATGACAGCATGGAGCTCAATCTCTCCGGTGCTCATGCCCCGTACTTTACCAGAAACATCGTTATACTTACAGACAGCACCGGAAACATAGGCGCAGGCGAGGTCCCCGGCGGAGAAAAGATAACAAAGACCCTGGAAATGGTAAAGGACATGGTAGTAGGCCAGAAGATCTCTGACTACAAAGCAGTCCTCAACCGCATCAGGACCTGGCTGGGCGAAAACATCAAGGACGATGTAAGAGGCCTTCAGACCTTCGACCTCCGCACCGGCGTGCACGTAGTAACTGCTATAGAAGCTCCTTTCCTGGACCTTATGGGCAAGTACCTGGAGGTGCCGGCGGCTGCTCTTATGGGAGACGGCGTGCAGAGAGAAAGAGTCCGCTTCCTTTCCTACCTCTTCTATATCGGAGACAGAAAGAAGACAGACCTCCCCTACATGAGCGAGGAAGACTCCCCCGTCCGCTGGTACAGGCTCAGAAACGAAGAAGCCCTTACCCCGGATGCTGTAGTTGAGCTTGCTCGCGCCACCCAGGAAAAATACGGTTTTAAGGACTTTAAACTCAAGGGTGGAGTATTTACCCCTAAAGAGGAAGTTAAGGCCGTAAAAGCCCTGAAAAAGGCCTTCCCGGACGCAAGAATAGACCTCGACCCCAACGGCTGCTGGAGCCTTAAGGAGGCCCTGGAAGTTGCAGACGATCTCAAGTCTACACTTGCCTACTGCGAGGACCCTGTAGGCGCAGAAGACGGCTTCTCCGGAAGAGAAGTTATGGCAGAGTTCAGAAAGGCTATCATGATGCCAATGGCTACCAACATGATAAACACCGACTGGCGCCAGATGTGCCACACCATAGCTCTGCAGAGCGTGGACATCCCCCTTGCAGACCCCCACTTCTGGACCATGAACGGCTCCGTAAGAGTCGGCCAGCTGTGCAACGATTTCGGCCTCATGTGGGGCTGCCACAGCAACAACCACTTCGATATCTCCCTTGCAATGGTAGTGCAGTGCGCCGCAGCCATCCCCGGAAAGATGAACGGCATAGACACCCACTGGATCTGGCAGGAAGGAAGAGAGCGCCTCACCAAGGCTCCGCTTCAGATCGAAGACGGCTGCATAGATCTGCCTAAGGCTTACGGCCTTGGAATAGAGCCGGATCTGGAGCAGATCAAGAAGGCAAACAAGCTCTATGTGGACAACAAGCTTGGCGTAAGAAACGATGCCATAGGCATGCAGTACCTCATCCCCGGATGGAAGTTCGATAACAAAAAGCCTTGCATGGTAAGGTAAGTAACATAATGCGTTATTTTGTTAAGATAAACGAAAAAGACAATGTAGCAATAGCAGTACGAGACCTGGCAGCTGATACTGAGATCCTGCCGGGTCTTGTTTTGCGTCAGGACATACCGCAGGCGCACAAGATAGCGCTGAAGGACATTCCCGAAGGCGGAGAGATAGTGCGCTACGGCGTCGTACTGGGCTATGCCCTTTCGGACATACCCGCGGGCTCCTGGATAAACGAGAAGATGCTGCGCCTTCCGCCCCCGCCGGCGCTGGACGATATGCCCTTCGGCACCAATATCCGCACGGACCTGCCGGATGCCCCAAGGAAGACCTGGATGGGCTACAAGGCCCCGGACGGCGGCTACGCAGGCACGCGCAACATACTAGGGATCCAGACCACCGTACAGTGCGTGCAGGGCGTTCTGGACGCGGCAGTGGAGCGCATAAGAAAAGAGCTGCTGCCCAAATACCCCAACGTGGACGATGTAGTTGCCATAAACCACGCCTACGGCTGCGGAGTTGCAATAAACGCGCCGGAAGCAAAGATACCCATCAGGGCGCTGCAGAACCTCTGCCTGCACCCCAATTTCGGCGGGCAGCTTATGGTCGTGGCTCTCGGCTGCGAAAAGCTTACGGCAGACATGCTGGTTGGCCCGGAGAACAACACCCCGGAAAACGTAATAGTTCTGCAGGAGCACAAAGGCTTTGAGGCCGGCGTTTCTGCTATAATGGCTATGGCAGAAAAAAAGCTTGCGGCCCTGGACAAAAGGCGCCGCCAGGAGCTGCAGCTCTCCGACCTTCTTATAGGCATGCAGTGCGGCGGCAGCGATGCTTTCTCCGGCGTTACAGCAAACCCGGCGGCAGGCTACGCAGCGGACCTTCTGGTATCCGGAGGCGCCACAGTGCTCTTCTCTGAAGTTACAGAGGTGCGCGACGGAGTCCACTTTATAGCTAGCCGCTGCAGGGACGCACACACCAGGGACCGCCTGGCAGCCGAGATGCGCTGGTACGACAGCTACCTTTCCGAGGCCAGCGTGGACCGCAGCGCCAACCCCACGCCGGGCAACAAGAAAGGCGGGCTCTCCAATATAGTGGAAAAGGCCATGGGCAGCATAGCAAAGTCCGGAAGCGCCCCCATAGAGGAGGTCCTCTCCCCTGCTCAAAAGCCAACTAAGCACGGAATGATATTCGCGGCCACACCTGCCAGCGATATAGTCTGCGGCCCCTGCCAGCTTGCCAGCGGCATAGGACTGCAGGTGTTCATGACAGGACGCGGAACCCCCTACGGACTTGCCGCAGCGCCAGTCATAAAGGTCTGCAGCAGAAACGAGCTTGCCGAGCAGTGGCCGGACCTTATAGACCTTTGCGCAGGCCCCATAGCCACAGGCGATAAGACCATAAAACAGGTAGGAGAAGAGCTGTTCTCCCTCATCCTGGATGTGGCAAGCGGCGTTAAAAAGCCCTGGGCGGAAAAGCACGGGCTCCACAACTTCCTGTGCATATTCAACCCCGCCCCGATAACCTAGACACCAGCTTAAACGGTTCAGATATAAAGAGGTCAGAAAATGGATCAGTTCAAGGGAACCCCGGTAGTAACAGAAATGCAGGTCATACCTGTGGCAGGCTATGACAGCATGCTCATGACCCTTTCCGGTGCCCACGCGCCGTGGTTTACAAGAAACATAGTTATACTCAAGGACAGCGCCGGACACACAGGCATAGGCGAGATCCACGGCGGAGACCACACCTGCGAGTCCCTTAGGAGCTGCATACCCTTTGTGGTAGGCCAGCCCATAGGAAAATACCGCTCCATCCTTGGCAGCATCCACAAGGCTCAGCGGCCTGCAGCCGGAGACGACGGCGAGGGCATACAGAGCCTGGATATCTCCAAGCTCAAGTTTGTTGTAAAGGCGGAGTGGGCCATAGAGTGCGCCCTTCTGGACCTTCTGGGCCAGTTCCTGGATGTTCAGATGTGTGATCTTCTTGGCGAAGGCAAGCAGAGGGACAAAGTCGAGACCCTCGGCTACCTCTTCTACGTAAGCGATAAAGCAAAAGCGCCGGACCTTCCCTACATAGACGGATGCGCGTCCAAGGACCCCTGGTTTGCAATGCGCAGGCGCGAGATGCTCACGCCCCAGGCCATAGTTGAGCAGGCCCAGTGCCTGCAGGAAAAGTACGGCTTTAAGAACTTCAAGCTTAAGGGCGGAGTCCTTGCCGGTGCAGAAGAAATGGAAGCAGTAAGGGCCCTTAAAAAAGCCTTCCCTGCCGGCCGCATAAACATAGACCCCAACGGTGCCTGGAGCCTTGCGGAGGCCATAGAGCTCTGCAAGCCCATGGAAGGCATACTTTCCTACATTGAAGACCCCTGCGGCCCGGAGAGCGGTTTTTCAAGCCGCGAAATAATGGCCGAGTTCAAGAACGCAGTGCGCCTGCCGGTAGCAACCAATATGATAGCTACCAACTGGAGGCAGTTCTACCACAGCGCCGCGCTAAAATCCGTGGACATAGTCCTTGCAGACCCGCATTTCTGGGGCTTTGAGGGCAGCATACGCATGGCCCAGCTCCTTAACGACTGGGGCCTCACCTGGGGCAGCCACTCCAACAACCACTTCGATATAACCCTGGCGGCATTCGCTCAGGTAGGAGCCGCAGCTCCCGGAAAGCCCACCGCCCTGGACACCCACTGGATATGGCAGGACGGCCAGGACCTGCTGGTGGATGCTCCCAAGATAGTGGACGGCTACCTGCAGCTTCCTGAAGGCCCCGGCCTTGGCGTGCACCTGGACATGAAGAAGGTGGAAGAAGCAAACAGGCTCTACAACAGCCTGCCCTCCCACGACCGCAACGATGCCCTTGCCATGCAGTACCTTATCCCAGGCTGGAAGTTCGACAGCAAAAAGCCCGCTCTGGTAAGGTAGGCAGAAAAAACAGCACACGATATAAAAAGCCAGGCAGCTTTTGCTTGGCTTTTTAGCTTCCTGAAGGTAAAATATTAGGCATGAAACTCGTAATAGCAGAAAAACCCATGCTGGCCAGAGCAATAGCCGCAGCAATAGACGGAAACGCCGTGCAGAAGAACGGCTACACCATAAAAGGAGACTACGCAATAGTCTCCGCTTTCGGTCACCTTCTTACATTAAAGGACCCGGAGGACTACGATCCAAAATACGCAAAGTGGACCCTGGACACCCTCCCTATATTCTTTGAAAACTGGGGCAAAAAGCCCGGAGAAGGCAAGGAAGAGCGCCTCGCGCTTATAGGCGATCTTTTAAAGGACGCAGAGTGCGTCATCCACGCCGGAGACCCGGACGACGAAGGACAGTACCTTATAGACGAGATCCTGGACTGGTTCTCCTACAAGGGCCCCGTGCTGCGCCTTGCCACAGGCGATACTACCGAAGGTGCCCTTAAAAAGGCCCTGGAGAACATGAAGGACAACGCTCAGACCCGCAATTCCGGCTGGTCCGCCCACGCAAGAGCCGTTGCAGACATCATGACAGGCTACAACTTCAGCCGCTACTTTACCCTTATAAACCCGCATATCAGGATGCTTACCGTGGGCCGCGTGCAGACCCCTACCCTGGGCCTTGTAGTAAACAGGGACCTTGCCATAGAGGGCCACACCAAGCTCTGCTACTACATCATCCGCGCCGCGCTGGATGTGGACGGCCACACAGTGCACGCAAGTTTAGAGCCCGCCAAGGACGATCCCAACCTGGACGACGGCAAGATAACAGACAAAGACTACGCCCAGGAGCTTGCGGAAAGCCTTGCCGGCAAGGAGCTCAAGGACATTAAGATAAGCAGCAAGGAGCTTACGGAGCAGCCGCCCCTGCCCTTCAACCTTGTAAAGCTGCAGACCTACGCCTCCGCCAAGTTCGGCTACGATCCTTCGCAGGTGCTGGAAATAACCCAGAGCCTAAGGGATAAGCACAACGCTATAACCTACAACCGCTCCGACTGCCAGTACCTTTCGGAAGAGCAGTACAAGGAGGCCCCGGCAACTGTGGCTCAGGTAATGAAGAACCTGGCCGCAGACCCCGCAGGCGCTGTATTTTCAAAGCTTCCCATAGATACCAAGCTGCACAGCAAGGCCTTCGACGACAAGAACATAACGGCTCACACAGCCATAATCCCCCAGCGCAGGAACCTGGATCTTTCCAAACTTACGGAAGAGGAGCGCAACATCTACCTGGCCATAGTAAAGTACTACATGGCCCAGTTCCTGCCTGCCGCTAAAAAGCAGCGCACCACCCTGGAGGCCAAGACGGAGGACGGCACCCTTAAGGCCGCAGACACAGAAGTCACATTCCCCGGTTTTATGCAGCTTATAAAGCCGGACAAGAGCGCAGAAGAAGAGGAAGAAGAAAGCGAGCTCTCAAAGATCGCTCCGGGAACCTACGACGGCCGCTGCATATCCGCCCAGGCAGAGGAAAAAGAGACCAAGGCGCCTCCGCGCTACACAAAAGCCTCCCTCAACGAGGACATGACCCGCATAGCCCGCTACGTAACGGACCCCAAGGCCAAGGCCCTGCTGCTGTCCAAGGACAAGGACAAAAAGGGCGAAAACGGCAGCATAGGCACCTCCGCCACCAGATCCGGTATCATAGATACCCTGGAAGAGCGCGGCTACATAGAAAGCAAAGGCAAGCAGATACAGTCCACAGTGCTCGGCAGGGAGCTCTACCGCATACTTCCGGAAGAGCTTAAAAAGCCGGACATGACAGGCCTCTGGTGGGCCGTGCAGGAAGAGATAAAGGACGGCGAGGCCCCCTGGACGGACCTTACGGACAGCGTCCTGGAGATGATAAAAAAGGTCATCAAGACGGACTATCCCAAGGTGGACGCCTTCCACATACCCGAAAGCATGCGCCGCGGCAAGCTGCTGCTCGGCACATGCCCGCGCTGCGGCAAAGACATAATAGAAGGTAAGAACGGCTTCGGCTGCAGCGGCTACAAGGAAGGCTGCAAGTTCGTGGTCTGGAAGACCGCAAAGTCCGGAATGATGAGCCGCACAGAGGTTACCGCGGAGATGGTCCACACCCTTCTGGCCTCCGAATGGATACCCGAAGAGCGCAGGGATGAAAACGGCAATATGGTCCTTACCGGAAAGCAGCGCACCAAGGCCACTGTACCAGTTAAAAAGCTGTATTCAGAGGCGCGAAAGCTCAGCTACAGCGGCAACATATACCTTACAGACGACGGTCCGGGCTCTGCCTACGGGGCAGGTTTTGGCCTGGAGAGCATAGTGCACGAACCGCCCAAGCCTCTTGGCAAGTGCCCCCGC
>JAZQIH010000070.1:0-5465 GCA_045541015.1 Anaerovoracaceae bacterium | reverse complement strand
CACAGAACGACATGGCTACGATCCGACTTAGCCCCTTCCACCGCCCTTTCATGGACTTAGGGTCTTCCACTATGTAGCCGCCGCAATCGCGGAGTATGTCGTCTCTGTTTCTGATGTGCCTTTGTCTCATACTATTCGCAGGCAAGCGCTATTATAGCGTCTGCTATCATCTTGGCGTTCATAACGAGCTGGTCTATACCCATGAATTCGTTGGCAACGTGGCAGGAAGCCTCGCACATGTAGCCTTCCGGGCCGAAGCTGACCGCGTTGGGAAGCTCCCTGGAATAGGTTCCGCCGCCTATCTTCTTGGGCTTGGCGTCCTGGTCTCCTGTGCGGGCCTTGTAGACCTTAAGGAGCTTGCTTACTATCTCGGAATCGTCCGGGATACTGTAGCCGGGCTTGTACTTCCACCAAACTATCTTGCCGCCTGTTGCTGCTAGGGCCAGCTCTATGCGCTCCTGGATGAAGCACTCCGGCAGGCTTACCGGGCAGCGCAGGTCCAGAGTAAGCTCAAATCCCTGGCTGTTCCACCTTATAACGCCTACGTTGAGTGTGAGTCTTCCGGATTCGTCCTCTTTGTCCAGACCCAGTGATTCACCGTGGTATTCCATCTTGAATGCATCGCAGAGTGTGTCTATTGCCACCCTGTCCATGCCTTCCAGGTCCTCGTCCTTAAGAGCAAGGAAGAGCTTCTGGAGTGCATTCTCGCCTTCCCAGGGAAGAGATGCGTGGGCTATCTTTCCGATCTGCTTTATTGCTACCTGAAGGCCGCCGTCTGTTATAGTTGCAGAAGCCTCTCCGGGGACTACGTTTGCGGCCTCTCCTACGCTCATCTCTATCTGAGACGCAAAGTTTGCCTTGTAGGTGCACTGGAGTATGCTCTTTTCGGAGTTGGTTATTGGGTACTCTCCGTCCGGTGAGAACGAGAGGTCAGGTATGCGCTCCACTTCTTTGTAGTGGTGTATGCAGCCCATGTTGGTCTCTTCGTTGCAGCCGAGGATAAGGCGAACACTGCGCTTTAAGGGCAGGCCGCTTTCCTGAACTGCTTTAAGGGCGTACATGCTTGCGTAAGCGGGTCCTTTGTCGTCCAGGGAGCCGCGGGCGTAGATCTTGCCGTCCACTATCTCTGCTCCGTAAGGATCGTGGTCCCAGCCTGTGCCTTCCGGTACAACATCCAGGTGGCAGAGTATGCCGAGCATTTCTGAGCCTTCCCCTGCGTCCGCGTCTATAAGGCCGCAGTAGCCATCAAGATCCCTGGTCTTAAGTCCAAGGGCATCTGCCTTGCCAAGGGTATAGTCCAGGCACTCGCGCACAGGGCGTCCGAAAGGCGCTCCGGGAAGCGGCGCGGATTCCAGGGTGCGGAACCTGAGAGCTCCGCGAAGGTCTTCTATCATCTGATCCTTATGATCGTCTATCCATTTGTCTGTAAACTTGCTCAAAATACTCCTCCGTTCTGTAACGTAATATATTTTATGTCTATTTGACTATTTACCAAGCGTTTTGCAGCCCTCACATGCAGAGCACGCGCTGCAGTTTCCCGGGCAGGCACTGATAAACTCAGTCAGTTCCTTTCTTACCCGCTCCACCGGGAAGCCTACGATGTTATCGTAGTCCCCTTCGTAGCGGTCCACCAGGGCGCCGCCGTTCAGCTGTATGCCGTAGGCTCCGGCCTTGTCGTAGGGCTCCGGTGTATCGCAGTAGGCCTGTATCCTTGCCTCCTGGTCATCGTCCAGCGCGTGGAATATGACAAGGGACTTCTCCGTAAAGGTCCTTATACGCATCTCCCCGCCGGAGTTCCTTGCCGCCAGAGTAACTCCTGTAAACACCTGCTGAGGCTCCAGGGACTGCTCCCTGAGCATCCTTACGGCGTCTTCCCTGTCCTTTGGCTTTCCGAGTATCTCATTTTCCAGAGCTACTACAGTGTCTGCACCTATAAACAAGGTGTTATCCGGCTTACCGAGCTTTTCCCAGGCAGCCAGAGCCTTTGCCCTTGAAAGCTCCCTAACGGTCTTTTCCGCAAGAGCAGCTTCCGACAGGCGCCCTCTGTGCTCCTCCAGGCGGTCCTCTATGGCCTTTTCGTCCACGTCCGCGGACACGGCCTCGAATTCATCAACTATTCTTTTTATAAGCTCCCTCCGCCTTGGCGAAGTGCTTGCTAACACTATCTTCATGGTCATATTATAGCAAAACGGTAAAGTTTTGTAGTGATCTTTCTGCGAAATAAGGCCTGCTAAATGCACTGATATAAAGAAATAAAACCGCAGCAAAACAAGGCGCTGCGGTTTTAAGTGCGTTAAGCAGTAAGCATCCTACTTGAGGAACTTCCTTGCAAGCCAGACAACAAGGCAGGCGCCGCCTATGGAAAGGATGATACCGGTGATCCAGCCGCCGCCTACACCCAGCAGGTTTCCTATAAGTCCGCCTACAAAGCCGCCTATGATACCAAGGATAAGGTTCTTGATGATGCTGCTCTGATCTCCCTTCATGATGCCGTTGGCAACGTAGCCGGAAACGGCACCGAGGATGATCTCGATGATAAGTTTAAAAAGCATTTTATGCCTCCTTCTAATAGCTTTTCAGCTTATTTCTTGAAATACCTCTTGAGAAGTCCTTCAAGAGCTCTGCCGTGGCGGGCCTCATCCCTTGCCATTTCGTGGACGGTGTCGTGGATAGCGTCCAGGTTGTACTTCTTGCAGAGCTTAGCAAGATCGAACTTGTCCTGGGTTGCGCCGTATTCGCAGTCTACTCTCCACTTGAGGTTCTTCTCTGTGCTGTTTGTCATGTTGGGCTCAAGATCGGATCCAAGGAGCTCTGCAAACTTTGCAGCGTGCTCAGCTTCTTCCCATGCAGCCTTTTCCCAGTAGAGGCCTATCTCAGGATAGCCTTCTCTGTGAGCTACTCTTGCCATGCAGAGGTACATACCTACCTCGGAGCATTCGCCCTGGAAGTTAGCCTTAAGCTGCTCGATTATATAAGCCTTGTCTTCCTCGCTGGTAACAGCGTCAAGATTCATACCTACGCCGAATACGTGCTCAGCTGCCAGAGGAGCGGATTCGTCCATGAGCTTGAACTTGCTTCCGGGAACTTTGCATACGGGGCACTTGAAATCTGCTGGGATCTCATCGCCTTCGTAAACATAACCGCATACAGGGCACACATACTTTTTCATATCTGATTCCTCCTAAATTAATAGTGATTTGGCTCTATCCAGTTAATTTTACCCTCTTTGCCGACCAGCGTCAATCTGATTTTAATCACTATATATAGAATTCTTCATTTGTATTCGACCACATTATATAGTATAATTACTGCCATGAAGAACTTATTAGCAATAAAAGCGGATCGATCCGCTCCCAAAAAAACAACAAAGAAACAGCGCAGCAGGCAGAAGATCGTCTACCTGTTTACAAAGCTGCTCTATCTGCCTTTGCTTTGCGTATGGCTGGAGCTTGTCCTGCACATATCCATGGGCATGCAGTTCAAGTATTTCCCCATATACCTGCTCCACGGCCTTATGTACGGCTTTATATTCAGCGGGCTATCGCACATACTGCCTAAGAAGGCATCGCTTGTAGCCATAAAGGTCTGGGGCATACTGTTCGGCCTTATATTCTGCATTGAATTCGTGGCCAAGAACATCCTTCAGGAGTTCTACCCTGCATCCACCATCAAAACGGCTATGGGCAACCACCTTACGGATTACATAGGCGCTATAATCAAGATGATATTCGGCAGGTTCTTTGTTCTGATGCTCTTCCTGGCGCCGCCCATACTCATTGCAATATTCGTAAAGTACCAGGCTAAGATAAAGATCAAGCAGCAGGGAGTTCTCATCATTTCCCTTGCTCTTGCAATAATACTCTTTGTTCTGGGCATGATATTCATCATCCTGCCCTGGGGCGGAGAACCCAAGCCCAGAGAGCTCTACACCATAGACACCAACTACGACGATCAGGTAGAGCAGCTCGGCATGTTCAACTTTATACGGCTGGATATAAAGCACATGATATGGCCTGTCCAGCAGGAGCTGGAACCCGGAGAAGATCCTGTACCGACACCTGATCCGGACCCGCAGCCAACGCCCACGCCTGTAGATACATCTCCCAATATAATAGACCTGGATTTCGATGCTATGCTTGCAGGAACAAGCAAGAAGGATATCCAGAGCCTTGTAAAGTACTTCAAGTCCGCGCCGGCCAGCAACCGCAACGAATACACAGGCATGTTCAAGGACTACAACGTGGTGTTCTTTACAGTTGAGGGAATGTCCGGCTACGGCATAAGCAAGGAGCTTACACCTACCCTTTACAAGCTGACGCACGAGGGCTTCATCTTCAACAACTTCCACTCTGCCCTGCACTTTACCAGCACATCCAATGGAGAGTGCCAGAACCTGCTGGGCCTGTATCCCAAGAACGGCAACCCCATAACCATGAGCCGCACCGGAGAGCTCAAGACCAACACCTACTTCTCCCTGGCAACGCAGCTTAACAAGCTCGGATACCAGAGCTTCGGATACCACAACAACATAAACATGTACAACCGCGAGGCCTCCCACAAGAACCTCGGCTACAACTTCAAGTACATACATTACAACAGCGCGTACAAGCCCTACAACGACTGCATAGACTGGGAAGGCAGCGGCGGTCTTAACAGCGGCAAGCTCAGATGGCCGCAGAGGGACAGCTTCCTGGTGGAGCACACTGTTGACGATTACATTAACGGCAGCCAGCCGTTCAACGTTTACTACATGACTATTACCGGCCACACTCCCTACACCTACACCAGCTGGGTGTTCAACGAGTGGAGGGACAGAGTAAGCCAGCTTAACTACACGGAAAAGACCAAGGCTTACATAGCATCCCTGATGGAGTTCGATAAGGCTGTGGAGACAATTATCAACAAGCTCCAGGAGGCAGGCAAGCTGGACAAGACTCTCATAGTCTTCGCTCCGGACCACATCCCCTACTTCGATATAGACACACTGGAAGAGCTTACCGGCCGCAAGTTCGGAGACACCAAGGACTTCCAGTCTATAAACGAGAGGAACATAGACTTCGATGTTTACAAGAACTGCCTTGCTATCTGGACCCCGTCCATTGCGGACCAGAAGATAGAGATAGACAAGGTCTGCTGCCAGGTAGACATACTGCCTACGCTCTCCAACCTGCTGGGGCTCGAATACGACTCCAGGATGCTGGCAGGCAGAGATATACTCTCCGATTCCGAGGGCCTGGTCGTCTTCTCCTCCAGGAGCTGGCGCACAGCCAAGGGCACCTACAACCGCTACAGCAAGGAGTTCACTTCGGCTGCCGGCGTTACTATGACCGCTGAGGAGCAGGAAGCTTACATCAAGTCCATCAACAGCACGGTAAGCAGCAGAACATCCATGACAGCCATGATAGTAGAAAATAACTTCTACAACTACGCGCTCGGCACGGACAAATACCGCGTAAAGAATACAG
>JAZQIH010000069.1:0-2046 GCA_045541015.1 Anaerovoracaceae bacterium | reverse complement strand
CCCCAGAATCCGCTCTGATCGCAGGCAAGGTAAAGCCCGCCCTCGCAGTGCAGTATGCGGAGATATGCTGCGTGGGCAACCATGTTGCCGTTTTCGTCCGCAAGACCGTACAGGCCGTTGGTTGCCTTTACAACTATGCGCATGTTGTCGTCGAAGCCGTAGACGCTTGCGTCCAGGCCGCTTGCCAGGGATGCAAGCACGTTGCCTGCGGTGTCTATTACGTAGGCGGTATCGCTTGCGCCTATGCCTTCAGCTGCAAGTGTGGCGTTGGTGTAGCGCATAACTACAGCCTTGCCGTTCCTGAACGGTGTTGCAAGCTCTACGTATTTTACTGTCCTGTAGTTTACACCGGAAGCTCTGGGCAGGCTGGTAAGAGGCACAGCGTAGTTGCCTGCAGTATCCAGGTAGCACATCTGCTGGGTGTAGCCGCTGTCTATGGTTGCGTTGGCAAGGCCCTCGCTGAAGCTGGAGACTGCAGCAAGGTCCATGGCTGCTGTGTTCCACGCGAAGATATCCTCGCCGGACTTGTCTACGAAGACATGATCCCCGTAGGCATCGCGCACGCAGGCATAGTCCCCGGTGAAAGGCTCAGCGGATCTGAACTTGGGGGAGATGACCCATTCGGACTTGAGGTTTATATAGCCCCAGAGCCCGGAGTTCTTATCCAGCGCAGGAGCAATATAACCAAGCCCCTCGACATCCGCGGAAAGCAGCTCTACAGTGGACTTGAGAGCCATTTCCTCCTCCAGGGTGAACTCTTCGTCTTCCACCGGGTCCGCAGCAGGATCCACTTGAGGCGGCGCTTCGTTTCCCTGCGGTATGTCCGTGGTGCTTAGCCTTATAGTGCAGGAGCACAGGCCCATTACCAGGCACAGCATTAGCAATAAAACTGTTATTTTCTTCATAATTTTACTTGTTCTCAGGTTTCCAGGACGATTTGAGTCCTACGATCTGGTTGAATACCGGAGCACCTTCCTTGGTAAGGACGCTGTCGGCAATGTAATATCCGCTCCTGAAGAACTGGAAGCGCTCACCGGGCTTGGCGTCCTTTACGGACGGCTCTGCCCAGGCTGTCAGCTCTGTGCGGGAGTTGGGGTCGAATTCGTTGCGGCCGGTCTCCTCGTTGGGATAGGCCAGGTAGCCGTATTCGCGTACGGGAACGGCTACTGCTGTGGAGGCGTCCACCCAGTGGATGGTGCCCTTTACCTTGCGGCTGTCCGCTCCGGGGGTGCCGCTCTTGGTATCCGGATCGTAGGTGCAGAGGACCTCGGTAATGCTTCCGGCCTCGTCCTTAACGACTCCGGTGCAGGTAACAAAGTACGCACCCTTAAGGCGGACTTCGTTGCCCGGGAACAGGCGGAAGTACTTCTTAACAGGAACTTCCATGAAATCGTCCTGCTCTATGTAAAGGCTTCCGGTGAACGGTACCTGGCGGGTGCCCATTTCCGGCTTGTTGGCGTTGTTTTCTATAGTGCAGTACTCGGTCCTTCCTTCCGGCCAGTTCGTTATAGTGAGCTTGAGAGGTCTGGAGATAACGAAACGGCTCTCTACCTTGTCCTTGAGATCGTCGCGGACGAAGTACTCAAGCTGGCTCATGTCTATAAGGCTGTTGGCCTTGGAAACGCCTATGGCATCGCAGAAATTGCGTATAGCCTCCGGGGTGTAGCCCCTGCGGCGCATGCCTGCTATGGTGCACAGTCTTGGATCGTCCCAGCCCTCTACGAGGCCCTCTTCCACCAGCTTCTTGATGTTGCGCTTGCTCATGATAGTGTTGGAGAGGTTGAGCTTGGCGAATTCTATCTGCTGGGGAGGTTCCGGCCAGTCTGTGTTCTTAAGAGCCCAGTCGTAGAAGGGTCTGTGGTCCTCGAACTCCAGGGTGCAGAGGGAGTGGGTTATGCCCTCTATTGCGTCCTCCATCACAGAACTTCTGAAGCTCCGCGGCTACTATTTTGAACTCTACACACGCCAGTATGAGGACGAAGCTACAGCGAAAATCCTCACCTAAGGAACAATCCGCCCCGGGAGCAGAAAACTGAAGTGCCCCCC
>JAZQIH010000068.1:0-1775 GCA_045541015.1 Anaerovoracaceae bacterium | reverse complement strand
TGGGGCATGGCCATGGGCATGGTAGGCGGCACTATAAGCCACATCTACGATTACGCAACATCCGCCAAGCTGGGCGCAGGCTACAACATCCGCAACGCGGATTTTTGCACCAGGCTGGCAGCTAAGAACTTCAGTTCCCTGCACAACATATTCGAAGGCCCTCGCAACCTCTACCGCCAGTACCGCGGCATGGAGGAAGCTTGCAGCCCGGAATACCTCTACGATTACGGCAAGCAGTTCCTTATGGAAGAGTCCATAAAGCTCTACCCGGTGGGAACGCCAGCCACCATAGTAGCGTTTGCAGGCTCGGAGCTTTCCGGCTGCGAAAGACCGGAGGACATAGCGGACATCACCCTGGAGTTCTGCATGGAGCAGCACCACGGCTACTACTGGCCGCCGTACGAGATCGGCAGGGACCCGCTCACCCACGCGCAGTTCTCCTACCAGTACGCCCTGGCGGCGCCGCTCAAATACGGCAAGTTCGGCATCAACCTCTACCGCGAGAGCGTCCTTACGGACCCGGAAGTCGTAAAGCTCTGCCACATGACAAGGCTGCTGCACTCCCCGGACCTGCAAAAGGGCGAGATCAGAGCCACCGTGGTAGCAAAAGACGGCACCAGGCATTCCGTGACCAAGACCCCAAAGGACTTCTCCATGCACGATTACCCAACCAGGGAGCAGCTGCTGGACAAGTACTGGGCTCAGATAAACGAATACGGCATCATAAGCAAGGCAAAAGCGGAAAAGTGCATACAGCTCGTGGACAAGCTGGAAGACCTGCAGGACATGCGGGAGCTCACCAGCCTCCTGGAGCAGTAAGCGTTCCGTTCGCAATAATTCATTTTTTAACTCAGGGCATCAGCCCGCACCGCAATCATTTTCAGGGCTTTTAGGCCCCCACAAAACAGAAAGGAGTATAAATGGCAGGAAAAAACATTGCTGAGATCCTTTCCGAAGGCGCGCTCAAGGTAAAGTTCGAAGACCTCTCCGAGCGCAATGTAGAGATAGCCAAGGCAAAGCTTATCGACAACATCGGTAACCTGGCCGGCGGCGCTCTGGCATTCGGAAACAGGGAAGTAAAGTCGGTCGTGGAAAGCTACGGCGAGACCGGCGAGGCTCCTATCTTCATCCTGGGCGGCAAGGCATCCCTTGGCAACGCAGGAATGATCAACGCGATGTCTTCGCGCTCCAACGATTACGAGCCGATGTACATCACCCTTCGCGACGGCACAAAGTGGCCCAGCAAGGAATCCGCAACACTTATCAACGCTAACCTCACGGCTGCGGCAGTCTACGGCTTCTCCGGAAAAGACTACGTAGCTCACGAGGTAGTATCCGAGGACCTTTCGCTGCGCATAATGGCAGCAGGCGGCCGCTGGAACTTCGGCGTGGGCTGGGACAGCTCCTTCACCATGCCTGTCTACGGCGTCTGCGCTTCGTTCGCAAGGATGAGAGGCCTTAACGCACTGCAGCTGCGCGATGCCTGGGGCATGGCCATGGGCATGGTAGGCGGAACGATGTCTCACATCTTCGACTACGCCACCTCCGCAAAGCTGGGCGCTGGCTACAACATCCGCAACGCAGATTTCTGCACCAGGCTGGCAGCAAAAGACTTCAGCTCCCTGAACAACATCTTCGAAGGCCCCTGCAACATCTACCGCCAGTACCGCGGCATGGAAGAGGCCTGCAACCCGGAGATCCTCACCGATGACTACGGCAAGTACTTCTACATGGAAGAGTCCATAAAGCTCTACCCGGTAGGAAGCCCCGCCACC
>JAZQIH010000067.1:0-5554 GCA_045541015.1 Anaerovoracaceae bacterium | reverse complement strand
GCTTCCATAATGATCAAGGACATAGAGTCCAAGGCCAAGGAAGAGGCAGATACCAAGGCTAAAGAGATACTCGTAGGCGCCATCCAGCGCTGCGCGGCAGACACAGTTGCAGAGAACACCATCTCCGTTGTAAACCTGCCGAACGACGAAATGAAAGGCCGCATAATAGGCCGCGAGGGCCGCAACATACGCGCCATCGAAACAGCTACCGGCGTAGATCTGATAATAGACGATACTCCGGAGGCTATCATCGTTTCTTCCTTCGATCCTGTAAGAAGGGAGATCGCAAGGCTCGCCCTGGAAAAGCTCATCGTGGACGGCCGCATCCACCCCGCAAGGATAGAAGAAATGGTGGACAAGGCCACCAAGGAAGTAAACAGCATAATCAAGAAGGAAGGCGAGGAAGCCGTCTACGAGATAGGCTGCCACAACGTCCATCCGGAGCTGGTAAAACTGCTTGGAAGGCTCAAGTACAGGACAAGCTACGGCCAGAACGTGCTGTCCCACTCCAAGGAAGTTGCTCACCTGGCAGGTCTTATGGCAGGAGAGCTTGGAATGAATGTTGCTCTTGCTAAGAGGGCAGGACTCTTCCACGATATAGGCAAGGCTCTCGACCACGAGATCCAGGGCACTCACGTAGACATTGGTATAGACGTTCTGCGCAAGTACAAAGAGTCCGAGGCCGTTATAAACGGCATGGCTTCCCACCACGGCGATTACGAGCCCAAGAGCCCGGAGGCCGTTCTTGTTGCCGCAGCTGATGCTCTTTCCGCAGCAAGGCCAGGCGCCAGAAGGGAAACTCTGGACACCTACATCAAGAGGCTCCAGAAGCTGGAGGAGATCGCCAATACCACGCCGGGAGTCGAAAGCTCCTACGCTATCCAGGCTGGCCGCGAGATACGCATCATAGCCAAGCCGGATGTGGTTTCGGACGATTCCATGCCAATGCTTGCAAGGGATATCAGCAAGCGCATAGAAAGCGAGCTGGAATACCCCGGCCAGATAAAGGTCAACGTGATAAGAGAAACAAGAGCTGTAGATTACGCAAAATAGCAGCCAGGGCCCGCAGAAATGCGGGCCTTAAATTTGCGGATCGAACGGAAAGTATAAATGATCTATTTAGACAACAGCGCAACTACAAAACCATACCCGCAGGTCGTAAAGGCAATGACGGATGCCCTTACAGAAGGTTTCGGCAATCCATCCACGCTCTACAGGCTGGGGTTGGACGCTGAAAAGGCTGTAAAGGCGGCAAGGAAGAGCGTAGCCAAAAGCATTGGCGCATCCGAGCAGGAAGTCTTCTTTACCTCCGGCGGCACCGAAAGCGACAACACAGCCATATTCGGGGCCTGGGAGGCCAGGAAAAAGCAGGGCAAGAGGATAATATCCACAGCCGTGGAGCATCCTGCCGTTCTGCGCTGCCTGGACGCGCTTAAAAACAAAGGTGCAGACATAGTGCTGCTTCCTGTACACAGGGACGGATCCCTGGATATGGATGCTTTCAGGCAGGCTCTTACAGAGGACACCATACTTGTAAGCGTAATGCATGTAAACAACGAGACCGGCGCCATATTCCCCGTGGAAGAGATAGCTTCCGTGCTGTCCGAGTTTGCAAAAAAGAGCGGCATTGTAAGGCCTCTTCTGCATTCGGATTGTGTGCAGAGCTACGGAAAGCTGCCTGTAGATGCAGCTAAGCTGGGCGTGGACATGCTGAGCGTTTCGGCGCACAAGGTGCACGGTCCTAAGGGCATAGGCGCGCTCTACGTAAAGAAGGGCGTGCATGTTCCTCCGCTCATTTGCGGCGGCGGCCAGGAGGCTGGCTTCAGGTCCGGAACTGAGAACGTTCCTGCAATACTGGGCTTTGGCGCTGCCGCGGATCTTATAAAACCGCAGCGCTTTGAGGCAAGGGACTATCTTAAGGAGCGCATCCTTAAGGACATCCCGGATGTTGTGATCAATTCGCCGGAGGACGGCTGCAGCTCCGTCCTTAACGTAAGCTTTGTGGGCTGCAGGGCAGAGGTGCTGCTGCATCAGCTGGAGCAGGACGAGATCTATGTTTCCACTGGGTCCGCCTGCAGTTCCAAAGACAAGGGCAGCCACGTGCTGTCTGCCATGGGCCTAAAACCCGAAGAGATAGAAGGTGCCGTGCGCTTTTCCTTCAGCGCGGAAAACACCAAAGAAGAGATGAACACAGTAATGGACAAGCTGTCCGCTTACGTGTCCGGCCAGAGGCGCCTTAGAAACGCGTTCAAAAAGAAGAAGTAACAGGAAGTACAAATGGTCAACAAGGAAGAAAAAGTATACATAGTCCGCTGCGGAGAGGTGGCTCTTAAGGGCCAGAACAAGCCTTATTTTGAGCGCATGCTGGTGCAGCGCATAAGGAAGGTCTTAAAGGATATAGAAGGCATAAGCGCAGACCGCGCAGAGGGCCTTATATTCGTGCGCACACCGCTGGAAGTCTCTTCGGAAGAGGTCTTAAAGCGTGTTGGCCGCGTTTTCGGCGTGGATTCCATAAGCCCCGCCACAGAGATCAATATAGAAGGCCTTTCCGCGGAAGATGCTCTGGCGGAGATAGGTGCAGCCGCTGTGGACATTATGATGGGCTTCATAGAAAGCCGCGGCATAAAGACCTTTAAGGTAGAGGCAAGGCGCGCAGACAAGACTTTCCCCGTGGAAAGCCCCCAGATAGCAAAGAAGATAGGAGCATACGTGCTTAAGGGCTGCAAGGTCCTTAAAGTAGACGTGCACGATCCTCAGGCTCTGCTTTTCGTAAACGTGCGCCGCAATTTTGCGTACATCTACGAGCAGAAGATAATGGCCTTCGGCGGACTTCCTCTCGGAACCAACGGAAAGGGCCTGGTGCTGCTGTCCGGCGGCATAGATTCGCCTGTTGCAAGCTTCCTTATGGCGCACAGGGGCATGGTCCTGGAAGCAGTCCACTACCATTCCTATCCCTACACATCCGAGCGTGCCTGGGAGAAGGTAAAGGAACTTGCGGAGATACTCACCATGTATACCGGAAGGCTCCGCATCCACAGCATCAACCTGCTGCCTATACAGGAGCAGATAGTGCAGAACTGTCCGGAGGACGAGACTACAATACTGGTCCGCCGCTTCATGATGAAGATAGCAGAGCGCATAGCCAAAGACAACGGCTGCATGATGCTTATAACAGGGGAAAACCTGGGTCAGGTGGCTAGCCAGACCGCGGAAGCCCTGGTGGTAACAGACGCTGCCGTAAGCCTTCCTGTAATGAGGCCGCTCATTGCCATGGACAAGACCCAGATCATGGATATTGCAAGGGAGATAGGCACTTTCGAGACATCCATCCAGCCCTACGAGGACTGCTGCACGGTCTTCCTGCCCAAGCACCCGGTAACCAAGCCCAAGCTGGAAAAGATACTCGAATCCGAAAGCAAGCTGGACTGCGAGGCACTTATCCAGGCAGCTGTGGAATCTGAAGAGATCAGCATGATCTATCCTTCGGAGGCGTCCAAATGATAGATATAATCGGCGTCCAGCTGGACCTGGGCGCGTCTAAAAAAGGCGTAAATATGGGGCCGGGAGCCATACGCTACGCAGGGCTTACGGACCTTTTGGACACTGAGGGCATTAGCTGGGAGGATGAAGGGGATCTTCTGCCTCTTAGGGGCGGACGCAGCCTTCCCAACATGCGCTACTACGAGGACATAACGGAGCTTAACGCGCGCGTGCACAGGGAGTGCACGGATGCTCTTAAGCGCGGAATGGTGCCTTTGTGCCTGGGCGGGGACCACAGCCTTGCCGCAGGTTCCGTTTCCGCTACATCGTCTTTTTATAAGAACATAGGCGTTATCTGGGTGGATGCCCACGCGGACTTCAACGATGATAAAAGCACTGTTTCCGGAAACGTGCACGGAATGCCGCTTTCCGCAGTGTGCGGGTTGGGCCCGGACTGCCTTCTGGATTTCGGAACGCCCATCTACACAGTGGACCCCAAAAAGGTCGTTATCATAGGCGGCCGGGATATAGAGCCCCAGGAATGGGTGAAGCTCAAAGAGGCGGAAGTAACTGTCTTTACCATGGAAGACGTTGCAGAGCAAGGCATAAGCGCCTGCATAGATAAGGCCATAAAGATAGCTTCTGAAGGCACAGAGGGCATACACGTTAGCTACGACATAGACTCCATGGATCCAAGGATAGCTCCGGGCGTTGGAACTCCAGTTCCAGGGGGGCTTTCTCTGTCCGATGGATTCGAGATAGCAAGCGCCATTGCCGCATCCGGAAAGCTGCTGGCTTTGGACCTTGTAGAAGTCAATCCAATACTTGACGAAAGGGATAAAACAGCCCGTATCGCCTGCGATCTTATTACAATGATGCTCAAAGGCAGGTAGTGAAACGCTGTTTTGCACAGACTTTAAGCACAGCCGTTTACAAAGCGGCTGTTTTTTGTTATCATTAGCTGGCAAATAAAGGTAATAAAGGTGGATAAATGGAAGCGGATAAGAGAACAAGAAAACGCAAGATAGGAGATGCCGGAGAAGACGCTGCCTGCAAGCTTTTGGACCGCGAGGGCTACAGCGTGCTGATCCGCAATTTCAGCTGCAAGATAGGGGAGATAGACATAATAGCAATAGACGGCAGGCGGAACATCATTGCATTCATAGAGGTTAAGACCAGGCGGAACACGGACTTTGGGCTTCCGTGCCAGGCCGTGGACAGGGGAAAACAGAACAAGATGAGGCGCTGCGCAGAGGTCTTTCTGCTGAGGAACCGCAGGTTCACGGCGCTGCAGCCAAGCCTGGATATCATAGAGGTCCTGCACACTGATAAAGGCATATTCGCAAGGCATATAAAAAACGCGTTCGGGGAGGTATAGATGTACGCAAGGGTACTAACATCAAGTGTTTTCGGGCTGTCCGGCGAGCTCTGCTGGGCAGAGGTGGATGTGGAAGGAGGCCTTCCCAACTTCAGCATAGTGGGCCTCGGCAGCCAGAGTGTAAAGGAGGCAAGGGACAGGATAAGATCCGCGCTGGAAAACTGCGGGTTCGATTTTCCTTTAAGGCGAATTACTGCCAATCTTACGCCAGCAAGCCGCAGAAAAGACGGGAGCCACTACGATCTTCCGGTAGCGATAGGCCTTCTTATATGCAGCGGTCTTATCAGGCCGGGCAGGGATATGGAAGACCTGGAGGACGGAAGAACGGCTTTTCTTGGCGAGCTTAACCTAAGCGGCCGCATAGTTGCCGTGGACGGCGTGCTGCCGATGGTAATAGGGCTTAAGCAGCGCGGGGTAAAGCACGTTATACTGCCGGAAGGGAATATAAAAGAAGCCATGCTGGTGCACGGTATAGACCTGCACCCAGCTACGTCTTTGAGGCAGGTTGCGGACCACGTGGCAGGCTTCGATCTTATACCGCCATCTAAAAGAACAGAAGAGGCGGCGTGCTCCGAGGCCGATGTGCTGGACTTTTCGGATATAAAGGGGCAGGAAGCTGTCAAGAGGGCAGCCCAGATAGCAGCGGCTGGCATGCACGGCATGCTTATGACAGGCCCTCCCGGCGTTGGCAAGACT
>JAZQIH010000066.1:0-13709 GCA_045541015.1 Anaerovoracaceae bacterium | reverse complement strand
CCCAGCGCCGCGCCTATATCCCTTACTGTTGGCGGGTAGCCGTTCTGTTTTATCTGATCGCTTATGAAATCCAGTACTCGCTTTTCTCTGTCTTTGAGTTCTGCCATGGCGGTTCCTTTCTCTGCGGCATTATATGTCGATACTATTCTAACATACGAACAAAAGTTTGTAAACATATGTTCTGCCAAAAATTGTGAAGTTTTCGCTTGACAATCGCCTGCCTTTAGTGTATTCTACTCGGGTATCAAGCAGAAGCTCCCGCTTCTCGCCTTGCGGCAGGCGCCGTCAGGGCTCATAAGAACACCCCACAGGGGCGTTTTATGCGGCGGGCTTATGCGAAAAGCACCGCTTTTTTCTTTATCAGGGAGGATAAGACCATTAGCAAAGAAGCCCTCATCAACGAAGAGATCCGTGCAAAGGAAGTCCGCCTTATAGACGCGGACGGCACACAGATCGGTATCGTCAGCATCCAGGAAGCCATGGCCAAGGCTCACGAGGCAGACCTGGATCTTGTGAACATCTCGCCCAACGCTGCGCCCCCGGTATGCCGCATCATGGACTACGGCAAGTTCCGCTACGACCAGCAGAAAAAAGAAAAGGAAGCCCGCAAAAAGCAGAAGACCACAGAGGTCAAGGAAATGCGCCTGGGCATCTTCACAGAAGAGCACGATTTGGACACTAAGGCAAAGCTCGTTGCCAAGTTCCTGGAAGGCGGGGACAAGGTAAAGATCAGCATGCGCTTTAGGGGCAGAGAGATGGGCTACGTAAACAAAGGCAGGGAAACTATGCTGGAGTTCGTAGCAATGGTAAAGGACTACGGAAACATAGAAAAGCAGCCTGTCCTTGAAGGCCGCAATATGTCCATGGTCATAGCACCCAAGTCCGAAAAGGAAAAGCAGAAAGCAGCAAAGGCAGCAAGAGAAGCTGCAAAGAAAGCCGAAGAGGCCGCTGCAACAGGTCAGTCTGAGAATTAATCAACATAGAAAGGAAGAGAAAAATGGCTAAAGGCGGAAAGATGAAGTCCCACAGAGGGGACATGAAGAGATTCAAGCTTACCGGAACAGGCAAAGTAAAGAGAAACAAGGCTTACAAGAGCCACATCCTTACAAAGAAGACTCCTAAGAGGAAGAGAGGACTTCGCAAGTCCACGATCCTTACCAGTGCTGATCACAAGAGGATCAAGAGCGTTCTCATCGGAAAGTAGGAGGTAGAAAACAATGGCAAGAGTTAAAGGCGGCGTAAACGCCAAGAAAAGACATAAGAAGGTACTGAAGGCAGCAAAGGGTTTCTATCTTTCCCGCCGTACCACATTCAAGGCAGCTAACCCTGCAGTTATGAGAGCTCTGCGCTCCGCTCAGATGGGCCGCAAGCTCCGCAAGAGAGAGTTCCGCAAGCTGTGGATCACCCGTATCAACGCAGCTGCAAGGATGAACGACATCTCCTACAGCAGGCTGATGGATGGTCTCAAGAAGGCCGGCGTAGAGCTCAACAGGAAGATGCTCTCCGAGATCGCTATCCACGATCCCGCAGGCTTCACCAAGCTCGTAGAAACTGCTAAGGCAGCTCTCAAGTAATAAAGCTGAAAATTAAAAGGACGGTCCTTTCCGGATCGTCCTTTTTGTTTTGTGAAGTTGGCACCTGGGGACGGTTCTCAGGTGCCGGCACATAAGAACCGTCCCCGGGTGCTAGATAGTCCAGAGCTCGCAGTGGGTGAGAGCGTACTCGGAGAGCTCGGTGCCAAGGCCCGGGTCTTCCGGAACAGTGTAGTAGCCGTTCTCAGGATACCAGGTGTTGGTGAACAGCTCGTTCAGGTACGGCTGGTAGCACTCTATGTGCTGCTCGTGGATAGCGAAGTTGGGGATGGCCGCCTCTATGTGCAGGGTAGCGGACAGGATTATCGGTGTCTCGCAGCAGTGGCCCTGGATGGAAGCGTCAAATACGTCTGCAAAGTTGGCTATCTTCATGAGCTCGGATATGCCGCCGCAGTTTCCTACATCCGGCTGCAGTATCTGCATGGAGCCGTTTATAAGGTAGGGCGCAAAGTCCCAGCGGGTAACGCTCTGCTCGCCGCCTGCAAGGGGCATGGGCAGCTTTTCGCGTACGCGCTTGTAGTTCTCCGGAGTGGGGAAGCAAGGCTCTTCGAAGAAGAGTATGTCGTACTTTTCCAGTCTTTGCGCAAACTGGATGGCTGTTGTAACATCAGTAAACGCGTGGCCTTCGAGTATCAGGTCTACATCCGGTCCGATAGCCTCTCTGGTTGCTGCAACGCGGTCTTCCACTATGTTCATGATGCGCGGAGTTACAAGGCCTTTGCGCATGTCGTGGGTCATGGGCTTGCCTTCCTCGTCGTAGGCCCAGAAGTCCACCTTTATAGCATCGTAGCCTGCTTCTACAGCCTTTTTGGCGTTGCTTGCGTAGTCTTCGGGGCTTGCTGCCATGTGCTGGCTGTCTATCCAGCCGAACTGCAGCTGGCTTGCGTAGGCGCGCATCTTCTTTCTCTGAGCGCCGCCAAGCAGCTTATATACAGGAACATTGAATGCCTTGCCCTTTATATCCCAGAGCGCCATGTCGTAGCCGGACTGCACGGACTGGTAGAGCCAGGTGGGGAAGGCCCTTGTGTTGTGGAGCATCTCCCAGATGACCTCTGTTTCCAGAGCGTCTTTTCCTATTATCCTGCGCGCAAAGTCCTTGGCAAGCTCTATTACAGCGGTCTGGCCTACGCCAAAGCCGAGGCTCACGGCGCCGTCTCCGTAAATTCCCTCGTCGGTTATGATCCTTATCATTATGGGGTAGCATCCGCCGGTGAAGTTCTTCATGTTGGGGTTGGAAGACTTCGTAAAGTCCGGGTGGATAAGTCTTAGTTCTACGTTCTTGATCTTCATGGTTTGCCTCCAAATCAGTTCTGCAGATCGATAATACTATTATAAAGATAACATAATACTATAAGCTTTTCAAACTGTACGTTGTCTTAATTATGATACGGAACTTTTGCTATTTCGGGGCGCAGCTTTTCAGTATCTTGAGAAGATCAGCGGGCGCTACAGCAGGATCGCTTCCGCCGGTGATAAGTGTCAGCGGTTCTATTTCTATCATATCGTGGAGCGGAAGGATGATGTACTCCGAAAGGTCCAGTCCTGATGTATACCTTCTGGCCAGCTCCACCGGAAGTATTATGCCTGCCTGGCCGCCCTTGCACAGATTGAAATTCATATTTGAGCTGGTAAGGGCGTACTGCTCGTTGAAGTTCAGCCCGTGCCTGGCCCTGAACTCGTCCAGTGTTTTTCTGAAAGGGAAGTGCGATGGAACAGAAGAGAAGGGCGTCCTAGCTATGACCGCCAGCTTCTCCGCGTAGCTTAAGGCTTCAAAGCGTTCCGTATCGCAGTACTGCGAGAGCAGGGCCTTTCTGCACACGTATTCGAAGGTCGTGATGTATATGACATCCGCCTTGCAGCCGGGCGGACAGCTGCTTCCCGATGTTATGTACGCATCCAGCCTGCCTGAAGAGAGCATGGATACCAGATTGCCTGTGGTGTCGGAGATCAGCGTTATATTAACACCCGGATAACCCGTTGTTATCATGGGGAACGCGCGGGACAGTATAAATGCGCCCCTGGTGCCGCTGTAGCCTATGCGGTAGGACTTGCTGCGGTCCAGATCCTGCAGGTCTTCCAGAAGCGCGGCCTCTTCGGACAGGACTTTTCTGCAGTAAGTAAGCATGCGCTCTCCGGCGGGGGTGAGCCTTAGCTTGGGCTTTCTTACGAAAAACTGCGCTCCGTACTGCTTTTCCATCCTTTTTATCTGTTCGCTGAGCGTTTGCTGGGTTATGAAAAGCCTTGCTGCTGCGTTGGTTATGTTCAGCTCCTCTGCCACTATGGTGAAATTGTACAGGTCCGAATTGATCATGATGCACCTTGCCCTAACCTTGATTATGTTGTTATATTCATCACTTTTCGATTTGATTATAACAGGTTTTTCCCTGTGGCGCCACATAAAACCATTGTTTTAATTGTTCCTTACAAGCGTGATATTATTTACGCGTATCAAGGGAGTTTTTTCATACATCAGAACTCTCACGCAGTTATTTCTATCCGTACTGAAAGGAGTCATTATGGAAGTCAGTACATTGTTATGGCTTACTCTTGCAGCTATAGCTATATCCATTTTTATCAGCTATAAGTTCAAGAGCAACATCGGTATCCCCGCATTCGTATTTGCCTACATCATAGGCTGCTGGATCCAGGGATACAGGGTCAAGGAAGTAGTTGCAGGCTGGCCTGCAAGCACCATCTTCCAGCTCATGACCATCACCATGTTCTTCTCTTTTGCAGTTGCAAACGAGACCCTGCCTCTTCTTGCTAAGAAGATGCTCTACAAGGTCCGCAAGAAGGCTTGGCTCATCCCGTTCATGCTTCTGTTTATAGGAGCAGTCATAGGCGCATGCGGAGCACCCCCGCCAGCTGTTAACGCTATTCTGGCAGTGCTCACATTCACACTTGCAGCACCTGCAGGTCTCAACCCCTACGTCTGCATAGTTATCGTAGTATTTGGCGGATCCATAGGTACCTGGTTCCCCTGGGCTGTTCAGGGCTCAGTCGTTACCCAGACCACAGAAGGCTGGCTTGCCGGACTCGGCGAGACCACCGCATGGAAGGTAGTTATCGCGTGGATCATCCTCACCCTGGTACTGTTCTTCATAACCTGGATATTCTTCAAGGGTTACAAGACCAGAGCCATCGAGATGGAAGAGCCTCCCAAGTTCAACGATGTTCAGAAGAAGAACCTCATCATCATTGCTATCGTAGCTGTGCTGGTCATCCTTCCGAACCTTCTTAAGATCTTCCTGCCGGCAAGCGCTGTTATCAAGAAGCTTTCCGCAGTCTGCGATATCCAGATGCTCTCTCTGGTAGGCGTTCTGGTATGCGGTCTTATGAAGCTCGGCTCCGAAAAGGACGCTATCGTAAAGGGCGTTCCCTGGGGCACCATCACTCAGGTAGGCGGCGTCTGCACACTTATGGCAGTTGCTACCAAGGCCGGAGTAGTTGACTTCCTGGCAAGCAAGCTCTCCGACAGCGTAAACTACACCATGATGATAGTTATCCTTTCGCTGCTCGGTTCCTTCCTGTCCCTGTTCTCCGGCGCTATCAACGCGGTATACCCGATGCTCGGAACTATTGCAGTTGGCTATGCTTCTGCATCCGGAGCCAACCCGGTACCTCTGCTTGTTGCTATCGCAATCGGCGCTTCCGCAACAGCAGTCAGCCCGTTCAGCACAGGCGGCGCTATCATGATTGCATCCTGCCCGGACAAGGAAATGAGAGACGGCCTTTTCAACAAGTCTCTTATCATGGCTATCGTTGCAGCTGCACTCTCCGCAGTGCTTGGCCTTGTAGGAGTTTACAGCATCTGATAATATAGAGCCAGAGGAGAATACTAATGGCAAAATATACTTTTATAGCAACCGGCGATGTCGGTCCTAACAGGGAAGATCCGGACGAGATGTTCGACCAGGTAAGGGATACTCTTACCTCAGCCGACCTTGTATTCGGACAGCTGGAGCCCTGCATTGCCGCAAGCGGAACACCCGCCTGCCAGCCGAGGCTTCCAATGCGCTGCCGTCCGGAGATGGCAGAGGCTATCCAAAGAGCAGGGTACGATATCATATCCTTTGCTACCAACCACTGCATGGACTGGGGAAGGCCTGCCTTCTTTGACACCATAAAGTTCGTTAACGAGCACGGCATGACATGCATAGGCGCCGGCGAGAACCTTGTCGCTGCCAGAAAGCCTGTTATAAAGACCCTGCCGGACGGCACTAAGGTGGGCATGCTGGCTTACTGCTCCATTCTGCCGCAGGACTACTGGGCAAACGAGGAGCGTCCCGGTGCAAACCCGCTCAGAGGCATAACCGCCTACGTTCCAAAAGAGCACGATCAGCCGGAGACCCCGGTAAGGATGTTCTCCTTCCCGCATCCGGACGATCTGGACAACATGCTGGACGACATTGCAAAGCTGCGTCCTCAGGTGGACATACTTATGGTATCCTTCCACTGGGGCATACACTTTATACCTGCAGTCATCGCTTACTATCAGCGCTACGCCGCAAGGTTTGCGATAGATGCCGGCGCGGACATCATAATAGGCCACCACGAGCACATTCTTAAGCCTATAGAAGTCTACAAGGGCAAGGTCATCGTTTACGGCATGGCTAACTTCGGACTGGAAGGCCCGGAAAAGTTCTTCGAGGGCAAGGGGGATCTGCGCGATTCCAAGTCCCACCAGGACATTGCTGCGCTCAATCCGGACATGGCAAAGAAAAAGAAGACTATGCCGGAGGATTCCTACAAGTCCATGGCTCTAAAGTGCATAATAGAGGACAAAAAGATCAAGGAGGTCTACTACCTTCCGGTAAAGCTCTCCGATGACAACATTCCTCGTTTTGTAAAAGCTGACGATCCTGAGTTCATGGAGATAGTAAACTACATGACTGAGATCACAAAGGATCAGAAGATAGAGCCGCACTTTACAGTAGTCGGCGATGAGGTCCGCATAGTTTAAGTAATAGGGGATGGTTCTTTCTGCATCAGGGGGACGGTTCTTCCGATGCAACCCGGCTTGCACCGAGCGAACCGTCCCCCTGATGCAGAAAGAACCGTCCCTCGTTTCGCATTTGTGCAAAGTATACAAAGCTGCCAAGGCAGTTTTGAATATGCCGAACATTGCATAAATGCAATGTTTACAATAAAATCTTGGTGTAAAAGAAAGCTGCGGAAAAGGGCTTTTAAATGTTCTTTTTAAGCAACGCTTTTTCCACCGGCGGCAGGTCCACTTCCTGCTTATGATACTCCTCTATATAGCGGATTATCATGCAGCTGGATATAAGGCTGTGCCTTATGTAAGGGTCCTCTGTCTTGTCCCCAATAAGGGACTTTATCTGGCCAAGCTTGTAGATCACTGTGTTGCGGTGCACATGCATCTGGCGGGATGTGGCGCTTATGTTGCGGTCGTTCATCAGGTAGACGAACAGGGTGTCCCTAAGATCGCTGTTGAAGCTGCGGTCGTAGCGCGTAAGCGTAAGGACAGCGTTGTCGCAGAGATAGAGAATGTCGGAACTGCCCATGTCGCGGCCTGCGGAAAGCTCCGCAAGGTGTATGGTGTAGTAGAAAGCAAAGCGGTTGTAGGAGAGCACGTGCTTTCCCGCAGTGCTGCCAAAGCGCACCGCTGCTGCTATAGGAAGGGTCCTGTAGCATTGGTAGAACAGCACTTTAAGGCCTTTCAGCCACTGGGAGGAATTGCCCGTCATGGCAAAGGCGTTGCGGCTTTTAAGGTAGTCCTCAAAGCCTGCAGGTATGCTTTCATGAAGGTCTCCTATCATCTCATCCGAGCTGATAAGGATATACACGGAATCCTTTACCACAGCCATAAAGCTCCCTTTAAAGAAGCGCCTGAGGTCTTCCATGGCATTCTCCGCAAAGGAGTCCGGCCCCGCGTATGGCTTGCCGTCCTCGGTAAGCGCGCGCACCACTATGCCGCACTTGAACTGCTTCATGCCTGCAAGGGAAGAAAGCTTCTGGTCCAGGGAGTAGAGGTCTTCGGGGTCTCTTAAAAAAGCCTCGGTGATTATCTGCTGGAAAGGGGACGCGGAAAAAAGCGGCCTTTGTGGAGCGCTTCCTGCATCGTCGAACAGCTTGCTGATGTTCTCGGCGCTGTCTACGTAGATGTAGCCCGGCTGGGCGGAAGGATCAAGACTTATCTGTATGCCTTTTACAGGTATGGACGGATCTGTTTTAAGGGAGATCCCGCTCAGATCCGGAAAATCGTTTTTCATGGCGTAAGCCTCCGAAATACAAACTTATAACATAATTATACTAAAAATTTCGCACTATTTAAACCTGAAAGGAGAAACTATGTACGAAAGAATCGAAAGGATGAGGCCCAGATACCTTGTGGACCACTATCCCATCTGCATCGAAAAATACAGGATCTATGCAGACGTAGTTGAAAAGAACAAGCACGACGCACCCATAGTCCAGCGCGGCAAGATACTCAAGGCCTGGACAGAGCGCATGCCTATCGCTATTGCTGATGACGAGCTCATCGTAGGCATAGGCGCATCCAAGCCCATGGGACTTGAGATAGACCCCAACTACGGCATCTGGTCTCAGGACGAGATAGATTCTCTGGTAGAAGACGGCTTCCTTATGGACGAGCAGGATCAGAAAGACCTGCAGGAGCTCAACAAGAAGCACAACCCGGCCACCCAGATGGGTATGCAGGGAGATATCTACTACGAGCAGGCAGACGAGCACATAATCAAGCTCCTTCAGGAAGGACTTGTTCTTCCTCCCTGGAAGGCTAAGGGCGAGGGCAGAGGCGTCGGCGGCGGCTACGCTCAGAGCGGCCTGGGCCTCGGACCGTCCCTTGTACTTCTTTGCGTAGACTACGAAAAGATACTCAAGAACGGAACTCTTAAGCTCATAGAGCAGGCTAAGGAACTTCAGTCCAAGCTCAGATTCTTTGATGCTGAGAGCATAGACAAGTTCAGATATTATCAGGGCGTCATCTACTCCTTCGAGGCTATAAACACTCTTGCACAGCGCTATTCCAAGCTTGCAGCAGAGATGGCAGAAAAGGAAGCAGATCCAAAGAGAAAGGCAGAACTGGAGCAGATCTCCGAGACCTGCGCATGGGTACCTATGCACCCGGCAAGGACCTTCAGAGAGGCTATGCAGTGCCTGTGGTTCCAGCTCCTGATGCTCTCCCCGTCCACAACTCTGCCCGGCGGCCGTTTCGACCAGTACATGTATCCGTACTACAAGGCAGACCTGGACGCAGGTAGGATCACCTACGACGAGGCGCTGGAGCTTCTCTGCCTGCTGCGCTTTAAGGATATGGAGCTCAACAGGACTTCCGGAAAGATGAACCGCAAGAAGAACGCAGGCTTTGCAAAGTGGCACAACTTCCTTATCGGCGGCGTTAAGGCAGACGGCACAGACGCTTCCAACGATCTGTCCTACATGCTGCTGGAGGCTGCACTGATAACCCGCACCCCGCACCACACCATCACTCTGTGCGTTGCGGACTGCACTCCTCACGATCTTATCATGAAGGGCGTAGAGTGCCAGGTCGCAGGTCTTTCCATGCCGGCATTCATCTCTGATGCTTCCTACATCAACTTCTTCACCATGCACGGTGTATCCATAGAGGACGCGCGCGGCTACGCTATAACAGGCTGCCTGGATGCAAACCTTCCCGGCAAGTCCAGAACAGGCCCGGTACCCATGACCATCATGACCATGATCTTCGACATCATGCGCCACAACGGCTGGGGCGCACGCACCAAGCAGATGGTAGGTATCCAGACCGGAGATTTCACCAAGTTCCAGAGCTTCGAAGAGCTGTGGGAGGCTTGGAGAAAGCAGTTCGAGTACTGCATCTCCGCTGTCTGCGAGCGCAACAACGTAGAGATCAAGATCACCCAGGAGATACTTCCGGATCCGTTCAGGGCTGCTCTTATGCAGAACGGCATCGAGTCCGGCAAGGACATCTGGTGCAGGCACGATATACCCTTCGACAACACCGCGTCCGTATGCTCCATAGGTATGGTAAACGTCGGCGATTCCATGGCTGCTATCAAGAAGCTGGTATTCGACGACAAGAAGTACACCATGAAGCAGCTCTACGATGCTCTCGAGGCAGACTGGGTAGGCTACGAAGACATGCAGAAGGACTTCCTTGCCGCTCCTAAGTACGGCAACGACGATCCTTACGTAGACAAGATAGTTGCAGACCTGTACAAGATGCTGGCAGACTACGTTGTTACCAAGCCGACCATCACCGGCGGTACAACAGTTCCCTGCGGTATCTCCATTACAAGCCACCAGCCCGGCGGACTCCTTACCGGAGCTACACCTGACGGCCGCAAGGCAGGCACTCTGCTGGCAGACGGCACCATGAGCCCGATGCAGGGCCGCGACACCAACGGTCCGGTAGCTGTCATGAAGTCCGCTCTGAACATAGACCAGGATCCGTGGCAGGCAACACTTCTGAACATGAAGTTCGACCCCAACAACCTCAAGACAGACGAGGACAAGGAAAAGTTCGCTGCTCTGATCACCACCTACCTTAAGAACGGCGGCAAGCAGGTACAGTTCAACGTTGTTACACAGCAGACCCTTATAGATGCTCACGAGCATCCGAAGGATCACAGAGAGCTGCTCGTACGTATAGCTGGCTACAGCGCTTACTTCGTACAGCTCAACAACGAGATGCAGATCGAGGTCATCAACCGCAACATGCAGCACCTGTAAAGCACAGAATCGCAATAAAAAACTCCCGGGACATCTCGGGAGTTTTTGCGTGTTTGCTTAAAAGATGTGGCGTCTGTAGTAGTCCACGCTGGTCATGTAGTCCAGGTGGCGCAGGGCGTTGGTCTGGGCGTAGTTGTAGTAGTTCTGCATCTGGGTGCTCTGGGCGATCTGCGCGGTCCCGGCGTTTATGGCCTGGGCTGCGTTCAGGTTGCGGATGGTGCATTCGTCCACGGAATCCATAAGCCCGCTGACAGTTGCCCTGAGGTTTCCGATGGCGTTTTGTATCTGCTGGTTCTGGGCGGATATGTGGCGCAGCTGATCGCTTATAGTGTCCAGCTTGGCGTTTATCATGTTCAGTCGGTATTCGGACTCGTAGAGGTTGTAGGCACCCTCATGGCCGCCAAGGGAATCGCAGCGGCCTGTCTCGAAATATCCGCAGATAGTGGAGACGGGGACCAGTCCCTGGTAGTTTATGTGCAGCACGCCCGGGGCATAGTAGCTGTCAAGGTCCCTCTGAGCTGCCGCAAGGGCGGAAGTGTTCCTGGACAGCTCCTCGCGAAGCTCCGGAAGCACAATATCGTCTATTTCTGAGCTCTCTTTTTCCAGCGCGGCTATCATATCGTTGTTGGCTTTTATCGTGTCGGACCATCTCTTTTTGCTGTCAGCTTCCTGCCTGGCTGCGCTTTCGTTGCTCTTCCTTTCGGATTCGTCAGCGTTGAATTCGAATATACGCTTTTGCCGGAATTCCAGGATCAGAATAATGGCAAAGTAGACCGCTATAGGTAGGACAATAAAATGCAGCACCACGCCCCAGAATGGAGTGGTGATCTCTGCTAAGAACTGCTCTATGTACATAGGAAATGAAAGCAGCCTGATATTTTTATTCTCGCCTATCCATACAAACACGGCGGTAATGACCGCCCAGATGAAGATGCTCAGGACGCATCCGTCCCACTCCGGCTCAAATTTAAAATTGTATTTGCCTTTAAAATAGGTGCCTCTTTTGTAGTTGTCGATCTTGTCTTGCAGCCTCTTGTTGTCGTTTTTGCAGCTGCTGATGTTCTTAAGATCGGCGTCGCGCTTCTGCGTGTAGGCCGCGATCTTGGAGTTGATGCCGTCCCGGAGCTTTTCTATGGTGTACTTGTTCCACTCGAGCTCTTTAGCGCCCTGGAGGTACTCCTTAAGGAGCTCTGAATTGCTTTTTGTTATGGTATTCTTGCTCATGTTCTTTCCTGTCTGATCGATCAAAGGAAAATGGTCTGATCTATTATATCATACATCAATGTTTAAGTACTATGTTTTAAACAGCTTGCTGATCTGGCGCAAAACCAGGGTGCACACAGATCACAGCTTGTAGATATCCTTTATTATCTCCTTTGCCAGGTTTACATTTATGGCGCCGTTTTCGTCGTCATAGGTGTAGATCAGGTTGACTCCCGGATAGATGCCGGCTGCGGCATATGATAGATACTGGCTCAGCCAGACTGCATAATTTGCGGCAGAAAGGATTTGTTTACAATACTTACAGTTGACCGAACGTCTTTGTGTGTTTATACTAAATTAATAGCAAAACTATTGTGTTTGCACGATAAGTAAGAAGGTGGTCTACGGTGCCGGATCTGAAAGATAAAAATAAAGAGGGCAGGAGCCTCAATATCAGCGCGCGGTCGTTCATAACATCGCTGGCAGTCATCTTTGCGCTAATGGTGGCGGCGTACGCGGCAAGTTTCGCGGGGCAGGGCATAAGCTTTGTGCGCTGGATACTCTCGCCGGTGCTGGTGCTTGGCGCGGAGGGCAACGGAACGCTTATAGCGGTCATCATTTTCCTGCTGGTTATAGGCGGGGTGTTCTCCGCTCTGGACGAATGCGGCATTATGCGCTACATGCTGGACCGCATAGCGTCAAAGTACGGCTCTAGAAAGTACACGCTGATGGCTGTGGTGATATTTTTCTTTATGGCCATGGGGGCCCTTATCGGCTCTTTTGAGGAGTGTGTGCCGCTGGTGCCTATAGTTGTCCAGCTTGCCCTGAAACTCGGCTGGGACGCCGTTACAGGGCTTTCTATGAGCATGCTGGCTGTGGGGTGCGGCTTTGCGTCCGGGCTTTTCAACCCGTTTACTGTAGGCGTCGCTCAAAAGCTGGCAGGGCTTCCTATGTTCTCCGGAGCATGGATGAGGCTTCTGGCCTTTGTCCTTATCTATCCGCTTCTGCTGTTTTTCGTAAGAGCGCATGCCAAAAGGGTCGATAAAAGCACTTTGGGAGCCGCAGCGCTTGCCGTAAAGCTGGACGAGGCGCTTGCCGCAGTGGATCAAAATGCTTGCGATGCGTCATCAGCAGAAAAAACCTCAGATTCTGAACGATCCGCAGAAAACGGCAGTCTTTCCAGGGCGCTTAAACTCTTTGTAATAATACTCGGCATCGGAATAGCTCTTGTGCTCAGCTCCGCATTCCTGACATTCCTGCAGGATTACACTATGATAATAGTGGCGCTGGCTTTTCTTGCCGCAGGGCTTGCGGCCAGCTTTGCCTGCGGTCTGAAGGGCCCAAGGCTTGCCAAGTGCTTTGTATCCGGTGCGTTTTCCATACTGCCGGCCGTGCTCATGATACTCATGGCTGCGTCCATAAAGTTCACGCTGACTGAGTCCGGGGTCATCGATCTGCTGCTCTCCTGGGCCGTAAACGCGGCCGGAGGGCTTCCAAAGTGGGCTGTGATACTGTTCATCTACCTGATAGTTCTGGTGATGAACTTCTTTGTAGCCTCGGGCTCAGCCAAGGCAATAATGCTTATACCGTTGATAGTTCCGATGGCTCAGGCCTTTGGTATAAGCCCGCAGCTTTGCATACTGGCCTTTGCCTTCGGCGACGGTTTTTCCAACGTGTTCTATCCGACCAACGCTGCGCTTCTGATAAGCCTGGGTCTTGCGGATATAAGCTACACCAAGTGGGCAAGGTACTCGGTCAAGTTCCAGGCTGCAAACCTGCTGCTGACAAGCTGCCTGCTGCTGTTTGGGCTTGCTGTCGGATATTAGTTTTGCGAAGTTGGCACCGGGGACAGTCCCTTGGTGCGGAAAGGAATAATTATGGAGTTTTCGATCAACAGTCCGGTGCTGTTCGTGATCGCGGGAGTGATAGTGGCTGTGGTGCTTGCCCAGTCCTTCTACTTCCTGATCAAGGCATGGCGAAGGGCAAAAGAGCTTGGCATGAGCACAGACAAGCTAAAGCGCATAGCGCGCACGGCTGCGATATTCACCATCGCGCCGGCGATAGCTATAGTAATAAGTGTAATGACGCTTTCCAAGGATCTTGGCCTGCCGCTGCCGTGGCTGAGGCTTTCGGTCGTCGGCAACCTGTCTTATGAGACTATCGCAGCCAGCAACGCGGAGAGCGCCATGGGGCTGACCT
>JAZQIH010000065.1:0-35081 GCA_045541015.1 Anaerovoracaceae bacterium | reverse complement strand
TTCTTGGACATGGCGCGGCGCACGAGGTCCGCCCTTCCGTAGGAGTAGCCTCCCAGCGCCCTTACTATGTCCATTACCTGCTCCTGGTAGACTATGCAGCCGTAGGTCGGAGACAGTATGGGCTCCAGCTGGGGCACAAGGTACTTTACCTTTTTGGGGTTCTTCTTGCACTCTACGTAAGTGGGTATGGAGTCCATGGGGCCCGGTCTGTAGAGTGAGATACCTGCTATAAGGTCTTCCAGGCAGTCCGGCTGAAGGTCCTTCATGAACCCTGTCATGCCGCCGGATTCAAGCTGGAATATGCCAACGGTGTTGCCGCTTGCAATGAGCTTGTAGACGTTCTGGTCGTCGTAATCTATCTTGGACAGGTCTATATCAAGGCCTGTATCCTTCTTTATCATGCGCAGGCAGTCCTGGATAGCGGTGAGGTTTCGCAAGCCCAGGAAGTCCATCTTAAGAAGGCCCAGGTGCTCTATCTCGGTCATGGTGAACTGGGTAGCAAAGCCGCGCTCGGAAGACACCAGAGGCACAACGTCGTCTACCGGCAGGGACGAAATTACAACGCCTGCCGCGTGGGTGCCTACGTTTCTGGAGAGGCCTTCCAGCCTGCGGGCAGTGTCCACTATCCTGTGCACCTCCGGGTCCACGTCGTAGGCGTGCTTGAAGTCCGGGCTGGTGTCCAGTGCCTTGTCCAGGGTTATCTTAAGGTCGTCCGGTATCATCTTGGTGATCTCAAGGGACCTTGCGAAAGGCAGGTTCATGACCCTCGCCACATCCTTGAAGGCGTTCTTTGCCTTAAGGGTACCGAAGGTGGATATCTGCGACACGTTGTCCACGCCGTAGCGGCGCTTTACGTACTCTATTACCTCTCCGCGGCGCTCTACGCAGAAGTCCATGTCTATATCCGGCATGGATACACGCTCTATGTTAAGGAAGCGCTCGAATATCAGCTTGAACCTGATGGGGTCTATGTTCGTGATCTCCATGGTATAGGCAACTATGGAGCCTGCGGCCGAACCTCTGCCCGGACCCACCATTATTCCGTTGCCCTTTGCCCAGTTTACGAAGTCCCAGACTATAAGGAAGTAGCCTACGTAGCCCATGGTCTCTATGGTCTTTATCTCGTAGCGCATGCGCTCCTTAAGGTCCTCCGGGACTGTGGGAGCCATGGTCTCCATGTCCTTGGGCGGAAGCTGCGGGTGAGGCCTTCCTGCGGACGGGTGGTCCTGGGTGGTTCCATAGCGGTACTCCAGTCCGGACCAGCAGAGGTACTCGAAATAGTCGTGCTCCGAATAGCCTTCCGGCACGGGGCACTTAGGTATGTAATATTCACCGAATTTGAAGTCGAAATTGCACTTGTCCGCAACTTCCTGGGTGTTGTCTATGGCCTCCGGGACCTCACGGAAGAGCTCCCTCATCTCCTCTTCGGACTTGAGGTAGAACTGGTCGTTGGGGAACTTTAAGCGGTCCTCGTCTGTGAGCAGGTGCTTGGAGCCTATGCAGAGCAGTACCTCGTGAGCCGGGGCGTCCTCCTGCATTATATAGTGGGTGTCGTTGGTGGCTACCAGCTTGATGTCCAGCTCCTTGGCCAGCTTGCGCAGGCCGCGGTTTACGTTGACCTCCTCCGGAAGGCCCTGGTCCTGCATCTCAAGGTAGTAGTCCTCTCCGAACAGGTCCTTGAAGAACATGGCCTCCTTTTTGGCCTCTTCGTAGCTGCCTCGGTATTCGTCGTCGTTGCGCAGCTCCCTTTGGACCTTGCCCTGAAGGCAGGCAGAAAGGCAGACTATGCCCTCGTGGTACTGCTCTAAAAGCTCGTGGTCTATACGGGGCTTGTAGTAGAAGCCCTCCTTGTAGGCCTTGGACACCAGCTTTATAAGGTTGTGGTAGCCCTGATCGTTCTTTACAAGCAGCACCAAGTGGTACGCGTGGCGGTCCTTGTTGGGGTCTTTGTCGTGCCTGGTGCGCGGAGCAACGTAGACCTCGCAGCCTATGATGGGCTTGATGCCTTGCTTTTTGGCCTCCTCGTAGAAGCGCACGGCTCCGTACATAACGCCGTGGTCCGTGATGGCTATGGAAGTCATGCCGAGCTCCTTGGCGCGGGCCATGAGCTTATCTATGCGGCAGGCGCCGTCCAGGAGGCTGTATTCTGTATGAACATGTAACGGTGTAAAAGCCATTAGTTGATTCCTTTTTAATTATTTGATAATGCGGGCTTTTGCAGCCTGCTGTTTTATTGTTTTTATAGAAGCCGGAGGCGCGTTTTGTCAGCCCGCTGCGCGGCTTCACGCTGAGCCTCTGCTTCCGTCGGACGAAGCCTCCTGAAGTCGGCTTCTTTCCGCCGTCATTGAGTCTCCTCTACCGCTCCGCAAGCGCTTCCCAAACGCGCCTCCGGCTTCGGCAAAAGATCAAATACCTGGCTGCAGAGCCCGCGTAGCAGACAATGCAACAAGCATTCAGCTAATGCCTTTTGCACTGCGAAGGGACGGTTCTTTTTTCACAATGTCAGCTGCGGGAAGCTGCTGAGCACTGTGAGGATCTGGTCGAAGATGCACTGCACGCCGCCGGAGCGGTTACTTTCGATGTTCATGGGCATTACCGGATCGTGCAGGGAGCGCCTGATCAGCAGCCAGCCGTCGCCGTGGTCCTTGTCGAAATTGATGCGTACGCCCTCGTAGTTGGGAAGCTCCAGGCTGGTTCCGGGCAGCTCTCCGCCCTTTACAGCGCTCTCCACCTTGTCCAGAACGCCCTGAGCGTAGGTTCCGAAGTCCTCTGCCTTAACAGCAAAGCGCACTTCCTTGGCCTCAGCCGGGTCCTCCATGCTTGCAAGCAAGCTGGATATGCCAAGGCCCTGCTTCTTGAGCTGAGCGGCCTTGATAACTATCCTGGTGGCCAGGTAGGCGCCGTCGTCCAGGAAGTAGTTTTCCTTCATGGCGGCGTGGCCGGAAGTCTCTATCGCAAGCTGGCAGTCCGTGCCTTGCGCGTTCAGCTCCAGGCCCTTGTTGATAACATTGCGGTAGCCCCTCTTAAAGCGCAGGTGCTTAAGGCCATTCTCCTTAAGGAAGGCGCCCAGCTGGGTGCTGGTGATGCTGTCCGTAACTATGGTGGTGCCGGGGTGGCCTTCGCTGGCCAGTATTGCGGCCAGAGCCACTATGCGGTTGCGGCCTATCTCGCGGCCGTGCTCATCCACAGCGGCGGAGCGGTCTACGTCTGTATCGAATATGATGCCAAGATCCGCGCCGGCTGCCTTTACAGCCCCGCAGATGCTCTCCATGGCCGCGGCGTTCTCCGGGTTGGGCTGGTGGTTCGGGAACATGCCGTCCGGCTCCAGGAACTGGCTCCCGCTGCAGTTGGCGCCGAGAGGCTCCAGCACGTCCTTTACGTAGAAGCCGCCTGCTCCGTTGCCTGCGTCAACAGCTATATGAAGCCCTTCCAGCGGCTTCGGGAAGATCTCATACCCGTCCGCGCCAACAACCACATCAGCGCCGAGCCCCTTGCATATGATGCGCTTAAGATGGATGCTGTAGAAGCGCATAAGATCGTACTTGTAAACGCTTCCTGGTGCGGTATCCGCTGCCTTTGCGCATGCATCCTCCGCGCCTGCAAGCTCCAGTATCTTCTTTATATCCTTGCTCTCAAGGCCTCCGTCCCTGGTAAAAAACTTGAGGCCGTTGCGCTCAAACGGAAGGTGGCTTGCTGTTATCATAACTGCGCCTTCCGGGGAGATCTCGTCGTTGACGGTTGCCATGAACATGGCCGGCGTTGTTGCCATGCCGCAGTCCAGGACCTGAGCTCCGCAGGCCGCAAGCGCTCCGCAGAATACCTCCTGAAGGTGCGGACCTGTAACGCGGGAATCCCTGCCCACAGCAATGCCCAGGCTGCCCGGCTCTTTGCCGCAGCGCTCCGAAAGCCAGAAAACAAAACTCCTTGCGATATCGCAGACCGCCTGATCCGTAAGATCCACCGGCTTTCCGCCCTCTTTTGCAAGAGCCACGCCTCTTATATCCGAACCATTCTGAAGTTTGCTGTAGTCTTTCATGTGATCCCCCAGGGCCGCGCTTGGCGGCATCCAATACTGTTCCAATATAACAATTTATTTTACCACAAACGCGTCCCAAGTGGTATACTTAAAGCATCAAAGGAGATATCAAATGATTTCCAGAAAACTACTCGACGGTCTGCTGGATGGCACGCTTGAGGACCACCCCAACTACGTTGGCGGCAAATACGAAGGCTACTACATCCTGATAGATCACAACCTAAGGACAGACAATCACAGGCTCCAGATAAGCGCCCACAGCCCGCAGGACCCCGGAAACGCCGCGCTCCAGCAGTTCGTGGAGGGGCTTCAGGCAGAAACAGAAGGCATCTCTTCCGTAGTAAGGAGCGCCTACTCCATAGCTGCCGGTATAACCGTAGACATGGGCTGGGAACTTATAGATCTGCTCAACACACTTATCGACAAGATAATCGACTACCTGAAGCAGAACAACTACACCAGCGGCTGCGCAAGCTGCGGAAGGGATGTAGCCGTAGCCTCCTACAACATCAACGGCAAATACGGCCTCAACTCCTGGATATGCCCGGACTGCGCGGAAAAGATACGCAGCAGCCTGGAAGAAAGCAAAGCGGAAAACCCCGCGCCAAAGAAGCAGTCCAAGCTGCTCCCCGGCCTGGCCGGAGCCCTTATAGGCGCTGTCATAGCAGGCATAGCCTACGTAATAATCTACAGGCTGGGCTTCCCGGCGGCATTCGTGGGCGTCTTCATAGCATTCCTCACCTTCAAGTTCTACGATAACATAGGCGGCTGCCTGGACAGGAAAGGCACCGTCATCTGCAGCCTGCTCGTAGTGGCGGCCGCGTTCCTTTCGAACTACGTAGCATGGACCTTCAGAGCCCTGGACTCCTTCAAAGGCTACGGCTGGACCTTCTTTGAGGTCTTCAGCCGCCTGAGCAATATAATAATACAGGCAGACGCAGGCATGGACTACGTAAGGGAGCTGGTATACCTCTTCCTCTTCCTGCTGGCAGGCACTGCGGTAAGCGTCCTGCTTATAAACACCCCGGCTAAGGGCGATGGCATGTACACCATCACTAAAAATAAATAACAAAAGGAGCAAGATCAAATGCTTTACGGCAAGATCGCAAAATCAATACTCGACGGGTCTCTGACTTTCAACCAGATCTGCATCAGCGGCAGGTTCAGAGGCTACTACACAGTTATCCAGCCCGTTATGGGTAACGGCGGACACAGGCTGGAGATAAGCGCCAGCAACCCGGAAGACCCCGGCAACACAGCGCTTGGAGAACACATACAGCAGATACGCGCAAACTACGGCGGAATCAACCACGTTTACGTAAGGAGCAACTCAGTTGCGTTCGACCTTGGCTACGGAGCCAATAAAAAGTTCGTAGAATTCATAGATCCCTTTGTAAGAGATATCGTAAGCTTCCTGGAAGCCAGCGGCTACACCAGCGGCTGCGCAAACTGCGGAAGCCAGGAGCAGGTAGACTGCTACAACATAAACGGAGAGAACGTCTACCTCTGCCCAGACTGCCTGGAAAAGGTCAGGGCCGGGCTCGAGGCTAAAAAAGAAGTGGTCCGCGCCAACAAGTCCAACCTGCTGCACGGATTTGCCGGAGCCATGATAGGCGCCCTGGCAGGCGGCATAGTCTACGTGCTTCTGAACAAGCTCGGCTACGTATCCGCCCTGTCCGGCCTGCTGATGGCCTTCCTGGCCCTGCTGCTCTACGAGAAATTCGGCGGCTGCCTGGATATAAAGGGCGTTATATGCTGCGCAGTTATACTTATAGCAACAGTGTATTTCTCCAACAAGCTGGCCTGGACCTGGGAGGTGTTCGATCAGCTGAAGAGCTACGGATGGCGCTTTGGTGAGGTCTATTCGGAGCTTGGAAGCATACTGAAGGACTCGGATCTTACCGGCACCTACACGGCGTCCCTGCTGCAGGGCTACCTGTTTACCGCGCTTGGCGCTGTAGGAAAGTTCATAATGGCTGTACGCACCAGCACCGGTAAATACACCATCAAGAAGAACAAGTAAAAGCAATAAAAAAGAGGGCCGCTTGGCCCTCTCTTTTTTTATATAGTCTTACTTGTTGACGTAGTCCTTGAATGCCTTGCCAGCCTTGAATACCGGAGCCTTGCTTTCGGGGATGGTTACCAGCTCGCCGGGCTTCCTGGGGTTTCTGCCCTCTCTTGCCTTGCGGGTCTTAACTTCGAAAGATCCGAAGCCGATCAGCTGGACCTTGCCACCCTTTTTGAGTTCCTTCTCTACAGCTTCGAGTGCTGCATTGAGAGTAGCCTCTGTATCCTTCTTGGTGAGGCCGGTATTTGCTGCAACTGCTGCTACTAATTCAGACTTGTTCATCGTGTTCCTCCTAGAATTGGCCATGCGGCCGTTGATTTAAGCTTTCACTTACATTTTTATTTTATACTATTACATTTTCTTGTCAACATTAAAAGCTGAAAAACCGCTATTTTTCAACGTAAAAGGTGGATCTTTTTGAGTATTTTCGCTATCTTTGCGAGCTTTCTGCTGCCTTCCAGCTCCTCTGCGCTTATAGCCCGTGTTATGAACAGCATGAGTGCGTAAACTACTATGCCCAGCACAACAGCAAGGAAGGTGGTAATGGTGTTTCCAAGGCGCGCGTGCAGAAGCCTGTAGCCCGCAAACACCACCACGCCCATAACAGCGGTGGCTATGAACGGCTTTATTATCGTGAGCTTGATATCGAACCTTGTACCTGTGTAGCGCTTGACAGCCACGAAATTCAGATAGGCCGATACTGCGTACGCAAGAGCTGTACCTATAGCTGCGCCGCGGACGTGTATAGCAGGGATGCCCATGAGCAGGTAAGTTGCGATTATCTTTATGACACCGCCTATTACCAGATTCCTGACAGGCACCGACTGCTTGCCTATGCCCTGCAGTACTCCGGTAAATGCGTGGTTGCAGGCAAAGAATATCATGCCTAAGGCCGCTATGGACATGCACACAGCAGCGTTGTCTATGCTGTTTACCTGGGTGCGGTAGAGCAGCTGCATTATAGGCTTGGAGAGCACTATTATGCCGCAGGCGCTCGGCATTGCAACAAGCAGAGCGTAGCGGAGCCCCAGGGCGGTGTTGGCCTTTACGAACTCAGTGTCTCCGCGCTTGTGAGCATCGGAGATGACCGGCACCAGGCTCTGGCAGACAGACTGGGTGATGACCTGCGGAACGTTTACTATAGGTGCGCCCAGAGCGGAAAGCTCGGAGAACAAGGACCTTGCCGCCGCATCAGTGTACCCAAGGCCAGTGAGCCTGCGCTTGACTATAAACGTATCTATGGAATTGAGTATAGGCATTATGCAGGAGCCTATAGTAATGGGTATAGCTATGGTAAAGATATCCTTAACTATACTTGAGACAGGCTGCTCCGGCCTCTTGCCGGAAACGCGTATCTCCGCTTCCATGCGGCTCTTCTGCTTCTGGAAGATAAACAGCACGGTTATAAGACCGGCTGCTGCACCGGCGGCTGCGCCAAAGCTTGCTCCTGCAGCTGCGTGCGGGCGGTCTATCTTCATGAGAAGGAAGGCCAGGAAAAGGCCTACTCCGACCCTGAATACCTGCTCAACGATCTGCGATACCGCTGTAGGCGCCATGTTCCGCTGCCCCTGGAAGAACCCCCGGTAGCAGCTTAGTATGGGGCAGATCAGAAGTGCGGGAGCCGTAGCCCTGAGCGCGTAGACCGCAAGCGGCTCGTGCTGGAGCGTGCCGGTAATGAACGGCGCAATAACAAATATAATAGTACTGGTGAGAAGCCCTATCGTAAGCATCACCCAGAACGACACCTTGAACACCCTGTAGGCCTCGTAGTACTTGGCCTGAGCGCGGCGCTCGGAGATCATCCTGGAGATAGCGACAGGAATTCCGGAAGTAGATATAGTAAACACCAGAACATAGACGGGGTACGCCATCTGGTAATAGCCCATGCCGTCTGTGTCTATGATATTGGTGAGCGGCACTCTGAACAGCGCGCCTATCATCTTTACGATGACGCCCGCTATTCCAAGAAGCATCGCACCCCTTAAAAACGTTTTCTTTCCCTTGTTTTCCTGCATACCCTTTTGAATTCCTTGCTATGATATAAGACCGGCTCTGTAGGCAGCAAGCAGCAGCTTGAGGTTCTCTATCTCCTTGGCCCTCTGCTTGCCCTCGTCCGTGTCTTTATTTCTTATCCTGTTGGCCACAGGCTCTTCGGAGACCGGCGTGGTCTCTATATCCAGCTCCTCCGCAACTGCCCTTTCCTTTGTGGTGAAAGGCTTGTGGGAAGACAGCAGGAAGCCGTTGGAGTTCTGTACCAGCGTGTAGCCTGCTATTCCTGTGGTCTTCTGGTAGGCCTTTGCAAAGCCTCCGTCTATTACTATCAGCCTGCCGCCTGCGTGCAGAGGACTGCTGCCCTTCTTTACAGGCATGTGGCCATTGATTATTATTCCGTTCTTTTCGTCGCAGCCGAACTCCTTAAGGAGCTTTTCCACGACATCTACGTTGTTCATGAGGCTGTAGTAGGGGTTCTTTTCCTCTACGTGAGTCTCTTTGTCGTTGATGTAGAGCCTTTCGAAGGTGGTTATGCGCTCCTTGCCGAACATGGGGCTCTTGTAGCCGCACCACAGGTACCAGAACATGTCCACGCCAAGCTGCTTGTCCTTGCCGCCCTTGGCAAAGTAGCCTGTGCGGATGAGCTTTTCGGCGTAGTCGAACCATTCCTTGCCGCTCTTGAAGCCCTCGGCTGTGTCTATCGGGTCGAACTCCCCGTCCTCCGTAAGAGGAATGCAGCCGTGGAACAGCAGGTTGCCGTTGAGCTTTTTGTAGAAGCTGCCGTTGTTGAACAGGTAGCGGACGTGCTGCTGGAGTATCTCGCTCTCCATGAACTCCTTCTGGAGGTTGTCCATGACCGCGTCCTCTTCCGGTGTAAGCGTATAGGGATCGTTGGGATCCAGCGTGGGGAAGTGCGTGGTGTTGAGCTTGTACTCCTTGCCGCGGACGTTTATGGTGCCCTTTTCCAGGTCTATCTTGTCCAGAAGCAGCAGGGACTCCATCTGGTAGCACTTGTGCTTTTTGATCAGCTGTCCCTCCAGCTTGAACTGCATCATGGCTGCGGCGTGGACCATGGGGTTGTCCGTGTTGCCGTAGTACTTGAGGGCGAAAGTCTCCAGGTGGCGAAGGCTTATTCCGTAGCCCACCTCCAGGGTGTGGATGTTGTCGTACTTGGTGCAGTTGCGGCAGACGTTGGCTATGCAGGCCAGGTTGCCGGCTGCGGCGCCCATCCACAGGACATCGTGGTTGCCCCACTGTATATCCACGTTGTTGTAGTTCATGAGCGCGGATATTACCCTTTCGGACGCGGGGCCTCTGTCATAAACGTCCCCTATTATGTGCAGCCTGAACACAGAAATGTAGGAGATAAGATCGCTTATGGCCTTTATGAATTCCTCCGCGCTGCCTACTTCTATGATGCTGTCTATGATGTTTTCTTTATGGTTGATCCTGCCGTAGGAATCCTCCGCGCGGTTGCTGTAGAGAAGCTCTTCTATGGTGTAGGCGAACTTCTTAGGCATGCGCTTTCTTACGTAGGACTTGGTGAACTTGAAGGTGGAGACCTCCAGCAGCCTTACCAGGCGGAAGAGCGTGGTGCGGTAGAAATGCCTGCGCTCTTTGGGGTCTTTTATCTCGTCCAGGATGAGATCCAGCTTGTCCTCCGGGTAGTAGACTATGGTGGCCAGGCTCTTGCGGTCGCTCTCGTCCAGCTCCGGGAAGATCTCGTCTATGCGGCGCTTGATGGTACCTGAGGCGTTGCGCAGTATGTGCGCGAACGCATCGTACTCTCCGTGGATATCGCTCATAAAGTAGTCCGTACCCTTGGGCAGGTTCTGTATGGCCTCCAGGTTGATTATCTCTGCCGCGACCTCATCTTCTGACCTGTAGGTGCGGGCCAGGAGCCTGAGGTATTCCATCTTGCTGTCGCTGATCTGCATGTGGACCTCCTTCGCCTCAAATCTAATAATGTATTATACCATAAAGCATTCTGATTTGGCAGACAGGCACGCAATAAATGTGATATAATTTGCGATATGATACAGATACATGGTCTGAAACTTAAGGCTCCGGTAAAGGGGGATGTGCAGAAGCTGCTGCTTGCAAAGGCTGCGGCTAAGCTTCGCGTGCCCCAGAGCAGCCTGGAAAGCCTTACTATAGTCAGGGAATCCGTGGACGCAAGGGAAAAGCCTGCGGTCTACAAGGTCTACAGCGTGGCTCTTAGCTGCGCAAAGGGCGATGCCTGGCTGGCTTCCGCATGCAAAAAGGCGGGGCTGAGCTTTGCGGAGTACGAGCCGGACAGCTTTGATATAAAGCCTTTGGAGCGCATTCCCGGCGGCCCGCGTCCTGTGGTGGCCGGCTTTGGGCCCTGCGGGATATTTGCGGCCCTGGTCCTTGCCAAGATGGGGCTTAAGCCTGTGGTCTTGGAGCGCGGAGAGTCCATGGAGCGCCGCGTTGCAGCCGTGGAGAACTTCTGGGCCGGCGGAAAGCTGGACCCGGAAAACAACGTGCAGTTCGGCGAGGGCGGAGCCGGAACTTTCTCGGACGGAAAGCTTACGACCGGAACCAAGTCCCCCTGGACGCACTGGATACTGCAGACCTTTGCGGACGCGGGGGCGGACCCTGCCATTCTTTACATGCACAAGCCGCATGTGGGAACTGACGTTATCCGCAAGGCTGTTGTTAAGATCAGAAAACAGATAGAAGATCTGGGCGGAGAGGTCCGTTTCGGCTGCCGCCTGGACAGCATAGATATAAGCGGCGGCCGTGTGGCTGCTGTGCGCTTTACGCAGCGCGGCAAGGCGGAGCAGCTAGTCCTGCCCTGCAGTGCCCTGATACTTGCCATAGGCCACTCCGCCAGGGACACCATGAGGTCCCTGCTTGGCAGCGGCGTTTACATGGAGCAGAAACCCTTCTCCATGGGCTACCGCATAGAGCATCCGCAGCATCTCATAGACATGGCTCAGTACGGCGCCCCTCACGAAGAGCTCGGCCTGGGCCCGGCTGACTATAAGCTGAATGTCAGGACCCCGTCCGGCCGCGGCGTCTACACCTTCTGCATGTGCCCCGGCGGCGTTGTAGTGAATTCCTCTTCCGAGGACGGCGCAATCGTTACCAACGGCATGAGCTACAGCCGCAGGGATTCCGGCGTTGCCAACAGCGCCGTGCTTGCGGACGTTACCCCTGCGGACTTCGACCCGCGCTACCTGCCGGAAGGCACAGACCCCGCTGACCCGCTTGCCGGCGCAGCGCTTCAGGAAAAGTACGAAAAGCTGGCCTACCAGCTGGGCGGCAGCAACGGCTTTGCCCCCTCGCAGACCGTAGCAGAGTTCCTCGGAACAGCAGAGCCGATAGCCAGGCAGAATGCATCACATGTGGCGCGCTCGATAGCGACGCAGAAGGCAGTATGTGCGGCGGAGCCTGCAACGCTGTCCTCAAGCTTCCGCCCCGGCACCACAAACGCGGACCTTGCGGCCTGCCTTCCGGACTTTGCCGCACGGGCAATAAAAGAAGCCCTGCCAATGCTCGGCAAAAAGCTCAAAGGCTTCGACTCCCCGGACGCCGTCCTGACCGGCATCGAGAGCCGCTCCAGCAGCCCCGTCCGCATAAAAAGAGACCCGCAGAGCCTCTGCGGCCTAACCAGCGCCGATCTGACCGAGATCCCCGGCCTCTACCCCGCCGGCGAAGGCGCAGGCTACGCAGGCGGCATCATGTCCGCCGCAGCCGACGCCATCCGCACCGCCCTCGCCGCCGCCAAAGCCCTGACCGCGGGCCTCTGATCCGCACTTCAGGAAAAGCCCATTTTGCCTAAACTAAAAAGGCTCAGCGTGAAGCCGCGCAGCGGGCTGAGAAGGCACGCACCGGCCCGCAAAAACACAATAAAAAAAGGCCCGGAGGCCTTTATTTTAGTACCATATTCCGCCTTCGCATTCCACAAGCCGGCAGTGCACCACGTACCTGGCGTTGTTGAAATCGTAGACGCAGGTGGACAGAGTCACCACGCGGTCCATAGGCGCAGGCTGCACGTCGGACGCGAAAGTGGACTTGGACTTAGCCGTATCAACCCACTTGCTGAACACGCCGTCGTTCTGGAAGTAGAGCCTGTAGGGCTCACCTGTTGCCGGGCAGACATAACCCGCAAAGATCTCAAGCCTGAACTTGCCCGTGGCCGTAGTCATGTAGATGACCGGGTGCGCATCGTAGTAAGCCTGGTCCTTGTAATCTTCCAGGCTTGCAAACATGTTGCCGTTCTTGAGGTGGTGTCCGTAGATGATAGTGTTGCGGTCCGAGAAATCCGCCGCGTTCCTGTAATCCATGAACAGAGCGCCGAATTCATCGTAGCGCCTGTTGAAAGCGTGGTTAAGGTAGAAATCGTTGTCCGTACCCTTTGCCACGGGATAGTTTATGACCGTGTCCGGGCTGTAGAGCCACGCAACGGCGCCGCTGTTGATGCTCAGCAGAGCGTCGAAATCCACGGCCGGTATCAGCACGCTCTGGTTGCGCACGAACTCCTCCATCGGCCAGACATCGTCGTCTTCGAGCTCGCTCTCGGTCTCCGAATAAGAGGTCTTGAGGACAAAATCAGCTATCTCGTTGTAGGTCTTTTCGTTCTCCTGGTAGTTCTTGTTTATACCCAGCATCTTCCATCCGGAAAAAAGGAACACGCAAAGACAGAGCACTATAAGTACCCACTGTACTTTGCCAAGACCCTTTTTCTTTTTTGCAGTATTCTGAGTGCTCATCCCAATAAAGATTTCCCTTTCATTTCTGCCGGTACGGGCAGTTCCATAAGATCGAGCAGCGTCGGAGCAAGATCGCAAAGCGCGCCACTGTGGATCTTCACCCTGCTTCCGTCTGCTGCCTCCGGCCCGTTAACAAGTATGACCGGCACCGGATTGGTAGAATGGGCGGTGACTATGTTCCCCTGTTCATCCAGCATCTCGTCCGCGTTGCCGTGGTCTGCCGTAATGATAAGCCTTCCGCCAACTTTGATTATAGCATCTGCTATCCTTCCAACGCAAGTATCAACTGCCTCAACAGCAGCAACAGCAGCACTGAAAACGCCGGTGTGGCCTACCATATCGCAGTTTGCAAGGTTCATGATTATCATGTCCAGCTCTCCGCTGGCAATGCGCTCAAGCACCCTGTCCGTAACCTCGTAAGCGCTCATCTCCGGCTGAAGATCGTAGGTAGCCACCTTCGGAGACGGCACCAGTATGCGCTCCTCTCCTGCGTAGGGCTCCTCCAGTCCTCCGTTGAAGAAGAACGTTACGTGAGCGTATTTTTCCGTCTCGGCTATGCGCAGCTGCTTAAGGCCAAGCTCCGAAACGTATTCTCCGAGAGTATTCTTAAGAGACTGCGGCTTGAAGGCTATCTCCACATTGGGTATGGTGGCATCGTAGGTGGTGAAGCACACGTAGTGCAGCCCCTTGAGCACCACTTTGCGCTCAAAGCCGTTAAAGTCCGGATCTGTAAAGCAGCGGGTTATCTCCCTGGCGCGGTCCGGCCTGAAATTAAAGAAGATGACTGCATCGCCGTCGTGCACGGTGTGCCTCTTTACGCTGCATTCGTCTTCTTTGCCGCCCTTGCAAACGGAGCACTCAGCAACTATGCCGGGCTTTACGAACTCGTCGTTCTCGCCGTCTTTTCTGGCCCTTTCCATAAGAGCCTGCGGGGTGAGTTCCTTGAAGCCCTCGCCAAGAGTAAAGCAGTCGTAGGCCATCTGCACGCGGTCCCAGCGCTTATCCCTGTCCATGGCGTAGAAGCGGCCTGTTATAGTTGCTATCTCCCCGCAGCCGTACTCCTTGCACTTTTCCTCCAGCTCGGTTATGTACTTTTCCGCGCAGGCGGGCGGTACATCTCTGCCGTCCAGTATGCAGTGCACGTAGACTTCCTTGAGCCCGTACATTGCAGCCATGCGCAGCAGTCCGTAGAGGTGGGTGTTGTGGGAGTGAACGCCGCCGTCAGAAAGCAGCCCCATAAGGTGCAGAGCGTGGCCCTGTTTTGCGTACTCCATAGCAGCCACCAGCTCCGGGTTCTTAAAGAAGCTGCCGTCTTCTATATCGTTTGTTATCCTTGAGAGCTCCTGCCATACAACGCGGCCGGCGCCCATGTTTGTGTGCCCTACTTCCGAATTGCCCATCTGGCCGTCCGGCAGGCCCACGAAGCGTCCGCTGGCCTGCAGCTGGGCGTTGGGCCACTCCTTAAGCAGAGCGTCTATATTAGGTGTCTTTGCTGCGTAGATGGCATTGCCGGGGCCCGCGGGTGCGATCCCGAAACCGTCCATTATAAGCAGCATTACTGGTCTGTGTGTCATGATATCCTTATTTTCCTTCCGGATCCTTCCACTTGAGCTTCAGGATCTTAGTAAAGAGATCTTTTTCTTCCTTTTTAGGAGCGGGCTTGTCTGCTTCCGCGGCAACAAGCTCGTCCAGATCCAGGGGAGTGTAGTCCACGGCCTCTGCCTTGGGGATGTTCACCTCGCTGATCTTGCGGAGGACCTCATCGCGGTCCACCTTCTCGTCGGCGCTGGCAAGCTTGGGCTCGTCCAGCTGGACCTTATCGAACTCTACCTGGTTCTTGGTCTCTATTTCCTCCAGGTTCATGGCAGTGAGCTTTATCTCCTCGGCTGCCTGAGCCTTCTTTACCTTTGCGGCTGGGGGATCACTCATCTTGATGCTGGGGATGGCCTCCGGCGCCTTGAAGGACACCTTTGCGGCATCCTGAAGCTCTGCGGCTGCCTTTACCGTGTTGGCAAGGTCCGCAACAGCAGGAGAAAGAGCCTCCTCTTCAGCAACTGCCGGTGCGGCTGCATCCGCTGCCTTGCTGTCTTCCGCAAGCTGATCCGCAGGAGCACCTGCTATGATCTCCTCTACCTCTTCCTTGCTGAGCTGTATGGTCTTAGCCCCGGCCTGAGCGGCTACAGCCTCTCTCCTGGCTCTGCGCTTGGCAAGCTTCTCCTCTTTTTTAGCAAGCTCGTAAGCCCTCTGATCCGCAAGTATCTTGGCCTGAGCCTCATCCCTTTCCTGCTTGGAAAGGCTGCGGAGCTTGTCCCTCTGCTCTCTTTTGGTCTTTTCCAGCTGCTTCTTGGCCTCCGCGCGCTGCCTTGCTTCCAGCTCCGCCTTGCCCTTGTCTGCGTCCTTGCGCCTCATGAACATTGCGTAGATGAGTATGGAGAAGCCGTCCACTATGAAGGCTCCGCCCACAAGCATCAGAGGCATTACAGCAGAAAGCAGGCTCGGCATCATCATTATGACACCCAGCATGGTAGTTACCAGCGCCAGCGGCATTATCTTGGCCCAGTCTTTAGGGTTGAACCTGCTTACGTAGAAGCTCTGGGATATCCTTGTTACACCGCAAAGAGTCAGCCAGGTGCCGAAGAACAGGGTAAGTACCTCGTCCGTTACCTGGTTGTTGAGAACTGCAAAACCGTAGAAGAACGTAACGAGCCCTTCTACGAGCGCTGTGTCTGTCAGTCTGTTCTGGCCCCTTCCGGAAACCAGATATGCTGCGCCGTGCAGGATACCGGCTATCATCATGACCACGCCGACTACGAATGCGACATCTGTGAACGGGTTGGAATACACCGCAAAGCAGAATGCTCCTGTAGCGCAGATGATCACACCTGCAATTGTAGTTAAAATCCTCATAACACTTAATTATAAAACGTATACATCACGTTTGCAAGTGAAGAACCTGTGACGGCCTAAGCCCCTATTTTCTGAAAGCTGCGTAGCCATCCGTTGATACCGTGCTCTTATCTGCAAGCACCCACAGCGCCTCGGCTGTTTTGGGCGCCTGCGATCCTATGGTCTTTTCGCCCTTTTTAAGGGCAGCAAGCAGCGCCTTGCCCTCTTCCACGCTCATGTTGAAGAGCGCCGTGGACAGCACGTCCGCCAGGCCGGAATCCTCCGTAAGCACCGTTACCGAAAGGTAGCGGCTCTCCGGCTGCAGAGTGTCCGGGTCTATTATGTGGTGGTACCACTTACCGCCGGCCTTAAATCCTCTCTGGTTGACCCCGCTGGTAACAAGTGATATGTTCTCCAAAAGCAGAACATCCACATAGTCGGATGCGGAGGCTCCTTCAGAAGGATCCTGCACCGCTATGCTCCACTTGCTGCCGTCCGCGCGGGCTCCTATAACGCGCACGTTGCCGCCTGCGCTTATGGCTATCTTGCTGTAGCCGTCCGCCTCCAGGCCGCGCGCTATCTTTTCCGTGGCCCAGCCCTTGGCTGCTGCGCCAAGATCCAGGCTCATCTCCGGATCCGCAAAGGAGACCGTCATAGCGTTCTTGTCCAGTATAAGATTGTTTATATCGCAGTGCTCCGCGGCCTTGGCAAGATCCGAAGCCTGGGGCACGTAAGCGCTGTCCGGGTGGTCCGCCGCGTATTCCCTGGCATTGTGCCACAGCAAAAGCACGGCCCCCATAGCAGTATTCACCTTGCCGCCGGTCTGCGTGCAGGCATCTTTCGAAAGCTCCAGCAATTCGAAAAGCTCCGCAGGCACCTGAACAGCCTGCCCCTCTTTGGCCAGCCTGTTCAGCGCCGCCGCGTTGACCAGATCCGGGTACTCGTTATATATATCAAAGAGCTTGTGATACTCCCTGAATTCCTTGTGTATGCGCTCCGAGAGCGCCTTGAACTCCGCCTGGTCCTTGCAGTAGGCTATTACGGATATGGCAGTGTCGAAAGCATCATAGTAGGTGTCGGTAAAGCGCTGGGCACCACCTGTGCCGCAGGATCCCAAAGCCCCGCAGAGCATTGCAAGGCAGAGGACCAGAGCCGCAGCCCTCCTCCACTTTCCCGCGCCTCGGCGGGCCTTGCTTAAATTCTGCTTGAAATTTGCATCCATAACTAATATATTTTACATTAAGAAAGCTTCAAAAGCAAATGATAAAGGAGACAGTCCCCTGCAGCGAGGTTCGATATGCTCAGCAGGCAAAAGGTCACAAAAGTTATAGATGCACTTACAGCCCTCTACCCAGACGCAGGCTGCGCCCTGGACTACGGCACAAAGTATCAGCTGCTGGTAAGCGTAATGCTGTCGGCCCAGACCACGGACGTGTCCGTAAACAAGGTAACACCGGCGCTGTTTGCCAAGGCCCCGGACGCGCAAAGCATGGTGGAGCTTTCCGAAGAAGAGCTGATCAGCTACATACGCAGCATAGGCCTTTACAAGAACAAGTCCAAAAACGTGCTGGCAATGTCCAGGCAGCTTCTGGATCAGTTCGGCGGAGAAGTCCCGGAGGATTTCGACGCCCTCACATCCCTTCCCGGAGTGGGCCGCAAGACCGCCAACGTGGTCCTTGCCGAAGGCTTCGGACAGCAGAAAATCGCCGTAGACACGCACGTTTTCCGCCTGGCCAATAGAATTGGCCTGACTGCCGCAAAAAACGTCTTAGACACCGAATTGGGGCTTCAGAAGGCCATTCCTGAGGCTAAGTGGACCCTTACGCATCACTGCCTCATACTCCACGGCCGCCGCGTGTGCCATGCGCGCAGCCCGCAGTGCTCTGAATGCCCCCTGGAAGGCATCTGCGAAAAGAACGGCCTCTAAAGCCAAAAGGACCAGACCATGTTCAAAAGCTTCAAAAAAATAAGACCCACAACGCTTATATCTCACCTTATAGTAACGCTGGCCTACCCTGCCGTCCGCGCCTTTACAGCCCAGAACAACAGGCTGCTTTTGTTCACCAACGCGCTTACCATAATAGCCGCGGTGCTTATTGCCGCGGGCTTAGTCTACAACCTCTACCTTAAGGGGGATTTCGACCGCACCTCTTTCGTCTTCCAGCGCAGCATAAACAAGGACCTTATGCAAAAGCCCTACGAAGACTACGAAAAAGACGCAAAAGCAAACAGAGAGGATGCTTTTAACTATCCTCTCTGTCTTGGTATCGTTTATCTTATTGTTTCTGCCATTCTGGCCTACGGAGTGCTTTAAGCCTCACCCTGAGCCTGTTCAGCAGCAAGAGCCTTTTCTTCGTACTGGGCTCTTTCTTTTTCTGTTGCGTAAACGAAGTGGCCCGGTCTGATCTCGTACATCTGCCTTGGAGCTCCGGAATTGTCCAGAACTGAAGGATCGTAGACCTTGTGGCGCCTTGTGCGCTCTACCACAGGATCCGGCATAGGAACTGCGGAAAGCAGGGAGACGGTGTACGGATGGAGCGGATACTTGAACAGTGTTTCGGAATCCGCGATCTCTACTATCTCTCCAAGGTGAATTACAGCTATCCTGTCTGCTATGAACCTTACGACGGAAAGGTCGTGGGCTATGAACAGGTAGGTAAGGTGCTTTTCAGCCTTGAGCTTGTTCATGAGGTTGAGCACCTGGGCACGTATGGATACATCCAGAGCCGAGATAGGCTCGTCTGCTACGATGAACTTCGGGTCCATGATCATAGCGCGGGCTATGCCGACTCTCTGGCGCTGTCCGCCGGAGAATTCGTGCGGATACCTGGACTTGTGCTCCGGGAGAAGACCTACGTCTATAAGAGCCTTGTCCACCTTGGCAACGCGGTCTGCATCGTCTTTGTAGAGGTGGAAGTTGTAAAGACCTTCGGAAACGCAGTACTCTATGGTAGCTCTCTCGTTAAGGGAGGCGGCGGGGTCCTGGAATATCATCTGGATGTTCCTTACCACGTTCCTGTCCTCTTCCTTGGAGATCTTGCCGGAGATGCGCTTGCCCTCGAATACGATCTCGCCTGCGCTGCAGGGGTTGATCCTGAGTATAGCTCTGCCCAGAGTGGTCTTGCCGCTTCCGGACTCGCCTACCAGAGCAAAGGTCTCGCCCTTGTATATATCGAAATTCGCGTCCTTTACAGCAACGAATTTCTTCTTTTTGTTTCCGGTATCGAAGGAAATGTCCACGTGCTTTATGGACAGTATTACTTCTCTGTCTGCGTTATTCGACATGGAACGCTCCTCCTTTCCCTGTCATTTTTTCTATCTTCTTGTGCAGATCCTGGATGACCTCCGGCTTTTCCAGCTTGGGAGCTCTGGGATCCAGCAGCCAGGTCTTGGCGTAGTGGGTATCGCTGACCTTGAAGAACGGCGGTTCCTGCTCGAAGTCTATCTTAAGAGCATGCGGGTTTCTGGGAGCGAATGCATCGCCCTTGATCTGGTTGAACAGCGAAGGCGGTGTTCCTGTTATGAAGGACAGCTCCTGACCCTTTACACCAAGCTGCGGCAGAGAGGACAGCAGCGCCCATGTGTACGGGTGCTTGGGTTCGAAGAATATCTCTTCTACTGTTCCGTACTCTACTATCTGTCCGCCGTACATTACGCCTACACGGTCCGCAACGTTTGCAACAACGCCGAGGTCGTGGGTGATGTAAATGGTGGTGAACTTGAGCTCTTTCTGCAGGTCTCTGATAAGGCCTATTATCTGAGCCTGGATGGTTACGTCCAGAGCTGTGGTAGGCTCATCGCAGATGAGTATCTCCGGGTGGCAGGAGAGCGCTATAGCTATAACTATACGCTGTCTCATTCCGCCGGAATACTGGAACGGGTACTCGTCGAAACGGTTTGCGGCGTTTACTATGCCTACGCGTTCCATTATGTTTATAGCCTGCTCTTTAGCCTCGGCCTTGGATACCTTCTGGTGCTTTTCGATTACCTCTGTGATCTGGGAACCGATGGTCCTGATCGGGTTGAGGGATGTCATAGGATCCTGGAATACCGTGGAGATCTTGGCTCCGCGTATGCCTTCCCAGTCCTTGTCTGTCTTGAGCTTGGTAAGGTCCTGACCGTGGAACATTACGGAACCATTGGTTATTTCGCCGTTGGATTCCAGCATGCCTGTGAAGGTCTTTGTGAATACGGACTTACCGGAAGCGGATTCGCCTACTATTGCGAAGGTCTCGCCCTCGTAAAGATCCAGGGAGACTCTTCTGATAGCGGTAAGGTAGCGGTCTCTTACCCTGAATTTAACTTCTACGTCCTTTGCGGAGAGTATAGGTGTTCTTTCTTCTGCCATTTTTCTACCCTCCTTACATGTGTGTACGCGGATCTGCAGCGTCTGCGAGCCTCTGTCCTACTATGTAGAGAGAGATGGACAGGATAGCAAGCACAACTACCGGGATCCAGAACAGGTGCGGATAACCGTTCATATACGAAGTGTATATGGATATCATTCTTCCCAGGGAAGCCTTGGTTACGCCAAGACCCAGTCCCATGTAAGAGAGGAATACCTCGTAGGAGATCAGAGACGGGATCTGCCTGGAAACGTAAGTCATGATAACGGATATCAGGTACGGAAGTATATTGTTTTTGATCATGGTCCAGGTGCTTGTTCCAAGGCACTTGGATGCGAGGTTGTACTCGCGGTCTCTGATGATCATTACCTGAGTACGTATGAAGTACGCAACGAATATCCACTCAGTTACGCACATTACGAATATCAGGGAGCCCATGCCTGCGCCGAGCACGTAGGAAAGTATCATGGCAAGGAGCAGGAAAGGAACGTTGGAAACTACGTTGTAGACTTCCAGCATCCACTTATCCATCTTCTTGGAGAAGCCCCAGATGGCTCCTACCACGACGCCTATTACCATTGTTATGGCTGTGCAGACGAAGCTTATTATTATTGAGTTCCTGGCACCGGCCCAGACTGCGTCCCAGACCTCGTTGCCAAGGTTATCTGTACCGAATATGTGCTCTGCGCTGGGCTGCAGGAACCTCATTTCAGGCTCGTTTACATGCGGCGCTATGAGCGGGGAATACCCGGAGATCATCGGCTGTATAAGCGAGAACAGAACAAGGATTATCATGACTATTGAAACTGCAACAGTAAACTTGTTCTTTATGAATGTGCGCCATACAGACTTCCAGTACGAATACTGCGGAGCTGCTATGTGCTCCGATTCATGTTCATCAAAAGCAGCAAACTCGAAGAGATCGCTTCTTTCTTCAGTTTTTACATCTTCCATCAAGCTTTTCTCTTCCATTACGATCTTCCTGCCTTTTCTGTGAGCGAGATGCGCGGATCGACCTTAGTCAGCACTATATCTCCGGCCAGTACCGAAAGAACGGATATGGTGGAGAACATGAACACCAGAGCAACTACCATGGTGTTGTTGTACTGCTGGATGGCGTTCGGGAGCATCTTTCCCATACCACCTACTGCGTAGATGGACTCGGTGATGATGGCGCCTGTGATGCAGCCTGCAAGAGACGCCGGGATACCCTGAGCGATAGGGATAATTGCATTCTTGAAAATATGGTCATTAAAGATCTCTTTCTGATTGAGACCTTTAGCTTTTGCAAATTTTACGTAGTCCTGGCTCATCTGGTCTACTACGTACCTTCTGGTCCAGAGCATGAGGCTCGAAATGGAAGGCAGAGCAAGGGATATAACAGGAAGTATCCACGACCTTATATCCGATGCGCCGTAAGTAGTGAACACGGACGGCAGACCGAATGCCCTTGTGGCAAGATACCTGAACAGGTAAATGTATGCCAGCGAAGGTACAGCGATAATGAATATGATATAGACCATTCCCAGCTTATCAGCAAGCTTATCTTTTTTCCTTGCCATAAGGACGCCGATAGGAAGTCCAAGGCCGTAAGCTATGATGATAGCGAATATGCCCATGATGAAGGATGTGCCTATCATGGAGGGCTGGTTCTTAGCCGTCATGAATGTAGCATAGTGATCCAGGAACTTCTGCTGGTCCATACGGTCTATAGTCTGCTTGTATGTAAGAGTACCGAAAATGATACCGGATTCACCTGTGAGCCCGGTAGCATATACCACAGGCCTCTTTACTTCTGTTCCCTGGCTCTGAGTGAGGACTGTCATTACGTCCAAGCCCTGATATGTAGGATAGGAATCACCAAAGTTGAGCTTGATGATGTTCTGGTGTATCCAGGGGAAGTGGCTGTCGGTATAAAGAAGATATTTGTGAGTTGATCCGCTTCCGATGAGCGCAAGTCCGCCTGATTCGGTCCTGCCGAAGGAGAGGCCGCGCTTAAGATCCGGGTTCGAGGGGTCCTTAACGGACCACGGGGTGTCTATTTTGATAAGATCTCCGAACCATATGGCAACATGCTTAAGGATGGGGACGTCTTTGTGGGCATAGTAACGACCGCTCTTGGTATAAGTTTCTACTGTGTAGCCCTGAGCTTCGTAGGTTGCCTTGAATTCTTCTGCATCCTTGGACCCCGGCACTAACGCTGCCGTCATTTCCGGGGAGTCTATGGCATATTTGGTCTGGAAATAATCGGTGGACCTTACGAAATTAAGGTAGCCGAGCTTCTGCCAAATATTGTACATGTAGTCAGTCTTGTCGTCCGGCCTGGCTGCAAGCTTTCTGTATCCGTCGTCTCCGGCAAAAATGCTGTTGCGAGGGATAAGCGTGTATACCAGCGTAAAAACTATCACCATTATAAGGATGATAGAAATGACTGATCTTATAAGTCTTTTGAGTATATAACCCTTATTCATCGGAAAAACTCCTAACAAGAGAAATTGAGAGCTAGAGGACTGAGCATCTTCTAGCTCTCATTGATTTAGATCTTAGTCCTTTTTACAGGACAGATGGGGCAATTACTTGCCGGCGAGCCAAGCTTCCTTAGCAGCGTAGTACTCATCAGCAGTGATGGGCTGATCGTAAACTACCATGTACTTGAAGTAAGGAACAATGTTGGTGGATGCCTGTCCGTAGAGACCATATGCACCGGAGAACGGCTTTACCTTGGAGATTCCAAGTCCAGCGCCTCTGGTAGCGAACGGTCTGAGGATGCCGTTGCCGAGCAGCTTAGCTTCAACCTGTGCGAAGAGGTCTATACGCTCGTCGCCTGTAGAAGCGTTTGCCTTATCCATAAGAGCCTTGATCTCTGTGAGACCGATAGCCTGAAGAGCAGCTTCCTGGGAAGCAGGACGCTCGGTATCTTCAGCGATCTTCGGAGTGATTCCGGAGTAGAGCAGCATGTCGCCGTCTACTGCGTCGAAGCAGTGGATGTAGGTGTACGGATCGCCGTAGTCCGGGCCCCAACCTGCTGCGAATGCGAGGTCAACAGAGTTGTCTTCGCCGCGCTCGTTGGTGTAGAATGCATCGTTTACCTGCTCATCGTTGTCGAGGAAGATGAGGTCGATCTTTACGTAATCGCCAACTGCATCTTCGATGGACTTCTGCATAGCAAGTGCCATGTTCTTAGCCTGTTCGTCTGTTCCGTTCACAACTATGTCGAGGTGTACCGGCCATTCCTTTACGGAGTCGCCGAGTTCTGCCTTGGCCTTCTCCATGAATGCCTTAGCTCTTTCAGGATTGTACCAAGCATCCTGTCCGTCGTTGAGGTTGATGCCCTTGAATGCTTCGTTCTCAGCTTCGAGGTACTTGGTTACGAGGGAACCGTAGGAAGCGCCTGTGCTGGTAGCAACGAAGGTGTACGGAGTAAGAGTGTTCCTGGCGCGGTCGAGAGCGATCTCGCCGAGAGCTACTTCGTAATAAGCCTTCTCAGAGTATCCAGCGTAAACGCCGAGACGGAAGTTCTTGTTGAGTATAGCTGCCTTAGCATCAGCCTTCTGCTGATCTGTTGTCTTGGCAGTGGTGCTCTTGTTAGCATTTGTCCAGAGTGCATAGGACTGTCTGTCCCAGTTGAATGCGCCCCAGAAAGAGGTGGAAGTGGTGAGACCCTTGAACTGGTTGTTAGGATAGTTCTTGTTAGCATCATCTACCATTTCCGGCTGTCCGAGCTGGATAGCGGTGGTGGTAACTTCGCCGTTCTTGAACATGTTGTAGTTCTGCATCGGATCCTTACCATCAGTGTAGGTAACGGTTACGTGCTTAACGTGAACGTTGTCCTTGTCGTAGTAGTTGGGGTTAGCGTCGAACTTGACTTCCTGTCCGGGAACTACAGAAGAAAGGATGTAGCAGCCGTTGTAAAGTATGGAAGCAGGATCTACAGCACCGAACTTGTCGCCCTGAGCTGCGAGGAACTCAGCGTTAACAGGTCTGAGGATGTTGTAGGTGGTGAGGCCGTCGAAGTAACCGATACCAGTTGTAAGGGTATAGGTGAGCTTGTTGCCTTCAGCCTTGATGCCTACGTCTTCCCACTTACCGGTTCCGTCTACATACTCTGCAAGACCCTTGATCATGTTCTTTACAAGACCGAGTACGAGGGACTTGGAGTCTGCAGCGTGCTTAAGACCGGTAACGAAGTCTTCAGCGGTGACCTTTGCGTAAACTTCGCCGGAAGCTGTGGACCAGGTGGCGTCATCACGGATGGTGAATGTCCACTCGGAAGCATCATCATTAGGCTTCCACTCGGTAGCCATGCCCGGAACAAGAGAGCCGTGGCTGTCCTGAGTGATGAGACCTTCTGTGAAGTTAGAGGTGAAGTCTCCGTTGGTGCTGTGGTTATCGTAGAGATAATCCAGTGTTGTGATGTTGAATGCATACAGCATGCTGTATGAATCAACTTCTTTCCTTTCGGCAGGAGCAACGTTATTATTGTTGCCGCTGTTGTTGCTCTTTCCTCCGCAAGCTGCAAGTCCGAAGACCATTACGCAAGCGAGGAGAAGTGCAAGCGCCTTGCTTACTTTTCTCATTTTAAAACCTCCTGAAAAGTATATAAACGGATTTATAATGCCTTATTATGCCCCGAAATACCTTAATTTGTCAAGTGAAATTGTAAATCGTGTTAATTTTTTGTGAAAATCACACAGAAATCGCCGGTATTCCCGATTTTTTTATGTTCCGGCACCAAAGCAACAGGGCGTGCTTTATCCAAAGCCGCCCTGTCATGTATTATTTTGTTGCTGCGGATAGGACCCTTATACCCTCTCTACATCCAGTCCGGTCTTGTGGCCGTTGATGTCTGAAAGCTCCAGGCCGTCCTTTTCCAGGATGGCATCTGCCAGGGTCTCGGACTTGATGTAGTCCGCAAAATCTTTGACCATTGCCTTTACGGCATCGTCTGCGCAGATGTAGATGTTTATGCGGTCCATCATCTCGAAGTTCTTGGACTTGCGCATCTGCTGGATCTTGGATACGAGCTCTCTTGCGAGGCCTTCCTCTTCCAGTTCCTTGGTTACCTGGGTGTCCAGGATAACTACCACGCCGTTCTCCAGAGCAACGTCGAAGCCTGCCTTTGCGGATACGGAGGAGCTTACCATGTTCTCGGTGATCTCTGTTTCCTCTCCGTTAAGATCCAGCTTAAGGCCGCCGCTTGCGAGCTGGGCAAGAGCCTTCTTGGGATCCAGCTTGGCTATTGCAGCGCCGAATGCCTTGATCTTGGAGCCGAGTATGGGGCCTGCTGCGCGGAAGTCCGGCTTAAGGGTGTAGTTGATGTAGCTGTCCATTGCGTGCTCGAACTTGATGTTCTTGACGTTGAGCTCTTCCTTTATAAGATCTGCCATGTAGCCGATCTTTTCTTCGTAGGCGCCGTCAACAAGAAGCTCGGACAGGGGCTGGCGGACCTTGATGCGGGTCTTTTCGCGGACGCCGCGGCCCATTGCAACTATCTTTCTTACGAGGTCCATGCGCTCTTCGAGGCTTGCGTCCAGCAGAGATTCGTCTGCCTTGGGGAAGTAAGCCAGGTGGACGGATTCCTCGCCGGTGAGGTCTATGTACATCTCGTCGGAGATGAACGGAGCGATCGGGGCGATCAGCTTGCAGAGGCCGACCAGTACCTCGTAGGTGGTTGCGTAAACGGCCTTCTTGTCCTCGTCCATAGTTTCCGCGTAGAATCTTCTTCTTGCGCGGCGGATGTACCAGTTGGAGAGGTCTTCCTGGACGAAGTCCTGAACGATCTTAACAAAGCTGTTGTGATCGTAGCCATCCATAGCCGCAGTGGCCTCTTTGAGGGTGCGGTTGTACCTGGAGAGTATCCAGCGGTCCAGCTCCGGACGCTTGTCGTAAGGTACGAAGCAGTCCTTTGCGTCTATGTTGTCCGTGTTCGCGTAGAGCACGAAGAAATTGTATACGTTGCGGAGCGTTCCGAAGAACTTGCCCTGGATGTCCTTGAGGCCTTCTTCGTCGAACTTAGTGGGCAGCCATACCGGGCTTACGGAGAGCAGGTACCAGCGGGTGGCGTCTGCACCGTACTTGTCGAACAGGTTGAACGGGTCTACGGTGTTGCCCTTGTGCTTGGACATCTTCTTGCCTTCCTTGTCCAGGACCAGGTCGTTTACAAGGACGTTCTTGTAGGGGGCCTTGCCCTTTATGAAGGTGGAGATGGCCATGAGGGAATAGAACCAGCCGCGTGTCTGGTCTATGCCTTCGCAGATGAAGTCTGCGGGGAAAAATTCCTCGTCGAACTTCTCCTTGTTTTCGAACGGATAGTGCATCTGGGCAAAGGGCATAGCGCCGCTGTCGAACCAGCAGTCCATGACTTCCGGGATGCGCGCCATGGTGCCGCCGCATTCGCACTTGATGTGGACATCGTCCACGTACGGGCGGTGCAGCTCTATGCTTTCGTCTATGTCTTCTATTGCAAGCTCAGCGAGCTCTTTGCGGCTGCCTACGCAGATGACTTTGCCGCAGTCCGGGCAGCGCCAGATAGGAATGGGGGTGCCCCAGTACCTGTTTCTGGAGATGGACCAGTCCTTTACGTCTGCGAGCCAGTTGCCGAAGCGGCCTTCGCCTACGTAGTCCGGATGCCAGGAGACTGTGTTGTTGTTTGCAACCAGCTGATCCCTGAGGGCTGTCATCTGGATGTACCAGGACGGCTTTGCGTAGTAAACGAGCGGGGTGTCGCAGCGCCAGCAGTGCGGGTAGTTGTGCTCCAGCCTCTGCTTGTCGTAGAGCTTGCCTTCTGCGGCCAGCCACTTGATTATCTCTACGTCCAGACCGTCTTCCATTATGAAGCGGCCTGCCCAGGGGGTTGCGGTGTACTTGCCGGCCTCGTCTACGGGGTTGACTACTGCCACGCCGTACTTCTTGCCTGCGTTGTAGTCGTCTTCGCCGAATGCGGGGGCGCAATGGACTATGCCGGTACCGTCTTCTGTGGTGACGTAATCGGCTGTGCCTACAAAGAAGGCCTTGCCGGGGATCTCCACGAAGGGCATCAGCTGCTCGTACTCCTGGCCTTCAAGATCGGAGCCCTTCATTTCTTCTACTATCTTATATTCGCCGTGCTGGCCGAGGACCGCGTCTACTCTGGCCTTGGCCATGATGTAATACTTGCCGTCCTGCTCTGCCTTTACGTATTCGATATTGGGGCCTACTGCCAGGAACTCGTTTGCTGCCAGGGTCCAGGCTGTGGTGGTCCAGGCCATGAAGTAGGTGTTCTCCTCCCCCTTCTTCTTGAAGGGAACGTAGAGGGAGGTTACCTTTATCATCTTGTAGCCCTGGGCTACTTCGTGGGATGCCAGTCCTGTTCCGCAGCGCGGGCAGTAAGGCACTACCTTGTGGCCTTCATATACCAGGCCGGCCTTGAAGAATTCCTTGATGATCCACCAGCCGGTCTCTATGTAGTTGTTGTCCAGCGTGATGTACGGGTTGTCGAGGTCTATGAGATAGCCCATGCGGTGGGTCATCTTGCGCCACATGCTCTCGTAGGTGAATACGGAGGCCTTGCACTTTTCGTTGAACTCCTTGATGCCGTAGGCTTCGATGTCCTGCTTGCCGTTGAAGCCCAGCTGCTTTTCGACTTCTATTTCTACGGGAAGTCCGTGGGTGTCCCAGCCTGCCTTGCGGCGGACCTTGTAGCCCTGCATGGTCTTGTAGCGGCAGACGGAGTCCTTGAGCGTCCTTGCGATCACGTGGTGGATGCCCGGCTTGCCGTTTGCTGTGGGCGGGCCTTCGTAGAAGAGGAAGTTAGGCTGTCCCTCCCTGGAGGTGACGCACTTTTCGAGCATGTTCATCTCGTCCCATCTGTCTGCCTGGGCGAGCTGGACCTCTGCTATTGGCTTGTCTGAAAGATTCTTGTACATAACGCTTTCCTTAACTATTTGAACTATTATTGATCCTTTGCCGTTCAGTCCGCTTTGCATAGCGCAGACTGATACAATTAATTATGATACCACGCCTGCGGGCTTTGGGCAAGCACGGATTGAGCAGCCAAAGCGGGAATTACACGCCGCCCGGCGCCTAAGCTGCGCACATATAGAGTCCATAAATCGGATATGGTACCCAGGCTGTATGTTTTAGGGGCACACAGAGGCATACCCCCGCCATGTTTCGCAGCTTCTTAACTGGCAGATGCTCACAATAGCTTTCAATACGCTCCAAAATAACAATTTGCCATTTTTTACCTGTTAATTATTGTATTTTAAACCTGTTTATGCTATTATGCATATAGCACCGCGCCCTGATTTGCCTTATATCCTCTCAATAATCGATTCTGGATACGCATTTTCGGACAGAATTATCATATTAAGCACTATCTGTCCGAAAAAAGTCAAATGAGCACAAGGAATAAATTGATCGCTGTATCAAATAATCAAAACTGAACACTTCACTTTTCTGAAACAGGACTGAAGCATGGATAATTATAAGATTAGCAATGCAATATGCAGCGATTCAGCACTTCTATTCATTTTATATTAATTGGTCAAGGAGAAAACTCATGGAACTAATAGACAAGATACATACCCTTCGGACTGAACTGGTCAACGAACGGGATTTAGTCCGAAAAGAGCTGTCCAGATATCCTAATGCGTCTCTGATGATCTCTACAGACCATGGATACTTTTACAAATATCAAGTCGTCAAAACAAATGGCCTCAGAAAAAAGCAAAGCCTTGGAAAAAAAGACGATATTATCCACAGACTCGCACGCAAGGCATTCCTGGAGGAGCTGTTGACCCGGCTGAACTGGAACCTAAAGCAGCTTGATGACGCAGAGCAGCAATTCGTTCGGACAGATACTTCAGGCATAATTAAAAGCCTGCCCGCTAACTTCGATACGCTTCCGGCGGAGTTCCTGCTGACACCGGCATCCAGAAGCTACCGGAACCCTCAGGGGCCTACACCGGACATTTCAGTCCCCCTGCAGCCGGCAGCGCTCACGACTTGCGGTGTCCCGCCGGCGGAATGGGGCGCAATGCCGTACAAGCCGAACAGCCTGAAGCCTGAAGAAAAGCGGAACGTAATGAAAAACGGCATGCGCATAAGGTCAAAATCCGAGGCGTCGATGATAGGGCTGCTGGAATCCTGCAGAATCCCCTACCATTACGACGAAGTGCTGAGTTTCAACGCGCTGATCATTGCCTCCGGCGGCAAAGGCGACCTGCAGATGCTGGACCGGGCTTTCGAGGCAGAGATCATAAGGTCGCCGGATCTGATCGCGGCAAGAAGAGACGGAAAACTAATCTTCATAGAGCATTTCGGGCGAATGGATGACCCGGCGTACGCGGCCGAGGCGCAGGAGAAGCTGCGAATCTACAGGGCTTGCGACATCGTCCCATGGGACGATCTGATAATTAGTTTTGAAGAGCCCGGCGGCGGGATCGACATGAGGCTGTTTGAAGCGCAGCTAAAAAATAAAGGGCTGATCTGAGTCAAGATCTGCCCTTGCAGGTTATATTCGCTGATAGGATCGCGTAGGCGGTCTAGTTCCCGATCGGCCTGCGCAAGTTTGCTATGTACTGGTCTGCCTGCTGGCGGGTCGTGAAGGTTATTACGGATGGTTTGGTTCCGGGGACCGCCGCGGTGTCCGCGAGGTCTGCCAGCAGTCTTTTGATCTCCGGGAGCTGGTCTTTGGGGAAGTCCTTGATGTACTGCAGAAATTCCGGGTCCAGCGATTCTTCGGTCCAGGGAAGGTCCTCGCGCCTGGTGCCGATCCTGGACGCAGCGCCGCTGATGCAGATGTCCACGGGCAGGTCGAAGAAAAATACCAGGTCGCAGGCTCTGAGCCGGAGCGGCAGCGTGCGGAGGTAGTTGCCGTCGATGATCCAGCGGTCTTTTGCGAGGATCTCAGAAAGTGCGGAGTCGAACTCCTCGCGGCTAGCCGTGCTGCGGTCCGGGCGATGGAATATCATGTCCAGGTAATACAGGGGCAGCCCGGTGGCGGCCCGGAGCTTTCTTGCGAAAGTGCTCTTGCCGGAACCCGGACAGCCGATGACGAGTATTCTGTTTGCGTTGATGTCTTCAGGCATTCAGGGTCTTCTAAAGCAGCCATTGTGCTGTGGTTTTGTAAATTTCTAAAGCAGCCATTGTGCTGCGGATCGTAAACGTTAAAAAGGCGTGCGGTCTTGCGCGACGGCCGATCACAGCCCCAGCTCCTCCAGGACTGCGTAGACAACGGAGGCTTCGTAGCCCAGGGCGGAGAGCTTGCGGGAGATCTTGCCGGCCAGCTTTCTGCGCTGCGCGTAGAGGTCGTCCTTTTGCTCCCGGGAAAGGGGTTCGTCCGGATCCGCCGCGCCATCGTAAAATTTCGCGGAATCGGCACTATCTGCTCTGCCGGAAAATCCTGCGGCATCGGCACGGTCTGCTCCGCCAGAGAAGCCTGCGCGTCCGGGCCAACCGGCCTTTTCTGCCAGCTTCTGGGCTAGCTCCAGGGCCTTGGGGTACTCGCCGTCCTTGTATTCTGCGGCGGCCTCGCGGGCCAGCTCCTTGGCAACGCCCTTGCTCTGAAGTTCCGCCGCTATGCGCCTTGAGCCTTTGCCGCTCTCGGAACCTCTGCGGGCGAGAGCCTTAGCGTAGGCCTCGTCGTCCACGTATCCGTAGCTTTTCAGCTTCGCTATTGCCTCTTCTGATTCCTCAAGGCTGTAGCCGCGGTCCGTCAGCTTCTCCAAAAGCGCGGACTCCGAATAGGCCCGGCTGTCCAAGAGTCCCGCGGCGTAGTCCAGGGCAGGCTTTTCCATCGGGGCGGCGTAGTCTTTTACTACCACCTCCGCGCTGTCCGCTCCGGCTATTCCAAACACCAGCTTCTTGTATTCGAAGGAACGGACCGGCACCGACCCGTTTGCGCCAAATACTACAGCGCCGGCACCCTCGCCGTCCACGCTGCCCTCCAGCACGGAAAACTTCGCAAAGCCGAGCGCCAGGCCCTTGCCGGCATACTTCGCGTAGGCCTCCTTGCGGGTCCAGATGGAAAGGAACTCCTCCGTCCATTCGCGGCCGCCCTCCGAAAGCGCGCCAAGGTAGGCCTGCTCATCCTTGTGCAGGCGCTTTACCACCGCAGGCTTTACCACGCGGTCCTTCTCCTCCATGTCTATGCCCACGGGGAACGGCTCCAGCGCGCAGGCCCAGTAATTCCGGGTGTCGCTGATCGAGATGTACAGCGGCGCATCCCCGCCAAGCAGCGGAACGCCGTCCTTGTTGTGCGAAAGCTCCAGGCCGAACAGCTCGCGGACTATGTCCTCGGACTTGTAGATGCGGCCCTTTTCTTTTTTTACCAGGTAGATGGTCATCAAACTCACCCTTGCAAAACACTCATACACAAAGCGGGACACGCCAGACAAGGCATCCCCCGCTCTTATTTCTTCTGATAATTATTGCCCGCAGGCTACTCCTCGCAGTCGAAGGAGAAACGCGCCGTCTCGTGAGGCCCGCTCACCGCAGCCGCCGCCATGTGCAGCGGAGACTTTACGTAAGGCAGTATAGACTCCGGACCCGGCGCCGTGAAGCTTATCATCAGGTCCATGTTGACATCGCGCTGAAGTATGTTGCGCTTTATGGAAAGCTCCGTAAGCTCCGGCCTGGCCTCCACAGCAGCCGTAAACAGATCCGCGATCTGCTTAAAAGTCTCGTCGTTGAAATAGCCTTCTTCGTACTTCAGAAAAACGTAATGTCTCATGAAAAACCTCCTGTTTACATCCAGATGAGCCAGAGGAGCAGGTAGCCGGTAATGACGGCGGACAGGGTAAAGGGCACGCTGTACTTCATGAAGTCAGCAGGCTTTACCGAGTAGCCCTCCTTGCGCAGTATACCAATGCCTGTGATGTTTGCGGACGCGCCGACCGGGGTAAGGTTGCCGCCCAGCGTTGCGCCGACCAGCAGGCCGAAGTACAGCAGCGTAGCGGAATTCCCCGCAACTGCAGCATCCCCGGACACCGCAAAGCCCGCAGCCAGAGAGCTGACCACCGGCAGCATAGTAGCAACGTAAGGTATATTATCTATGAACGCCGAGATCAGCACGGACATCCACACGATGACTGTAAACGTTATGAACAGTGCGGAACGAGTTGTGCCTCCGCAGAGCTTGAATATGCCGTTTGCAAGCAGGTCTATTACCCCCGCCCTCTTGATGCCGCCTATCACTATGAACAGGCCGGCCAGAAGCAGCAACGTGTAGTAGTCTATCTGCCCAAGCGCCGTCTTTACAGGCTCAGCGCTCTTCTTCTTAAAGCATTCGCGCACAAGGCCGATTATGAAATACAACAGGCACAGCGCGCCGTTTGTCCAGTCGGGCTTGTAGAACTGCCCTTCCGCAGCAGCATCCTTGTAAGGAATGAAGGACACCGCAATAAGGCTGAATATGGTCAGGCAGAGCAGCACGGTAGGTACCTTGTCCTCCACCTTTGTGGTTACGATATCGTGGATCTGGTCAGTTTCCTTGCGGAACATGTACACTATGATCAGAGCGCTTACTATGGCTCCCATCTCGGTCACCCAGAACATTCCCGGCTTTCCCTTATAGAAGAAGAAATCCATGAAGTCCAGTTCCGCTGCCTTGGCCAGCAGTATGGAGGTGGTATCACCCACCAGTGTGGCCGCACCCTGCAGGTTGGACGATATCGAAATGCATATGATGACCGGCACCGGCGAGATATCCAGCTTCTTGCATATAGCCATGGCCACAGGCGCTATCATAAGCACCGTTGCCACATTGTCCACGAACGCGGAGATAATACCCGCAAACAGGCTCAGCGCAACTATCATCCACTTTACGCTGCCGACCTTGGAGATGAGTATATCGCTCATCAGGTTAGGCATGCGCGAATCTATGAACAGCTGCACGGTGCCCATGGTACCGGCTATCATCATCAGGACGTTCCAGTCTATCTCGGAGATAGCGGCGCCAATGCCGTACTCAAAGCCCGGAAGAAGCCCCGTAACGCCTAATACCACGAATATAGCCGCAGAGGCAAGGGCGATATACGGCCTTGCCTTCTCCAGCGAAAATATCAAAACATAAGTTACAATAAATAATACTAAAGCTACTGTTGTTGAACTACCCATTTACTCTTCTTCCAGATATTTATCCTCTGTAGATAACCTCCTTACAGTATAGAAGCAGATCACGAACATGATCACTACGAACACGATAAACGCCAGCGTTCCTGCGCTGCTCTCGTTGGTAGCGATAAAGTCGTAAGCTCCGTGCACCAGAGCCGGGAAGACCACTGCAAACACCCTTGCAAGCCTGGACGCGTTCATCCAGCCCTGCACCTCCTTGCGCTTTGCAAGTCCGTACCAGCCGCCCATCAGCACGCCGAAGCACGCATGGCCGGGCACAGCGGTAACAGCCCTTACAAGAGCCGTGGAGAATCCGTAAGACAGAACGTACTGTATGTTCTCCCAGAGCGCAAATCCCAGGGATACTGCCACAGCGTATACCACACCGTCGAACTTGCAGTTGAACTCCGGGCTGCGCCAGCTGCCCCACTTGAGCACCAGGAACTTAAAGCCCTCCTCGGAGAACGCTACGACCACAAAGTACAGCAGCGCCCTGTACATAAAGCTGTTTTCGGAGAACATGGAGCCCAGTATGGACATGCCTATGCGCTCCGTGAAGGCCGCAAGCAGAGTGGAGATTATGCCCATGAACACCAGCTTGATTATCATCTGGGGAGGTTCCTTCTCCAGACGGTCCTCTTTGTATACGTAGATCAGAAGCGCTATCGCAGGGATGACCGCCGCTGCCACAAGGATGAAATGGAAGCTTGTAAAGAGTATCATTTCTTCAACACCTCTAGTGCTTTCTGGAGCTGGTAGTCGGTAGGATCTCCTTCCACCAGTTCCACTATGTAGTCAGGCGTAATACCCAGTTTGTGGATCTGCTTGCCCGACGGGGAGAAGTACTGCTGATATGTAAGTTTTATTGCAGAGCCGTCCGTTCCTATATCCCAGAATCCCTGGATTATGCCTTTTCCGTAGGTAACGGTACCGACTATGGTGCCTTCTTTATTGTCCTGAATGCCTGCGCAGAGTATCTCGGAGGCGGAAGCGGTGTACTCGTTTACCAGAACCACGTAAGGAAGCGCTGTCCTTCCTTCTTCGGTGGTCATGTACTCCTTCTTCTTGTTGTGATCCTCCGTGTAGACCAGGGTGCCCTTGCCCATGAGCATGTCCGCTATGTTGCGGCTCTGTGCCACAAGGCCGCCGCCGTTGTTGCGGAGGTCTATCACCAGGCCCTTTGCGCCCTGCTTTGTGAGGCTGTCCAGAGCCTGCTCGAACTCCTTGTCTGTTTTGCTCTCGAACTGGTCTATGATTATGTAGCCAATGTTGTCCTCCAGCATGGAGTAGTCCACGGTCTCGGCGTTGAGCTTAGCCCTGACTATGGTAACGTCCGCCTGCACACCGCCGCGCGAATACGTAAGAGTTACAGAGGTCCCGGCCTCTCCGCGTATCTTTTCGGCAGCCTCGCTGGACTGGGTGCCCGCAAACTGCACGCCGTCAACAGCCAGTATTATATCCCCGGGCTGCATGCCGGCCTTCTGCGCAGGAGACTCCTTGAACACCTTTACTACCTCCAGCACGCCGTCCTCGTTGCCGTAGAAGGTCATGCCCACGCCGGAGTATTCGCCGGTAAGGGAGCTCATCATCTCCGCAAACTCCTCGGCGTTGTAATACTCCGAATAAGGATCGTCCAGGCCGCTCATAAGGCCGCGGTACGCGCCGTCCAGAAGATCAGCCTCGTCCACATCTATGTAGAAGGTGTGCTCTACGTAGTTTTTTATGGTGTCCAGCTTTTTATAGGTCTTGCGGTAGTGCTCAAGCTCCTCGTAATCGTCTGCCGAAACGACAACTGCGTCTGTTACGCCAAGCTTTCCAAGGAAAATTACGCCTATTCCGCCTACAAGCAGTGCTGCAACAAGCAGCAGAGCTATTACACTTTTTCTTATAAACATACTCTACTGTCTGGAGGCGCGTAT
>JAZQIH010000064.1:0-11497 GCA_045541015.1 Anaerovoracaceae bacterium | reverse complement strand
GCTTGGCCTCCGACTTAGATAGGCAGCGGAAAAGGGCAGTTCATAAGCGGCATGGCGGAGCGCTGGCCGCACAGAGCTTTCCTTGCCTGCGAGGGCCAGTTCAACGTGTACCCGCGCATCCTGCAAAAGATAGGGGCCAGTGGCCTGGAAAACCTGCGCCTGATATCCGAGTACATAACGGATCCCTGCGATCTTTTCGAGGACGGAGAGCTGGACGGCATATACCTTAATTTCAGCGATCCCTGGAAGAAGCGCACCGCAAACAGGCGCCTTACCTACAGAGGCAAGCTGGAAGGGTACAAGCGCGTATGCAGGAGCGGAGCCTTCCTTCAGTTCAAGACGGATAACGAAGAACTGTTCGAATATTCCCTGGAGGAACTGGCCGCTGCAGACCTTGTTCCGGCGGTAGTAGAGAGGGATCTGCACTCTTCTCCGCTTGCTGATAACAATATAGTCACCGAATATGAAGAAAAATTCGCATCTAAGGGCATAAAAATCAAATATTTTCTTGTAAATTTCACATAATTTGTGAAAAGTGTGCTATTATAAACTTGTTAGTGGTGAAATTTGCGCCACTTGAAAGGAGATAATATGGGCAGAGGCGGCGGCGGAGGCGGCGGCTTCTCCGGCGGAGGATTCTCCGGCGGCGGAGGCGGCGGCCACATAGGCGGAGGCTTTTCCGGAGGCCGTGTAGGCGGAGGCCACAGCAGCGGAGGTAGCAGCTGGGGCGGCAGCCATCACAGCAGCGGAGGCAGCAGCTGGGGCGGTACAAGAAACTACAACAGCGGAGGAAGCAACTGGGGCTACAGACCCACCCCAAGATACAACAGCAACAGCGGAGGCGGATTGTTCCCGCCGCTGTGGTGGTGGATCTGGGGCGGCGGTTCCACAAGGAACAACAGCTACAACCAGCAGTACCGTCAGACTAATAACAACAATAACAACAACGGAGGAGGTCCTCAGCCTCAGAAGGAACCGGAAAAGAAGGAACCCGAAAAGAAGAGGAGCTCCGCGGTCGGATGCCTGTCTATGATACTCATAGTCGTGGCAGTGATACTGGCCTTCGTGCTTGTATCCGGCATCAGGTCCTCGGCTTCGGCCAAGAACCGCACCAAGCTTTCTGAAAAGCCTTCGGTAGACATAGGCTACCTGGACGATCAGCTCGGCTGGATAGACAACACATCGCTGGTAAACAGCAGCATGAAGTCCTTCTACGACCAGACAGGCGTAATGCCTTACCTTGTCATAACGAACGATATCGGCGGAGCCAGCACAGACTCCGCGGCGCAGACCTACACGCAGAACCTGTACGCTAAGCTCTTCGGCACAGACCAGACCCACTTCCTTGTGGTATGGTACCAGAAGAACGGCTACGACGATTACGCCTACATGTACAGCGGAACGTCTGCAAACGGCGTAGTGGACGCGGATGCCAGGGATGTAGTAATGAACTACTTCAACAGGTATTACAGCTCCGACTACGACGACTCCCACTACTTTGCCAAGGTGTTCGAGGATTCGGCAGAGGAGATAATGCTCCAGTCCGATTCCGGATGGCGCACCACGCTGCTGCTTCTGATAGCAGTAATAGGCGTGCTGGTAGCTATGAATATCATAGACTACAAGAACACCATGAAGATCAAAAAGCAGGAAGCTGCCGCAAAGATCCTCAACGCAAAGGTGGATGACCCGGGTTGGAAGGACGATGCAGAAGTCCTTTCTGAAAAATACAGCGATGAAGCAAGCGAACTTGCTTCAAAATACGAAGATAAAAACTGACAGGAGGAACACTAATGGGTATTTTATCAAGATTCAGTGACATCATCGAAGCTAACATCAACGCTCTTCTCGACAAGGCTGAGGACCCCGTCAAGATGATCAACCAGTATCTTATCAACGCTAAGCAGGATCTTGCTGACGTTAAGAAAGAGACCACTGAGGTCATGGCAGAGGAGACCAAGGCTCTCCGCAAGGTAAACGAGAACGCAGCAGAGGTAGCAAGGTATGCTGAGCTTGCAAAGAGGGCTCTTAGAGCTGGCAACGAAGGCGATGCCAAGGTATTCATAGCTAAGAAGCAGGAGCTCGAGACCACCGGTGCGGCTCTTCAGACAGCATATGCAGCAGCTCACGAGAACGCTATAAAGATGAGACAGCTTTACGACAAGCTTGCTTCCGATATAGCTCAGCTCGAGGCACGCAAAGCTGGCATAGAGGCTAAGGTCTCCATTGCCAAGACCCAGCAGAAGGTCAACAACTACACCGCAAAGGGCGACAAGCTCAACGAGGTCATCGGCGCGTTCCAGAAGATGGAAGACAAGGCCAACAAGATGCTCGACACTGCTAACGCAGCAGCAGAGCTGGAGGCTTCCGCTGTTGATGAAGCTATAGCTCTTGAGGACAAGTACAAGGCCGGCGTTACCGCTTCCGTGGACGAAGAGCTGGATGCTCTTAAGAAAGAGCTCGGACTGTAAACTAAAAAACAGCATTTCAAAAGGCGCCTAAGTAATTAGGCGCCTGTTTTATTTTCTAAAGATACATTTCTATAGACTTGTGCATGTTTCTTATAGTGACCTCTGCCGGGCCTTCTACTTTTTCTCCGTCCAGGGACCAGTCCGCTCCATTTTCCATGGAGAAGGTGATCTCTTTGGCCTTAAAGAAATTGAACATATCTCCGGAGAAATCCGAGGCGAGTATGCCGCCTATAATATTGCTGGTCTGGATGATGTCCTCCGGATACTTTACGAGTATTACTTCGAACATTCCGTCGTGAAGATCAACTATGTTTTCCGAGAGCTTTACAAGGCCGCCCACAGACTTCGTATTGGATACGGAGCAGTAAATATAGTCTCCGCTGTAGTGCTCTCCGTCCGCAATTATATCTGCGTGGTAGCGGGGCATGGGCGCTGTGAACTGCTTTAGGCCCTCAAAGAGGTAGGCCATGTGGCCTATGGTGTTTTTAAGCTCCTGCGGGGCGCTGTAGGACGCAGCCGAGAAGGCACCGAAGGTAGCAATATAGCTGAAGTGGCGCAGTCCGCCGAAATCTCCTACGTCTATGCCCACACGGTCTCCTTTGCAGATGTTTACCGCAGCCGCAGTAGGTATGGAAGGGATCCCAAGAGTATCAGCAAAATCGTTTGTAGAGCCTGCAGGTATGTAGCCGAGGGGAAGCTCTGCCTTAGATCTTCCTTCCAGCATACCGGACATGGCCTCGTTTAAAGTTCCGTCTCCGCCGCAGCAGACTACCATATCATAGCCGTTTTCCTTTGCAGTCCGGGCAAGCTCGCTGCCGTGGCCTCTGTACTGGGTTATGGCAGTTGTTACAAGGCAGTCGTTGTTGCAAAACACTTCAACTATATTAAAAAGCTCCGAGTGGAGTTTAAGTTTACCTGCTACAGGATTTACTATAAGCAATACTTTTTTCATCTTTGACTCTCCATTGGCTTGCGCCATTTTTATTTACTGTTTATATTATCTCACTAAAGTGATAAAATACAATTACATTTTTATTTTGTCAAGGAGGTCGTAAATGCTTTACGCAGGCGTGGACATAGGCGGAACGAATATTAAGGTAGCTCTGATCGAGATCGGAAAAGGGGATCCGAAAGTGCTAAGCAAGACCAGTTTTCCTTTCGCGAAAGCTCCCTGCGATGCCCTTTGCGAAAACATAGCCATAAGCATAAGGCAGCTTTTGTTCAGGGACGGCAAGGATATCCCGGATCTTAAAGGTATAGGGCTGACGGTGCCCGGAAGCATAGACCAGGCAGGGGAGGTCCTGCTGCACGCCTACAACATGGGCTACCACAATGTTCCTGTTAAGGCGGAGCTGCAAAAGCACTTTCCGGATACGCATATAAACATGATAAACGATGCAAAAGCTGCCGCACTGGCAGAGCTCAAGGCGGGGGCTTTCAAGGGTAAAAAGAACGCTCTGCTGCTTACCCTTGGCACAGGCCTTGGAACCGGACTGATACTGGACGGCAAGGTCTTTAACGGAGGCTGCAACAGGGGCTCTGAGATAGGCCACCTTCCGTTCAAATACGGGGCAGACCACTGCACCTGCGGCATGGACGGCTGCATGGAGGTCTACACTTCCGCCACCTGGATAGCAAAGCAGGGAAGGGACCGCTTAGGTGAAAACTTCGCGGATGCAAAGGCTGTAAAGGATGCAGCCGCTGCAGGAGATCTTGTTGCCAGGGAAATATTCGATGAATATACAGACAACCTTGCAACAGCCATAGCCGGTCTTTGCAACGTGTTCGATCCGGAGATAGTAGCGCTTGGCGGAGGACTTTCCGCAGCAGGCGATATGCTCTACGAGCCGCTCAAAAAGCTTGTAGCGCAGCGCAACTTCTTTAAAAACGAATACGAGATAGTTCCTGCAAAGACTTTAAACGACGCCGGAGTCATAGGCGCAGCCATAAGCGCCGTTTGACATTTGGCCGATATAGAGATAAAATTTTTAATTGCTTTATATTAAAACAGTTTATAATTATTCCAGATTATTCACGGAGGTATCATAATGGAGAAAAAAGGAATGATCCAGGAGTTCAAGAACTTCATAATGAGGGGCAACGTCCTGGATATGGCTGTTGGCGTCATCATAGCAGGCGCTTTCGGCAAGATCACAACATCGCTGGTAAATGACCTGCTGATGCCTTTCATCAGCTTCATCTTCGGCTCCAGGGATATGTCGGCGCTCAACGTCATAATCCGCGCAGCTGAAACAGACGCAGAAGGCAATGTTGTAAAGGAAGCTATAACCCTTGGTTTCGGCACATTCGTTGCTACCATCATAGATTTCATCCTGGTAGCTCTGGTAGTGTTCTTTATCGTAAAGGCTTTCAACAAGGCACGCGACAAGGCAGAAGCCAAGAAGAAGGCAGAGGAAGAGGCTGCAAAGGCTGCTGCTGAAGCTGCCGCTGCTGCAGAGGCTGCTGCAAATCCGCCTGCACCCACCACTGAGGAACTGCTGGCTGAGATCAGAGACCTGCTCGCAAAGAAGTAAATTATTTAACTTTGGACGGGGAGCTTATGCATTGGCTCTCCGTCCGTTTCACGTATTAGGAAGATATGACATTAAACGGTTTGAGACCGGGACAGTCCGCCAGGATCCTGTCTGTCGGAGGCGAAGGCGCACTCCGTCAGCATTTCCTGGACATGGGCGTTATCCCGGGTGTTAACGTTACGCTTGAAAAGCTGGCTCCTTTGGGCGATCCCATGGAGCTTCGCATCCACGACTACCAGCTGACTCTGCGCCTTGCAGATGCAGCTCTTATTGAGGTATCTGAAGACCTCGCAAATGAAGAGAATTTTGAGAACAGGAAGTATTCTCCTATTCAGATCCAGCACCCCGGACTCGGAGAGATGGGGTGGTCCCACGAAAAAGAAAGCGAAGATCCTCTGCCGGACGACACCGTCCTTTCTTTTGCATTGGCAGGAAACCAGAACAGCGGCAAAACGACGCTTTTCAACCAGCTTACCGGTGCAAACCAGCACGTAGGAAACTTCCCCGGAGTAACTGTAGACAGAAAGGACGGCCCCATAAGAGGCCATGCAGACACTTCTGTAACAGACCTTCCCGGCATATATTCTCTTTCCCCGTATTCCAGCGAAGAGCTCGTATCCAGGGATTTCATACTCAAGGAAAAGCCTCAGGGCATCATAAACATTGTCGATGCCACAAATATAGAAAGAAACCTCTACCTGAGCATGCAGCTTATGGAGCTTGGCGTGCCCATGGTCCTTGCCCTTAACATGATGGACGAGGTCCGCGGCAACGGAGGAAGCATAGATATTAACAAGATGGAAGCGCTGCTTGGCATTCCTGTAGTTCCTATATCCGCTGCCAAAAACGAAGGCATAGAGGAGCTCGTGGACCACGCTATCCACGTGGCGCACTTTAAGGAGCTTCCGGAGCGCACGGATTTCTGCTCCGAAGACAAGGACGGCGGAGCGGTGCACAGGGCAATACACGCCATAATGCACCTTATAGAAGACCACGCAGCCGCAGCCGGGATACCGCAGCGCTTTGCCGCTACCAAGCTGATAGAAGGGGACGATCTTGTAGAAGAAGCCCTTACCCTTACCCAGAACGAAAAGGAGACCATAGAGCATATAATTATTCAGCTGGAAGATGAAAGGGGCCTGGACAGGGCAGCTGCCATTGCTGATATGCGCTTTGGATTTATAATGCAGCTGGTATCCGAATGCGTCGTTAAGCCACGCGAAAGCAAGGAGCGCGAACGCAGCCGCAAGATAGATAAGATACTTACAGGAAAGTTCACGGCGCTGCCGGCATTTATAGCTATAATGGGCACGGTTTTCTTCCTGACCTTCAATGTTATAGGCGCATGGCTTCAGGGCCTTCTGGAGCAGGGCATAGGAGCTCTTACAGGCGTTGTGGACAGCCTGCTCACATCCTGGGGAGTTAACGACGTGCTGCATTCCCTGGTGATAGACGGCATATTCGAAGGCGTAGGCAGCGTTCTTAGCTTCCTGCCGATAATAGTAGTCCTGTTCTTCTTCCTTTCTCTTCTGGAAGACACCGGCTACATGGCAAGGGTTGCTTTCGTAACGGACAGCCTGCTTAGAAAGATAGGCCTTTCCGGACGCAGCATAGTTCCTATGCTGATAGGCTTTGGCTGCACTGTGCCTGGCGTTATGGCAAGCCGCACGCTTCCTTCCGAAAGAGACAGGCACATGACCATACTCCTTACGCCTTTCATGAGCTGCACAGCCAAGCTGCCCATCTACGCGTTCTTTACATCCGTGTTCTTCCCGGGCCATGTGATGCTTGCCACTGTAATAATCTATGTGGCCGGCATACTTACAGGGCTGGTAGTGGCGCTGGTAATGAACCATACAGTGTTTAAAGGCAGCGCGGTGCCTTTCGTTATGGAGCTTCCAAACTACAGGCTGCCGGGTGTCAAGAACGTTGCAAGGCTGCTCTGGGACAAGGCAAAGGACTTCCTGCAGAGAGCATTCACGATAATATTCGTGGCTACGATAGTCATCTGGTTCCTCAAAAACTTCGGGACCTCGTTTGAGCTCGTAAACGACGATTCTGAGAGCATTTTGGCCGTGGTGGCAGGATTTATCGCCCCGGTCTTCAAACCCCTTGGATTCGGCGATTGGAGGGTCTCTACGGCCCTTGTGACAGGCTTCCTGGCAAAGGAGAGCGTCGTTGCCACCATGGAGGTGCTGTTTACCGGTGTTTCCCTTACGGAAGTGTTCCCAGTGGCATCCATCTGCGCCCTGATAGCGTTCTGCCTTCTGTACACGCCCTGCGTTGCAGCGGTGGCTGCTATCAAGAGGGAACTCGGTGCAAAGTCCGCTGCCGGTATGGTGGTGTTCCAGTGCGCCATAGCATGGGTAGTTGCATTTATAGTTAAAACAATAGCCGGTCTGTTCTGATAACAGGCCGGTCTTTTTTTAGGATCATAATGCAAAGAAAAAGCTCAGGACCGAAGTTCTGAGCTTTTGTGGTGCGGTATAATGGACTTGAACCATCACGGTGTTACCCATACGGCCCTCAACCGTACGCGTCTGCCAATTCCGCCAATACCGCGCGGCAACAGTGATATATTAGCACAACAGCTTTGGTTTGTAAAGCTCTATTTTGCGATTTTTTAAGGTTTTTTTAAGGCCTTAAACTGTCTACATCATGGCACGTTTTACAAGGCAAAGTACCAGCAGCATTACCGGATAATACATGTAATATGCGGTCTTGAGGACCAGGCTGTTGGGGCCTCTTTTGCCGTTGTAGAACCATGTAAGTATAACGCCAAGAAGGCAGAATGCCTTGTCCGGAACGCTGTAGTAGAAGTCGTTTATCATGATATTCAGATAGTTGTCTGCTGATACGTTGATCAGGAATACAGCAAAGAATATCAGCTCCATTATCCTTGTATAAGTAACGTTATAGGATATATAGATAAAGTCTAAAAGCAGAAGGCCGTAAAGACCCATTTCTGCGTTTATCCTTACAAGCAGCACCGTGCCCGCGTAGCTTAGGGCTATAAGCGTAAGGAAGGTAAGGACCATGTTGTCGAAGCGCGCCCTTACAGCTTCAGCGGCTACCAGCACCAGGAAGCCCACGAAAAGCGTTACCAGTATGTTCTGCCGGCTCGGATCCCACAGCTTGCCGCCGTAATAATAGTCGTACAAAAACTCGGAGATCACAGCAAAAAGCAGGAGCCTGCGGAAATACAGCCTCCTGTCGGAGCTCTGAGCCACTCCTTCGACCAGCAGAAACGCGAATATGGTGTAGGAGAACCACAGCATATAAGTTGCCCAGTCGACGCTCTTTATGTCTAAAAGTTCCTGCGCGGCGCCCCAGGTCATGGCCAGCCAGCCTATGATCCTGAGCGCCAGGGAATTTAGTCCTCTATTTTCCTGTCTTTCAGTATATCCTGCCATTACAAGATCATTATACCATATTTGGCACACTTTGTCCTGGTTTCTTTATCCCAGACTGCGGACTGGACTTCGCCAATGTGAGCGCAGCCCATAAGCAGCATGCAGAGCCTGCTCTGGCCTATGCCGCCGCCGATGGTGAGCGGAAGCTCTCCTGCCAGCAGTGCCTTGTGGTAGGGAAGCTGCCTTCTGTCGTTGCAGCCGGCTATAGTAAGCTGTTTATCCAGGCTCTCCGGGGATACTCGAATGCCCATGCTGGAGATCTCCAGCGCCTGACCGAGTATCTCGTTCCAGAACATTATATCGCAGTTGAGCTCCCAGTCGTCGTAGTCCGGGGCTCTCATATCGTGGGGCTTGCCGCTCTTTAAAGCTCCGCCAATGCGAAGTATGCAGGCGGTGTGGTGCTCTTTAAGGTAGGCATCCTCTCTTTGCTTGGAGTCCAGATCCGGGTACATGTCCTCCAGCTCCTGGGAATCCACGAAGCTTACGTTTCTGTCCTTGTAGGACAGCGCGTAGAGGGCAGGGTACTGCTTTCTGAGCTCCAGCTCTGTATCGCAGATGGCATAGACTATCTTCTTTACGGTGTCTTTAAGATACTCTATGTTGCGGTCTTTTTCGTTTATTACTTTTTCCCAGTCCCACTGGTCCACGTAGACGGAGTGCAGGTTGTCCAGGTCTTCGTCTCTGCGTATGGCGTTCATGTCTGTGTACAGACCGCGGCCTTCGTAGAAGTGGTAGTCCTTAAGAGCCTGCCTCTTCCACTTTGCAAGGGACTGCACAACCTGGCAGACGCGTCCGTCTTCTTTTATATCGAATTCGACTTTTCTTTCCACGCCGCTAAGGTCGTCGTTAAGACCTGTTCCGGCTTCAAGGAAGAGCGGGGCGGATACGCGGCTGAGGTTCAGGGCCTCCGAGAGCTTGCTCTCGAATATGCTGTGTATCTTGCTTATAGCTTTCTGGGTATCGTAGGAGTCCAGCTTTGCCTTATATCCTTCGGGTATTATAAGCTTACTCATATTTTGCCTCTATGCTTTCTATCGTAGCTATCTGGGCGCTTACTGCAAATACCTCCATTGCAGGCCTCAGCTCTTCCACAGGCGGGAAGGAGGGCGCAATACGCAGGTATCTGTCGTCCGGATCGTGGTGGAAGGGGTGGGTAGCTCCCGGGCCAGTCATGGTAACGCCGCAGGCTTTTACAAGCTCGTTGATGCGGGTGGCAGTGCCGTCGTTTGCTATGAAGGTTATGAAATAGCCTCCCTTTGGCTTGGTCCAGTTGCCGGCGCCTTTGCCTGCAAGCTCTCTTTCGAGAACTTCAAAGACTGTATCGAACTTGGGACGCAGTATGTTTGCGTGCTTTTGCATTATCTTTTCTATGCCGCCCTGGCTTTTTATGAAGCGCAGGTGGCGCAGCATGTTCATCTTGTCCCAGCTGATAGTCTCGTACTTTACCTGGCTTTCGGTAAACTTGATGTTAGCTGCGGAAGCTCCGAAGAATCCTATGCCGGAACCTGCCATTGTGATCTTGGAGGTGGAGCCGAACATGTAGACCATATCCGGATTGCCGGCCTTTTTACACTCGTCCAGTATGTTGAGCAGCTTTACATCTCCGTAGATGTGGTGGACCATGTAGGAGTTGTCCCAGAATATGCGGAAGTCTTTGGCGGCAGGCTTAAGGTTTGCCAGCGCTCTTACTACATCGTCCGAATAGGTTATTCCTAGCGGGTTGGAGAACTTGGGTATGCACCACATTCCTTTAACGGTAGGATCGGATTCTACATGCTTTCTGATAAGATCCATGTCCGGACCGTTTTCGTTGGTGGGTACCTGTATCATCTCTATGCCGAAGAATTCGCACATGGAGAAGTGCCTGTCGTAGCCGGGGACAGGGCAGATGAACTTTATCTTGTCGTATTTGACCCAGGGCTTTTCGGAGCCGAGCACGCCCTTGAGCATGGCTCTGGAAAGGCAGTCGTACATAAAGTTTATGGAGGAGGCGCCTACAACTATAGTTTCGTCTACAGTTGTTCCGAGCATCTCTCCGAAGAACTCCCTTGCTTCCTTAAGGCCGAGCAGGGCGCCGTAGTTTCTGGCGTCTGTGCCGTAGATATCGCGGCAGTCTGTGGTGGAGCGGATAACGTCCATCATAGGCATTATCATATCCAGCTGGGCTGTAGAAGGGTTGCCTCTGGCTATATTTAAAGACAGGTCCATATCCTTGTATTTCTGGTATCTTTCCAGAAGCTCTGCTTTTGCTGCAGCGAGCTCTGCTTTGGTCATGTCTTTGAATGCTTTCATAGGGGCCTTCCTCCTTAATATATAATATTTATCTATTTTAGTATCTTGCAGAAAAAATCGCAAGCAATTATAATCAAAACCGTATGAATTTGTAAAGAAAATGAGGAATTTTATGTTCAGTTACGACAAAAAAAACCTGGATATCAGAAAAATTGCCGATTCCGGCCAGACTTTCAGGATGAGTTTTGATGAAAAACGTTCTTTGGAGCAAGGCTTTGATGTATATAGATGCATTGCTTTGGATAAAATGTGCTATGCTGGAGGCGGCAGTGTAGTCTGCCCCGCAGAGGATGATGCGTTCTGGAAAGAGTATTTCGATCTGGAAACATCCTACGAAAGCTTTATAGATGCAATAGATCCGGATGATCTTTACCTTACCAGAGCTGCGGAGTTCGGCAAGGGGATAAGGATACTTAAGCAGGATCCATGGGAGATGCTAATAACCTTTATCATTTCTCAGAGGAGGAGCATTCCGTCAATAAAGACCTGCGTGGAAGCGCTTTGCAAAAGGTGGGGCAGGCAGATAGCCGCGGATATTTATGCGTTTCCGACTCCTGCTGAGCTTGCCTCGGCATCTATGGAGGAGCTTGCAACTTGCTCCCTTGGATACAGGACAGAGTACGTATATCTTGCAGCGCAGGGGGTAGCCAGCGGGGAACTGGAGCTTGAAGCTATGAGGGATCTTTCCGACGCGGAGCTTTTGGCGGCACTTATGGCGCTGCGCGGAGTAGGGCCCAAAGTTGCCAACTGCGTCAGCCTTTTCGGATTTTACAGAATAGGCGCATTC
>JAZQIH010000063.1:0-10016 GCA_045541015.1 Anaerovoracaceae bacterium | reverse complement strand
CCGCTTGGCCTCCGACTTCTTCGCACCAGGAAGAGCAGCAGGAAAACAAATATGTGTATCCTTTCCCGCTCAGAGAGGACGTGCGCAGAGTTGCGGCGCATGTATCCCTGCGTCCTGACGGCTCGGGCTTTATAATAGAATCAAACGGTGTCGCCAGCATCTACGACGCCCGCAGGCTCGCGGACGAACGAGGCTACGACATAGACACCCAGGAGATCACGAAGACAGAGTACGAACTGGCGGGGACTGAAGACGGACAAAATTACTACACTTATCACGTCTATCTGACCTTCTACAAGAAGGGTTACGTGCCGCCTCAGGATGAAGCCATAGAAGAAGCGGACACTTCGTTCCCGGTGCTTGGAAACCTGTATCCCGGAGGCGCTGTGCCGCATTACGGAGCTCTTGGGGAAGAGTACGTAAAATTTGAGGGTGAAGGCTTCCCGGGAGGTACCTACTTTGCTTATACAGGAGAAGCGTACATCGGGGCCGACGGCAAGCATTACGTCCCCGGTGTTGAAGAGCTTGCGGCCATGGGCGCCAGATACGACTACAGTTCAAATACCCTCTATCTCAACGATTTCAAGGGCGCCGGACTGAACATCAACTGGATGGGCAACGGATTCAAGATAGTCGTAAGCGGAAACTGCGAGCTCGACCACCTGGTCTCCTGGGGATTCGCGTGGGGCGGAAGCGTTACCATAACAGGAGACGGCACGCTGACGATCAACAAGTCCAAAAAAGCCCACTACGGTATCATTCTGCAGGCGGAGAAATCCGAGAGCTGCCTTATGATAGACAGCGGAGTAACTGTGGATGTTTACGGCCTTTCCGAAGCTGTCTGCGTAGAAGATTCTACAGCAGAGAAGAGCATATACTACCTTAAACCGCTTAGCATAGGAGGCGGCAAGAGAGTGTCTTCTTATGACAGCACGACAGGTGCTTATGACTGCATCATAACAGATAAGGACGACAACGTAATGACTCACGTCCTTTTCAGCAGATAGATCAGGAGGAACAACATGGAAAACGGTGAAAACAAGAAAAAACTCAGCCCAAAAGACCTCTTCAATCCTGAAAAGATGAAAAAGAGCGGAACTCTGGGCCAGGCAGTAAAATGGCTGGTCATACTGATACTCTTCCTTCTCATCACCAACCCGTCTCTGATACCCTTCCTTCCGGAGGAGACCAAGCAGAGCATAAGGGGCACCTGGGAGAAGCTCTTCGGCGATGTAGGCAAGATATCCAAGTCCGTTACTATAAACTGGGCTACGCTCTTCCAGGTCATAGCTATAATCCTGGTAATGATAGTAGTCACCACGGTCCTGGCATTCGTGCTAAGCAAGCTTAAGCCCAAGAGCTCCAAGGGAAAGAGCATAGTAAGCCTTCTTAAGAGCGCGCTCTACTATATATCCGTGCTGTTCGGATTCTTCTGGTGCCTGTCCGCCATGGGCGTTAACGTAAGCACCATATTCGCAAGCGTCGGCATATTAGCCCTGATCATAGGCTTTGGCGCGCAGAGCCTGGTGGAGGACCTTGTTACAGGTATATTCCTGGTGTTCGAAGACCAGTTCAATGTTGGGGATATAATTGAGGTCGGCGGCTTCCGCGGAACTGTGGAGAGCATTGGCATACGCACTACAGCTATCAGGGATGTTGGCAACAACGTTAAGGTGATCAATAACTCCGATCTGCGCAACATACTCAACAGGTCCACTGCGGACAGCTTTGCTGTAACCACTGTAAGCATTTCCTACAGCCAGGATCTGGAGGCAGCGGAGCGCGTTATTAAGGACTTCCTGCCGCAGATAAGGGCCAAGTACCCGGACGTTTTCAAGGCAGATCCTAAGTATGTAGGCGTGCAGACCCTGGGAGACAGCGGGGTAGAACTCAAGTTTGTTGCGGAAGTGGATGAAAAGGACGTTTTCAGCGCTCCCAGGATAATGAACCGCGAGATAAAGATAGCCTTCGATGCAAACGGCATAGAGATACCGTTCACCCAGATAGTGGTCCACAACGCCTGAAAAATCATAGCGCAAACTGCCTAAAAAGTGCTTGCATAAGGTTTGCCCTTATGCTATACTAGCAAAGCGTTTTGAGAATTATTAAGGAGGAAGATCGAAATGAAAGACGGAATCCATCCCAAATATATGGACTGCAAGGTTACTTGCGCCTGCGGAAACACATTTATGACAAAGTCCAACAAGCCGGAGATCAGGCTGGACGTATGCTCTGAGTGCCACCCGTTCTTCACCGGACAGCAGAAGTTCATAAACCGCGGCGGTCGTGTCGAAAAGTTCAAGAAGAAGTACAACATCGGCTAAAAGTCGCATAAACAAAAGACTTTCAGACCCGGCTGGATTCGGCCGGGTTTTTGCCTTTATTCAAAAGGACTCTAAAAGCACATGGTTGATCTGACGATACTTGAAGGAGGCCTGGGCGCGGGCCTTGGCGGAGGCTATACCTTTGCCGACGGCGCTGTAACAGACACCCGTCTTATGGGCGTTCTGGGTCTTAGGCTGCACTGGATCAAGGAAGAGGGTAGTCCCAGAGAACAGAACATCTATCAGTTCTATTATTATGATATAGAAGAGCTGGGCCTGGACACCTTAAGCATTTACATACTGGACGATGAGGAAAGCGTAGCATCTGCAACAAAGGCATGCTTCGGCGGGCTTGGCGCTGTAATGTGGCCCGTTACAGAAAAAGAGGGCCGCTGGCTTGCTGCGCGTTTTGTTGAGGAAACAAAGCGCAAAGGCCAGATCCTTCCGGAAAACATAGAGCAGGCACGCTTTGTGTTCGAGGACGCCCCGCAGCTTTCAGAAACAGAAGAAAGCACCCTTATGGGCAAGACCTGCACCATGATCTACACAGATTACGGTGTGGTTAATTACTACCTTATGAGGCTTTTCGGAAAAGACCCCGCCGGTGCCGCTCTGCTGCGCGCAAAAGGGCTGCCGGAGGATAATTTCGAGGATGTTTCTCTGCCGCACCACGCAACTTTCCTTAAAAATACTATAGAAAACTTTACAGACCGCAACGGAAGGGCGTCTTACCTTTGCGAATCCCTGGTGGAAAGCAGGGACGGCCACTGGATAGTGGTAAGCGAGGTAGAAGTCGTGGACCTTCGCGTGGTAAGCTGCAGAAAGCGCACGGAGTTTAAGGTAAGCGTTCCGGAAGCTTCCATGATGCTTGCCAGAAACGAATACGTAACGGTCTACGAGATCCTTTCCGAGGACATGACCCCGTTTGATGAGGCTTTTGCAACATTCAGCATAGGCACCACACGCACCGGCCACGAAACAGGCGATATGTACATGGAGTTTAAGCCGGACAACCGCCATGCGGAAAGCCAGGAGTTCAAGCTCTCGGACGATATAGAGACCCTGTACTACGTAACGGATTTCGGTCAGCTTATAGTTGCGGCCTACAGCCTGGAGAGCATACAGCGCGCGGAAAAGCGCATAGCCTCGGACCCTCTTGCCGTATACGTAATGCCAACGGCCAAGTACAACTTTGCCCAGAGCATACTCTACGAGTTTGCGGTAAGCGGCTACACGGATTTCGAGGAATACCTCAGCACCCTGGACATGCAATAGCACTTGACTGCCAGTGCTCTGTGTGATACGATATCAGCTGAGGAGATCCGCTCCTCCCTGCATGGTCCGCCAAGTTTGCGGCTATGATAAAATATAAATAAGGCTCATCAAGAGTGGCGGAGGGAATAGGCCCTATGACGCCCGGCAACCTGCCAGCAAGGCAAGGTGCTAAATCCTACAGAGCGATCTGAAAGATGAGGACATCCGAAACTAAGCCTCGTCTCAAAACGAGGCTTTTTTCATGGCTTGCCAAAGGACCGCCGGCAAGCGCCTTTACCAGTAAGAAAGGACATAAAATGAAGAGATTATTCACATCAGAATCGGTAACGGAAGGGCATCCCGATAAGATCTGCGACCAGATATCCGACGCGATCTTAGATGAGGCGCTGCGCCAGGATCCGGGCAGCCGCGTTGCCTGCGAGACCTTTGTTACCACTGGTCTTTGCACCGTCATGGGCGAGATAACCACCGCCGGCTACATAGATTTTCAGGAAGTTGCGCGCGGAGTCATAAAGGACATAGGCTACACCAAGTCCGAGTACGGCTTTGACTACAAGTCCTGCGGAGTGCTCAGCTCCGTGCACGCACAGAGTGCGGACATTGCACTCGGCACCAACGACGAGGTCGGCGGAGCAGGGGACCAGGGCATAATGTTCGGCTACGCCTGCAACGAGACCCCGGAGCTTATGCCGCTGCCTATCTCTCTGGCTCACAAGCTTTCGTTCAGGCTGGCTCAGGTGCGCAAGGACGGCACCATTCCTTACTTAAGGCCGGACGGCAAGACCCAGGTAACTGTGGAGTACGACGAGGCCTGGAAGCCGCTGCGCGTGGATACTGTTCTGATCTCCACCCAGCACGATCCCGAGGCTTCCATAGAGCAGATCAGAGCTGACCTTATGGAGCACGTTGTAAAGGCGGTAGTTCCTGCGGAGCTTCTGGATGCTGATACCAAATACCTGGTGAACCCCACCGGACGCTTTGTAATAGGCGGACCGCACGGAGACACCGGCCTTACAGGAAGAAAGATAATCGTTGACACCTACGGCGGCTACGCAAGGCACGGCGGCGGGGCATTCTCCGGCAAGGACCCCACAAAGGTGGACAGGTCTGCCTGCTACGCGGCTCGCTGGGCAGCCAAGAACGTTGTGGCTGCAGGGCTTGCGGACCGCTGCGAGATAGAGCTTTCCTACGCTATAGGCGTAGCGGAGCCCGTATCCGTTCTGGTGGATACCCACAACACCGGTAAGCTTCCCGACGAGAAGATAGCGGACATAGTCTGCCAGGTCTTCGACTTCCGCCCCGCGGCTATAATAAGGGATCTGCAGCTTCGCAGGCCTATCTATAGAAAAACCGCGGCCTACGGCCACTTCGGGCGCGAGGACGCGGACTTCACCTGGGAGAATACGGACCGTGCGGAGCCCCTCAGGACGCTGGTCGGCTTTTAATATTCGACCAGGCTCAGATAGTATTCCATCTCGAAATTAGTGTAGATCTTGGAATCTACGGCTCTGTTATCGAAATTGCGCAGCAGGCTGTGCCTTTCGTGCAGAGCTTTTTTGATTATTACCTAATTATTCTTTATACCACAAACAATCGCATCAGGGGGACGGTTCTTTCGATGCATGCATCAGGGGGACGGTTCTTTCGATGCGCATGGAACGCCCGGGGCTGCGACTTATGCATCGAAAGAACCGTCCCCCTGATGCGCCTGATGCGCCTGATGCGCTAAGTTCGTGTTGCCCAGAAGGCGCGATTGTGATAAAATACCAAATTGGTCTTTTACAACGTTTTTGAAGGTGACGAAATGCCTCAGCTAATAGTAATACTGCTTTCAATAATCGTTTTTTCGGCCCTGGTAATAAGCATGGGGCTCAAAAAACGGGGCGCGGTCAGAATAACCGGAACCCTGGTAGCTATAGTACTGGTGCTTGGCGCGGTCATATACGGCAGCTGCTTTGGCGCCATCTGCGAAGAGCCGTCCATAGCGGTTGCAAAGACAGTCAACGCCATGATAGAGATGTTCCTTGGAAAAGACACCATAGGGGACATCCAGAGCGCTCCGCTTATGCAGCACCTGTGGTTCAAGCTGCTGGTGTATGCGGCTCATATACTGGCCATGTACGTTACGATCAGCAGCGTGCTCATAGCCATTGCCATGAGGATGCTGTCCAGGATGAGGCTGGCCCTTGCATGGCGCGGGGATCTGGTCTACATCTTCGGGGTGAGCGACGACTCCTTGTCCTTTGCCGAAAAGATCCACGAGCAGACCAAAGCGTCCGTGGTATTCATAGGGGACAACAACTCCTACAGCTACGAGAACGCCATACTGCGCATGGGAGCTGTGCTGATGGCAGGGGAAGCCGCAGCGTCGCCGGATGCCAAACTCATTAAAAAGACAGGCATGCGCCCCGGAAACAGAAAGCTCTCTGTCTACTGCTTATCCGAGGACGCAGGCGCAAACAAGCGCTTTGCTGCCCAGCTTGCGGAGGCTCTTAAGGAAAGCGGCGTGCAGCCGCAGCAGACCACTCTTTCCGCCATCTTAAAGGACGAGGAGAGCGGCGCAGGCCTTCTGGCCACCAAGGACAGCTACGGCTACGGCAGCGTGCTTGCTGTAGGCCCCATGGACCTTTGCGCAAGGCTGCTCATAGCCAACGTTCCGCCTTACAGCCAGATGAACTTTGCAGAAGGCGGCGCAGCAGAAGAAGACTTTGAGGCCATCATCCTTGGCTTCGGACGCACAGGCAAGGCCGTCTTAAGGGCCCTGCTCATGAACAGCCAGTTCTTCGGAAGCAGCTCCAAGTACTACATAGTAAGCAAGGACGGCGATACCACCAGCGGCAACTTCTTTGCAAGGTACCCGGCCATAAAAGAGCTGTTCAATGCCAAGATACTCGGCTGCAACGCAAGGAGCTCCGGCTTCTACGAATTCCTTGCGGAGCGCGCAGACAAGATCAAATACATAGCGGTCTGCACCGGAGATAAAAAAGAGAACGCTGAAGTTGCGGACGAGATAGAAAGCTACTTTGCGGGGCGCGGCCTTCAGCCAGCCATAGTGGAGTGCCACAAGAGCGGCATAATAATAAGGGGCGGCAAGGACGTAAAGCCCGGCTACAAGAGCATCTACGATCCGGTGCTCCTGGACGCGGAAAAGCAGGACGCAGCGGCAAAGATAATAAACCACTGGTACTGGCGCGGCAGCGGCAAGACCGCGGAAGAAGCATGGCTCTCCTGCGATTACTTCAGCCGCATGAGCTGCAGGGCAGCAGCCGAATACATGGATGCCTTCCTGGCCCAGGCTCACACGGACAGAAAGACCGCGGCAGAAGAAGGCCTTGGAAAAGACCCGCAGCTTCTGGAGACTCTGGCCCAGAGCGAGCACCTTCGCTGGATGGCTTTCCACGCAGCCATGGGCTACAGGTCTATGCCTGCGGAAGTCTACGACGCCAGAGAAGCCCAGTTCCTTAAGGAAAAGGCGGAAGACGGCAAAGGCCGCACAAGAGTGGGCAAAGACACAAATGCAAAGCTTCATGCCTGCATAATTCCCTGGGAGGATCTGGACGCCCTCTCCGAAAGGGAGAGCAGGGCAAAAGGCACCCCGGTGGACTACAAACAGATGGATAGGGACAACGTCCTTGCTATAAAAGATCAGTTGATGGAAATAGAAAAGTAAAGAGAGGATACTATGGGCATAAAAGTAGCAAAATTCGGCGGAAGTTCGGTAGCCGACACGATACAGTTCATGAAAGTAAAGGACATACTTATGGCAGATCCGTCCAGAAGGTATGTGGTGGTGTCCGCGCCGGGCAAGCGCTACGATCAGGACACCAAGATGACAGATCTTCTTTACCTCTGCCACACCCACCTTATGAACCACCTTCCCTGGGACCAGCTGTTTCAGGTAGTCTGCGACAGGTTCTCAGCCATCGCGTTCACCCTTGGCATCTCGGCTAGCAAGCTGGATCTTCAGAGCGAGTACGCCAAGATCAGAAAGGCCATGGAGGAGGGCGCAGGCCCGGACTACATAGCAAGCCGCGGAGAATACCTCAACGGCAGGCTCTTTGCAGCATACCTGGGCTGGGATTTCATAGACGCAGCAGACGTTATGAAGTTCGATGAGCGCGGCAGGTTCCTCCCCGAACCCACCAACGAGCTGCTCTCCGAAGAGCTCAAAAAGCACCACTATGCAGTTATCCCCGGCTTCTACGGCGCAGATCCTACCGGAAAGATAGTAACCTTCAGCCGCGGCGGATCCGATATAACAGGCTCCATAGTTGCAAGGGCAGCGCAGGCAGAGGTCTACGAGAACTGGACAGACGTACACGGCTTCCTTACAGCAGACCCGCGCATAGTTAAGGATCCCCAGCCCATCAGGTACATATCCTACCAGGAACTCAGGGAGCTTTCCTACATGGGCGCTTCCGTAATGCACGAGGACGCCATCTTCCCCGTAAGAAAGGCCGGAATTCCAATCAATATCAGGAACACCAACGATCCGGACCACCCGGGAACCATAATCCTGGAGAAGACCCCGGAAGGCAGCATGGGCGTTATAACAGGCGTTGCGGGAAGCAAGGACTTTACAGTAATAGCCATGCACAAGTACATGATGACCTCCGAAAGAGGCTTCATGAAGAGGGTGCTGAGCGTTCTGGATACCTACGATCTGAGCTTCGAGCACATGCCCACAGGTATAGACACGCTCTCCCTGGTACTTGATTCCAAGCTTCTTGGCAACAAGCTGCCGGATGTTATAGACGACATCAAGAGGACGCTCGAGCCGGACAGCATAGATGTTTACGAAAACATCTCCCTTATAGCCACTGTCGGCCAGGGAATGACTTACCGCCCCGGTGTTGCTGCCAGGCTTTTCACCGCGCTTGCGGACAAGGGCATAAACATCAGGATGATAGACCAGGGATCTTCCGAGATCAACATCATCGTAGGCGTAGAAAACAAGGACTTCGAGGAAGCTATAAGAGCTATCTACAACGCCTTCAACTAGGCTGCGCCAGACTGAGAGTATAACGTTCAACAAGGAGAAACTATGGGATTTTTCGATAAGATCTTCGGCGACTGGAACGCCAACGAGATCAAAAAGATAGAGAAAATAGTAGCTAAGATAGAGGCAAAGGACGCCGAGATGCAGCTTCTTTCCAACGAGGAGCTTGCCGGCATGACTCCAAAGCTTAAGGAAAGGCTTGCCGCAGGGGAGACCCTGGACGACATACTTCCGGACGCTTTTGCGGTCTGCAGAGAGGCGGCCTACAGAGTGCTTAAGATGAAGCCCTTCCACGTTCAGCTGATAGGCGGCGTGGTCCTGCATCAGGGGAACATAGCGGAAATGAAGACAGGCGAAGGCAAGACCCTTGTGGCAACCCTTCCTGTCTATCTGAACGCTCTTGCAGGAAAAGGCGTGCACGTAGTTACCGTAAACGATTACCTTGCAAGGCGCGACGCCGAATGGATGGGCCAGATCTACAAGTTCCTGGGCCTTAGCGTTGGCTGCGTTATCCACGGCATAGACCCCGCGGAGCGCAAGGCTGCTTACCAGGCAGACATAACCTACGGAACCAACAACGAGTTCGGTTTCGACTACCTGCGCGACAACATGGTCATCTACAAGGAAGACCAGATGCAGAGGGAGCTTTCCTACGCCATCGTGGACGAGGTGGACTCCATACTCATAGACGAAGCCAGGACCCCGCTTATCATATCCGGCAAGGGTGAGGATTCTTCCTCCCTGTACGAGCAGGCGGACAGGTTCGTTCGCACACTTATCAGGGGAGAGGTCATAAAGGACGGAGATCCAAGGCTTGGCGGCACCGTTACCACCACCGGTGACTTTACCATAGACGAAAAGGAAAAGACCGTATCCCTTACGGAGCAGGGCGTTGCCAAGGCCGAAAAGTACTTCAAGATCGAGAACTTCTCCGACCCGGAGAACATGGATATAAACCACCACGTTCTCATAGCCCTGAAGGCTCACAACATAATGCACAGGGATATAGACTATATCGAGCACGAAGGCGAGATAGTCATTGTCGATGAATTTACCGGCCGCCTGATGTTCGGACGCCGCTATTCCGACGGTCTGCACCAGGCAATAGAGGCCAAGGAGCACATAAAGGTCCGCGAGGAGTCCAAGACCCTGGCTACCATAACCCTGCAGAACTACTTCCGCATGTACAAAAAGCTGGCCGGTATGACGGGTACCGCAAAGACGGAGGAAGAGGAGTTCACAGAGATCTACAACATGCAGGTAGTGGTCATCCCGACCAACAAGCCTGTTATCAGAGACGATATGGAGGACGTTGTCTACGCCAACCAGAAGGGCAAGTTCAGAGCTATCGTTAATGATATAGTTGAGCGCCACGCAACAGGCCAGCCTGTGCTGGTAGGTACCATATCCGTTGAAAA
>JAZQIH010000062.1:0-2707 GCA_045541015.1 Anaerovoracaceae bacterium | reverse complement strand
TCCGACTTCAAGGCGGCGCTTTCGGACGTTTCGGACGTTATAGACAACGCGGAAGCCGCTGCGGACAGCAAGCTTACGGACGAGCAGCTGGTTGCCCTCAAGAACCGCATAGCTGCCCTGGAAAAGGAGATAATCAACCTGGGCGCAACAGTTTCCAAATAAAAGATCTTAAGAGGCTCCGGCAAGGGGCCTCTTTTTCTGCGCAAAAAAACAAAATACCGGCGGGAGCCATCCGCCGGATTTTGTGTTGTGTGTGACTGTATTTAATGAAAGCAGTGATGCAAGTTTGCTTTTTCAGGAGATTGGTTAGCCATTGCTAACTTCACTTATATGTTAGCATAGGCTAACTACATTTGCAAGTACTTTTTTAAATAGTTTTTGACAAGTATTTGTCAGGCCTGCAAGCGTTTTACGCAAGGGCTCTGCCCAGAGCTGCGCACTCTGCCTTGTCGTCGTCGGAGGGGTAGTTGTTTGCTATAACGTAGGACTTTGGCATATCAGCGCCAGCCTTCTTTGCTCTTTCGTCCCAGCCTCTCATCCACTGGCCGTCTCCCCAGCCGTAAGATCCGAACAGTCCTATTTTCTTTCCGGAGAGCTTGGATTCCACAGCCGCGAACATCGGTTCAAACTCGTCCTCTTCCAGGACCTCGTCTCCCATGGCGGGGCAGCCGAATGCTACTGCGTCGAATTTGTCCATGTCGTCTGCGGAGAACTGAGCAGGGGAGAGCACGCTTACTTCTGCGCCTGCGCTCTTTGCGCCCTCTGCCACGGCCTCCGCCATAGCCTCTGTGTTTCCTGTTGCGCTCCAATAAACTACTGCGATTTTAGCCATTTTGTTTTTCCTTTCTTTATGCCTCAGCCAAGCGCGTGTCCGCACTGGGCGTTAATAAACTTTTCGAATGAGCCTGCCTGTCTGTACTTTTCCGTGAAAGCGCGGGTGCAGCTCCTGAAGCTGTCGAAACGGCGCCTTGCGCTCTCCACATCTCCGTAGACCTTCCAAGTGCCGCAGATCTTGCAGCCTCCGGCGTGGTTGCAGATAAAACCTTCCACGTCCTCCGGCGGATATCCCAGAAAGAGCCCTATCTCGTGGGGGAAATCCTTGGGGCAGGAGCCTTGCAGCCTCTTGATCAGCCGGGCTATGCAGACGTTCACGTTTCCTGTATCGTAGCCGAAGCCTGAGAGTATGGAGGTCGCTTTGGCAGCTTTGAGGTCCTTGCCAAGCATGGCGGGCCTGTAGATGTATATCATGGCGCGCCCCCCGCCCGGGGTGTGCCTTAGCGGTATAGCTCTGAGCCCCAGCGGCCCCAGTATCTTGTTGAGCCGGTATAGGGTGCAGGTGAGCTCAGCATCGCTTTCGAAGCTGCAGCAGAACATGCTGCCGGTCTTAAGACCTGCCAGGGTGGGTGAGCAGTGTTTTACAATAAGATCGTCGGACAATAGTTGCTCCTTTTGCGTTAGTTAGCAGCTGCTAACTAATATCCTTACATAAAGCCGGAACTCGCCCGGCTGCTTGCTGAATATAAGTTAGCATATGCTAACCAAAAATGCAAGCACTTTTTTCCAAAGCCCACTTGTCCTTGCCTTGCATGTTCAAAAGTATTAAAATAATTATATTATGAAAAGCATAACAACCTATTCAGCCCGCAGAAGCAATATCTTTGTGTGGCTCTCCGTCCTGCTTATGCTTGCATCTGCAGTGACCAGGATCATTTGGCTTTCGAAGCAGAGCTCCGAAAGCGGCCTGATGTTCGTGTTTTTCTGTGCTGTACTTCCGCTTGCGGCAAATCTGCTGATAGCTATTCGCCTGCCGCTTCGTGGCGAGAAGTATTTCTACATCACAGTAAGACCGGTCATCTTTTTAACTATTTACAGCATCTACCGCATCTGCCTTGGCATGTTCGTAAGGTTCCCGTCCTACTGGGTGCTCGGACTGCTCAGCATTGCAGCGGTTATCGTGCTCGGACTCACTTACTACCTTACATTTACAGGCAGGCTGTCCTCCAAGTTCCCCGTGCTTGCGGCCTATCTTATAGCTGCGGCTGCGGTCTGCTACAACCTTGGGCTCTACAGGCTAAGGCTTCTTGCAACTGAGGACACGCTCTTCCTTTCCGAGGCCTGCGCTTTCCTTGGCATCATAAGCACCATACTTTCCGCAAGGAGGCTGCCGGAGCCCAAAGAAGGTGAGCCTTACCGCTTCCGCTACGGAGACCGCATGGACGGCAGGCTGGTGCGCGGCGGTATTCCTCTGGACAAAGTATCGCCTTACATCATGGTCACCCGCAACACAGCGGACAACATGCTCAAGGACTCCATAGACGTTACCGGCATGGAGCGCTACATCCATAAAAAGCGCCGCGAGGGCCTCAAGCACTTCGGCATCACCCACGTTATAATCGCGTCCTACATGCGCACCTGTGCTGAATACCCGGGCCTTATGCGTTTCCTTTCGGGCCAGAAGGTCTACCAGCGCATGAAGGTCACCATGAAGATGGTCGTTAAAAAGGAGCTCAAAGTCGGCGCTCCGGAGACCATAATCTCTGTGGACCTGCTGCCTTCCGACACCGCAGACGATGTCTACAGGAAGTTCGATGAGCAGATCCAGATAGCCAACAAGAGCGATGAACTTGACAGCGGCTTCGACAACCTGGCCAAGCTTATCAATTACATACCCGGACTTGCTCTTAAGTTCGTAGTGTGGCTGCTTAAG
>JAZQIH010000061.1:0-8537 GCA_045541015.1 Anaerovoracaceae bacterium | reverse complement strand
GGTGTAGACCAGGTTGGTGAGCTTTGTAACGCCGTCCACCATTACTGCTATATCTTCACCGAAGTCCTTGCGCAGATCATCTATGGTATACGAAGTATCTTCGACTACATCATGAAGCAGACCTGCGGCAATGGTGTGATCATCCATGCCCAGATCCGCGAGTATCTTACCGACTGCCATCGGGTGGATTATATAGGGTTCACCGGATTTGCGCTTCTGATCCTTGTGGAGCTCCTTGGCCTTAAGATAGGCTCTGTCCAGAAGATCAGTGTCGTAAGATTGGTTATATTCAAGTAGTTCTTTAACGTAGTCTGTCATTTAATATCCAATACTTAAAAAAACAAGGCATGCGCGAATAACCCGCACATGCCCTGCTGCCGATCTTGATCAAGCTTCTTTGTTTTCAGCGTTTTCTGCAGCCTGAACTGGTTCAGTTTCTGCAGCTTCCTTTGCGGCTCCAAGCTTCTTGATGTTCTTGGGACTGGGCTTGCTCTCTGTTGTGGGAGCTGCCTCTGTCTTGGACTTGGAAGAGCCTGTGGAAGCAGAAGCATCTGCGAATCCGGAGATGGCGCTCTTTGCCATTTCCAGTTTGGTCTTTTCGGAACCGACCATAATTACTACGCGGTCCTCTGTGACTCTGACTATCTTACCATAGATACCGCCTATGGTAATGATCTCATCTCCAGGCTTAAGGTTGTTGCGCAGGTTTCTGAGTTCTTTATCCCTCTTGTTCTGAGGACGGATGGTAAAGAAATAGAGAGCTGCGAAAATGGCTAAAATCATTACGTATGACCATATCGGTGATATCGTAGAGCCTGATGATGCATAAGCGATGTACATATATGACCTCCTGTGTTTCGTAACATTATTATTATAAACAAAACGTCTGTAAAATCAATAGATTTTTGTTAAATTTATGCATTTGCCTGTATTGATTTTAACATGCCTTGATGTTAATATATTTAAGCAAAACTTTTGGCAAGATAATATATTCTTGCCTTCTTGCCGGCGTGGTGGAACTGGCAGACGCGCGGGACTCAAAATCCCGTGGTAGCGATACCGTGCGGGTTCGACCCCCGCCGCCGGCACCAAGATCTTCAGGCAGCCTTCTGGCTTGCCTGTTTTTTTATGCGTTTTTTGCCATAAAAGCTTCGATCTCGTCCGGTTCTTTGATTATGTCCTTTGAAAGGACTTCGCAGCCGTCCTCTGTGATAAGAAGATCGTCCTCTATGCGTATGCCTATTGCTTCCTCATCGATATACAATCCCGGCTCATCGCTTATTACCCAGCCTGGCTGAAGCACATCGCCTGCCAGGCAGATGTCGTGGACATCTATGCCTATCGGGTGGCTCACGCCGTGCATGTAGTATTTACTGACCTCGGACACATCCTTTATAAGCCCCATTGCGACAAGGCCTTCCCCAAGGACCTTGCACGCAGTATCGTTCAGGTCTTTTGTTGTGATGCCGGGCCTTGCAGCTTCCGCGACAGCTTTATTAGCTTTAAGCACAAGTTCATAGATCTCGCGCTGCCTGGGGCTGAACTTCCCGTTTGCCGGATAGGTCCTGGTTATGTCGCTGCAGTAGTTTTCATATTCCGTGCCAAGGTCAAGCAGGATAAGAGATCCGTCCTTTACCTCGCAATGGTTAGTTTCGTAATGCATCATGCAGCCATTGATACCGGAGCCTGCAATAGTCGGGAACGCCTGGCGCTTTGCACCAAGCCTTCTGCATGTGTACTCAAAGTCGGCCTGCACCTGATACTCCATCATTCCGGGCTTGAGGTTTTTCATAACGAATTCCAGGCCCTGACGGGTAATATCCACAGCTTTGCGCATGCGTTCTATCTCTTCTGCGTCCTTTCTTTCCCTGAGCGGAGCGCAGGCTGTCCGCAGATCCTTAAGGATCACATACGGATAGGTCTGTCTGAAACGTTCTGCCATAGTCAGATTGTAATCAGGCTGATCGTTCATCTGGCAGCGGTACATATCGAAGTAGACCTGCTCAACGCGGAATCTGCTCATAAAGCCGCTGACGACGCTTTCAAAAGCGTTGGTATAGCGCACGTCTTTGATCCCTGAGATCTTTGCAGCTTCCTCTTTTGTAGGCATTTTACCGGTCCAGCGCTCGGAAAAAGGATCCGGTTCTTCAATGAAGAGTATTTCTCTGGTATTATCTGCTGTCTTGTAAGCCAAAAATGCGGTGTTTTCCCGCTCCATTCCGGTCAGATAAAAGTACTGACTGTTTACCACAAAATCATGATACGCGTCCTCGTTGGTATGGATGGGTATGCCCGCATAGGCTATAACCAGAGTGTTTTCTGCAAGTGTATCGTAAAGCTTAGCTCTATGTTCTGCAAATGACATATCTTAAAGCCTTTCTACTTAATCCCCACAGCACTGTCCACAGGCATGGAGAAGGCTATCCCCTGCTTTTCGGTATCGAGTCCGCTGGATTCGTACACAGCTCTTAAGACTGAGTCCTTTACCTCTTTTTTTACGATTATCATTACTATTTCTTTTTCGGACTGTATGGGTATGTTGAAGTGGTTCTCAGCATCTATTTTTGCTGTACCGTGCGCTTTGATAAGAGTGCCGCCCGTAGCGCCAGCCTTGCGCGCGGCATCCATTACATCCTGGAAATGTCCTGCGTTTATAACGCATAATACCATTTCATATTGCATAATATCAGCTCCTTACGATATTTCTGTCGTCGCTTAGGAAAGCGTACACGAGTTTTCCTATAACACTTGTCATGGGAACAGCAACTGCAATACCTTTGCCGTTTTTTATGGTCCTGAACTTCTCCTCAAGGCCTTCCATTACAGCATCCATGACCGATGTCTTTACTATGCTGAGCAGCACAAGCTTATCGCTCTGCTCAACGCCAAGGTAATTCAATATGTCCTCATCCGCGGTGCCCTGGGCCAGTATGGAGAGCTGAAAGTTTGATCCGAAAGACTGAAGGTAATCCTTGTAGAAAGTGCCCTTCTTTTTGGGGACCACAGATATTATTACTTCGAGCTTGTCCGGAGAGTAATTTATGTTTTTATGATCTGACATGTCATCACCTACTCAAAATAGATTATCTGTGCGTCATCGGAAGAGATTATCCTCTTGCGTGCCAGCCTGTAGTGCAGGAACCTTTGAGCAATAGCCTTAAATCCAAGAGTCTGGATGGTTATGAGCGGGGTCATGGCTACCATGGCAACTATACCGAACGCCAGAGAAAGTATGCTGCTGCTACCGTTAAGGTAAGTGCAAGCACCAATTGCGATGGGCAGGATGAAGCTGGATGTAAGCGGGCCGCTTGCAACTCCGCCGGAATCGAAAGCTATGGATGTGTACAGGCCCGGTACAAGCAGCGAAAGCCCCAGAGAGATAAGGTATCCGGGTATAAGGTAGTACAGTATGGAGAAACCTACTACAATCCTTATCATGGAAAGCGCTATAGAAACGCCAACGCCTATGGAGAGCGCCACCATCATCTGCCTTCTTGTAATGGCTCCGCCCGTGATAGCCTCAACCTGATGGTTCAGCACGTGGACCGCAGGCTCAGCAAGTACGGTAAGCATTCCGAGTATAAAAGCAAAGATCGTAAGCGTTACGCCGCCTTTTGATGCCAGCTGAGATCCAAGCTCAAGGCCAAGAGGCATAAAGCCAAGGGTTACAGAAACAAGGAATACTACCAGGCCTACGAAGGTGTAGAGAAGGCCAACGCCAATCCTGATCAGAGCCTTCTTAGGCAGCTTCAGGATGAAGAACTGTATAAGCATAAAGAAGGCGCTTATTAGTGCCAAAGAGCGCAGAACATCAAGCGAAACTTCGCCTATCAGCGTTAAGATGGCACCTGCGGAAGTGGCTGTCTCGGCTGAAAAATCAGGCAGATGGTAAGTCGTCTGGCCGGCGGATGAAAGCGAAAGTATCAGCACCGCAAGCACGGGGCCAACGGAGCATAATGCTATGCTTCCGAAGCTGTTTTCCGTTGCGTTCTTGCCGCCCACAGCCTGGGCTATACCAACGCCAAGTGCCATAAGGAAAGGCACTGTAACAGGGCCTGTGGTAACTCCGCCGGAATCGAATGCAAGCGGAAGCAGCCTTCCCTTTCCGTCCTGAAGCAGAAGCGCTGCTATAGAAAACAGCGTCATGTAGAAGAACAGGAGGAAGGGAGAAAGCTCCTTGTTGTTGAAGACCCTGATCATGCTTATAACAAGGAAAAGGCCTACGCCGACTCCTACGTAGATTATAAGCTTCATGGGATCAATAACGCTGCTCACTTGGTCCGCAAGTACGGAAAGATCCGGTTCTGCTATGGTTATGAAAAGACCCATGGCAAAACACGTTACCAGCAATGTGAGGGGTTTACCGGCCTTGGTAAGTCCGTTGCCTACATACTCTCCCATTGGAGTCATTGACATTTCAGCGCCCAGATTGAAAAGCGCAATGCCTATCATCAGGAATACTGAAGAAACGCAGAATGTAATTAAGTCTTTTGTCTCGAATGATACTATGCCGATGATGTCGGCTGCTATCACCAGAAGCGATACAGGCAGCACTGAGAACAGTGCTTCTTTTAGTTTGACAAATAATTGTTTAAACATATTTAATATTATAGTCTGATGAAGACCAACGTTCAAGATGATCAAGGCTAAAAAAGAAACTCCCGCGTCCGGGAGTTTCTAAAAAATCTGTCTTTAGCTAAAGTAAAAATCTTTAAAGTTTACTCTTCAACGATTGCCTTACCATCGTAATAGTTGCAGTTCGGGCAGACCCTGTGAGGCATTTTGGGCTGATGGCACTGCGGGCAAAGCGAAAGAGCGGGACCGGTCTTCCTCATGTTAGCCTTGGTCCTCTGGCTCGTAATAGCTTTAGACGTTTTTCTTTTAGGTGTTGCCATGTGACATTCCTCCTTCTTGAAAAATCAACCTCTATAGTTTAATGACGAACCTTCACCTTGTCAAGTAGAAGTTTTTGAGTTCGTGAACTTTTTTATACTATGCGCAGCTTATTTTGTGATTATCTCATAAGTGTCGCGAGCTATCATCAGCTCTTCGTTGGTGGGTATAACAAGGATCTTTACTCTGGAATCAGCAGCGGAGATGTCCACTGTTCCCCTAACCTTGTTCTTTTCCTCGTCCAGCTTGATGCCGAAGAATTCGAGGTCCTTGCAGATCATGGAGCGGAGGCCAACGTGGTTCTCACCTACGCCTGCGGTAAAGAGAAGAACGTCTATACCGTTCATCTTAGCTGCATATGCGCCGATGTAGTTCTTGATCCTGTCTACGTACATATCGAATGCAAGAACTGCCTTCTTGTTGCCCTTTGCGATCTCTGCGGTAACGTCTCTGGCATCGGAGTAGCCGCAGACGCCCAGCATACCGGACTTCTTGTTCATTATAGTGTCCATCTGCTGAGGAGTAAGGCCTTCCTTGCTTTCGATGAAGGTTACTGCAGCGGGATCGATATCTCCGCACCTGGTGCACATCATTATGCCCTGAAGCGGTGTAAGACCCATGCTTGTGTCTACGCACTTGCCGTCTTCTATAGCGCAGATGGAAGCGCCGCTTCCGAGGTGGCAGGAAACAATCTTAAGGCCCTTGGGATCTCTTCCGAGATACTCAGCAGCTGCCTTGCTTACGAACCTGTGGCTTGTTCCGTGGAAGCCGTACTTTCTTACGTGGTACTTTTCGTAGTATTCGTACGGGAGCGGATACATGTATCTGGCTTCGGACATGGTCTGGTGGAAAGCGGTATCGAATACTGCTACGTTAGGCTTTCCTGGCATGAGCTCCATGCAAGCCCTGATACCCATAAGGTTTGCGGGGTTGTGGAGAGGTCCGAGAGGAATGCAGTCCTCGATAGCCTTCATAACATCGTCGTCTACGAGAATGCTGCAAGCGTACTTTTCTCCGCCGTGGAGTACTCTGTGGCCTATAGCGCCTATCTCGTCCTTGCTCTTGATAACGCCGACTTCCGGATCAGTTATAACTTCCAGTACGTGGTTGAATGCTGCGGTGTGGTCCTTCATCTCGAAATCGAAGACCTTTTCAACATCGCCCTTTTGATGTTTTATGAAGGCGTTTTCGATGCCTATTCTTTCGGCGATGCCTTTGCAAAGGAGGCTCTCGTTGGTCATGTCTATGACCTGATACTTAAGAGAAGAACTTCCGCTGTTGATAACCAAAATGATCATTATGTTACCTTCCTTATTTTATCTGCGTAGGAACGCATATTTTATCAGAATAATTATCTATGGGGCGGCCCTTTATAATGCTGTACATATCCGCCGCTTTGATATCCAGCTCCAGCATTTTCTGCGCTGCAGCGCTTGATACTGAGGCTTTGTTGACGTTGGATATTATATCAATTGAGCTTTTTGCCGCCGCGTCTTTAAGGACTGATGCTCCGTTGCTGTTGAACGCAAGCACTTTGGCGTAGCAAGCCTCTTCCTTTTCGAAAAGCTCCAGGTCCGCTTTGGTAAAGCCGCAGACAAACTGCATGAGCGCCCTTGCCACCCTTGCGTAAGTGTAGCGCTTGGACTTTATGCCTTTGATGAAGCTGTCCATGTCCGCAGCGCTGCAGACGCATGCTTTTATGCGGTTCTCCAGGCCTTCCGAGACTTCCGGAACGCAGGCAATATCCTCTGCCGAGGACCTTAAAACAGCAGAGCGAACGATAGCAAAAAGCCTTTCTTCGTCTTCTGCGGTCCAGACGCTGCATACCGAAAGCTCTTTATAAGCCTTCTCCGGGATGAGGTCTTTTACAGCCTCCAGAGAACCTGTCTTTGCAGCAAGATCTCTGATATAGGACCCGGATGCAAAGCCGTCTAAAGCCTCTACTGCGCCGTGCATAGCGTTTAAGCGCTTTACAGCATAAGGCTTTATACAGCTGTTTTGTCTAATCAGCTCTTTTATGTAGCAGACTGCAAGTGTATCGTTTGGCTCTTCAAAAAGCGCCGGATCCGAAGATGCAGTGGTTACAGCCTTTGCGTAAGCCTCGCCCGAAGAAAGCTGCTCTTTTATGCTCTGCCTGCCGCCTTCTTTCAATGCCTGCTCTGCCGCATTTTTGAGCCTTTCCGTATCTCCGCATTCGCTTCCGAACACCAAATAATCCACGCAGCCAAGCCTATCCAGAACGCGCACTCCGCCCCTTGCAAAAAGGTCCGCAAAGTTTACAGCGTATGCAAAAGGCAGCTCCAGTACAAGGTCCGCACCGCAAGCTGCAGCAGCCCGTGCCCTGGCAAACTTATCCCATCCGGCCGGCTTTCCGCGCTGCGTAAAACTTCCGCTCATAACGCAGACTATGCGGTCTGCTTTAAGTTCTTTTCTGGCAGTTTCCAGCAGGTACAGGTGCCCGTTATGAAACGGATCGAATTCGCAGATTATGCCTGCAGTTACCATTACTCCTCCGAGTTCTGGGACTTGTATATCTGGTCTTTGACTTCGTTGCGGCTGTTTGCGATATTGGTGTTGATCTTCTCGAAGGTGCTCTGCAGATCGTCGTACATATCGGTGAAGTATGTAGCGTACATCTGGTCCACTTTCTCCTGAAGATTGTAGAGCATGCCGTCTGTGTAGTCCAGGATGGACATCTTCATAACGGAGCAGTTCTCCTTTGCTATGCGGAGTATCTCCTCTGCTCTCTGCTTAGCCTTTACGGTTATCTCGTCCTGTTCAACAAGCTGAGCAGCCTTATCCTGAGCGTCCTTAATGATGTTGTCGTACTCGGCCTTTGCCTCGTCCAGTATCCTCTGGCGCTCGTTCTTGATCCACTGAGCCTGCTGGATCTCATCGGGCAGCTCCAGGCGTATCTCTTTAACGATCTCGGTGATCTCGTTGGGATCTACCATTACCTTCCTTACGACAGGAACGTTTGCCGCGAGTTCTATGATCTCGTCAAGTTCGTCAAGAAGTTCCAATACTTTCATAGCATCCTCCTATTTATTTTTAAATTCTTTCATAAGCTTGTATACAGACGGAGTCACCCAGCCGCTGACGTCCGCGTCCAGTTCGAAATTTTGGCGGACTATGGTGGAGCTGATGTAGGAATACTCCGGCTTTGTCATTATATATACTGTTTCGCAGGAGCCTTTGAAGAAGTAATCGTAAAGCTGCGCAAGGCCTATCTCGTAGTCGAAATCGCTCTCGTTGCGCAGGCCCCTGATTATAAAATCGAAGCCTTCATTCATAACGTAGGTAGGCAGATGGTCCGAGAAAGACACCACCTCCACGTTTTTGATATGCGAAACAGCAGCTTTTACCATTGCGGTGCGCTGCTCAAGTGTAAAATAGCTGTTCTTGGCGTAGTTTACCACAACGCCTATTACCAGCTTATCGCTGAGCCTGGCTGCTCTTTCTATAATATCCACATGTCCTACGGTTATAGGATCGAAAGTGCCGCAGCAAAAGCCCTTTTTCATTCGGTGACCTCCTCTGAAGCCTCATCGGGATATGCGTAGATAGTAACGCCGGTGTGGCCGTACTTTCTGGATCTTACAGTTATGAGAAGTCGGAGGCCAAGCGGTCTTAGGAAGACAAAA
>JAZQIH010000060.1:0-8945 GCA_045541015.1 Anaerovoracaceae bacterium | reverse complement strand
CCGCTTGGCCTCCGACTTCGTTGTTATCGTGGATGATCTGGACAACGCCATAGCCATTTCCAAAAAGCACGGACCGCACAAGCTTGTAACACTGGAAGGCGAAGTCATAAACCCCGCCGGCGCTGTTACAGGCGGAAGCTTTAAAAACAACACAGCCAACATTCTCAGCAGAAAAGCTGAAAAAGAAGAGCTGGACAGCAAGATAAAAGCCCTCGGTGAAGACCTTAAGCGCGCGGAGGAGCTTCGCAGAAGCGCGGAGGCAAAGATACTCTCCGCAGCGGATGACAAGCACCGCGCGGAAGATAAGATCAAGGAAAACGATCTTAAAAAGGTCATACTCGAAAGGGAGCTGGATACTGCACGCCAGGCCATTACAGACGCTGCAGGCGCAGAAGAAAAGCGCCTTGCAGAGCTTGCGGAACTTAAGACAGAAGCACTCGGCGCCGAAAAGCAGATAGCTGCCATGGAAGAAAAGGCCGCAGCCTGCGAAAAGGATGCCGCCGGCACAGAGGCCAGGATAGAAGAGCTTGCAGCCGCAGCCGAAAACAGCAGGCAGGAGCTTGCAAAAGCGCAGTCGGAGGAGACTGCCGCAAGGCTTGCGGAAAACGAGGCAAAGCTTACAGCTCAGAACGCAGAGTCCATGCTGACACTGGCCCGCAAGGCAGTTGCAGAGCTTGAAGAAGACATTCAGGCAAAGCAGACCGAGCTGGAAAAGGCCCGCAACGCAGCTGCCCAGATAGAAGCATTCTCCGGCGGAGCCGCAGACATACTGGCAAAGGCAGAGGAAGAAAAGAAGGCCTTGCAGGACGAGATAGACCAGCTTGGTTCAAAGCGCCAGGAGCTGGCTGCAAACGCCTCCGCAATGGAGGAGGAAAAGGCCGTCCTGGACAAGGATGTCTACGAAAAGCAGATGCGCAGGCACGATGCAGACGTAAGGGCAGCCCGCTTCGATTCCCAGACCGATACGCTTAAGGAAAAGCTCTGGGAGGACTACGAGCTCACCTACGCTCAGGCAGCAGCCATGGAGGATCCTGACTTTGTAATGTCCAGGGCTTTAAAGGAGTCCAGGGAGTACAAGGAAAGGCTCAGAGCGCTCGGAGATGTAAACGTGGGCGCCATAGAGGAATACAAGCAGGTTAAGCAGCGCTACGATTTCCTTACGGTGCAGAGGGACGACGCCATGAAGGCCATGGACGAGCTCCGCAGCGTAATAACCGAGATGGACGACCTTATCCGCACCAAGTTCAAGGAGAGCTTCGATGCCATAGTCGTAAACTTCGAGGCTATATTCACTGAGCTGTTCAAGGGCGGCCACGCGTCCCTTACCATGAGCGATCCGGAGCACCCGCTGGAATCCGCCATAGAAATAGAGGCCCAGCCGCCAGGAAAGAGGCTTCAGAACATATCTCTGCTCTCCGGCGGAGAACGCACTCTTACGGCGCTGGCTCTGATGTTTGCTGTTCTGCGCTCCAAGCCCACCCCGTTCTGCATACTGGACGAGGTAGAGGCCGCGCTGGACGAGGCAAATATAGAAACATTTGCTAAATACATACACAAGTTTGAGAACACGCAGTTTGCTCTGGTAACTCACCAGAAGCTTACTATGGAATACGCAGACGCGCTCTACGGCGTAACAATGCCGGAGCACGGTATTTCCAAGGTGCTTTCACTGCGCCTTGGCGATGATTTTGAGGTCTAAAACATGGGATTAGGTGAAAAGCAGTCCTTCTTCGGAAGGCTGTCGAAAAAAATAGGCGATATATTCATGATGCGTCCTACCCCGGACGAGGATATGCTGGATGAGCTCGAAGAAGAGCTTATAATGTCCGACCTCGGCGTGGATACAACGCTTCGCATAATAGACCGCCTCCGCGACGATATAAGGCATCAGCGCCTCGAAGACGCGGATTCAGTAAAGCAGCAGATACGCAATATAGTCGCCGAAATGCTTGACAAAGGGGACCGTCTTGAGTTATGCTCTGAAAAACCGCTCGTCATAATGATGATAGGCGTAAACGGAGTAGGAAAGACAACAACTATAGCCAAGCTGGCCCATATGCTCAAAGAGCAGGGGAGCTCGGTTCTTCTTGTTGCAGCGGATACTTTCAGGGCGGCAGCCGCAGAGCAGCTGTCTATCTGGGGAGACCGCGTAGGCGTGCCAGTAATAAAGCACAAAGAGGGCGCAGATCCTTCAGCCGTTATATATGACGGCCTTGCTGCTGCAAAGGCTAGGGGAACAGATGTAGTCATCTGCGATACAGCAGGCAGGCTCCACAATAAGAAGAACCTTATGAACGAGCTGGCCAAAATGAATAAAGTCATAGACAGGGAATTCCCGGGCGCAGCCAGGGAAACACTCCTTGTACTGGACGCGACCACCGGAAAGAACGCTATCTCCCAGGCAAAGGAATTCAACGAGGTGGCTGATCTTACCGGTATAGTGCTCACCAAGCTCGACGGCACCGCAAAGGGCGGTATCGTCGTAACTATAGCCGACGAATACGACCTTCCGGTCAAGTTCATCGGTCTTGGAGAAGGATTAGACGATCTGAAGAAATTCAGTCCGCAGGATTTTGCGGACAGCATTTTTGAGGGGGAAAGGGAAAATGACTGACAATTTCAGCATCGAGCATGAACAGGATGCCCTTGCGGAACTGGACAAGATAAAAGAACAGTTCAAACAGAGCAGCCCGGACACTGATCTCGAAAACAGTCTTCAAACCGGAGCGTCTGAGGATGAAAGCCTCGCAGGCAAAGGGGCCTCTTTGGAGGAGCCTGCAGCTGCAGCCTCTGCTCTTGCTGCGTCAGATGCGGCCATAGTGCCTGCAGCCGCGGCAGAAGAAGGTAAGATGGAAAAGAAAAGCAGAAAAGAAAAACGTGCCGAGAAGGCAGCCGCTGCAAACGCAGCAGGTACAAAAAAGAAGACCGTAAAGCCCGGAAGGAGAAAACACCCCATACTTCATGGTATTTGGGTACTTTTCCTTATGTGCCTGGTGGTAGGTCTGATAGGCGTAGGAACAGCCGGTTACTATGTCTATAAAGTTATAGAGGAATCTCCGGAGATCAACCCCGGAAACATCTACGATATCCTGTCGGAGAGCTCCGTTTTGTACGATACGAACGGAGATATCCTGATGAATATCTACAAAAACAACGAGGGCCTGCGCAACAACGTAGACTACCAGGACCTGCCGGAGAACCTCAAGAACGCCTTTATTTCCATAGAGGATAAGACGTTCTGGGATCATAACGGATTTAACGTAGTCCGTATATTCGGCGCTATCTGGAACAGCGTAAAGTCCGGCTTCAAGACCAAGATCCAGGGTACCAGTACTATTACCCAGCAGCTGGCAAGGAACATCTTCCTGTCCAGCCAGAAGTCAGAAAGGTCCATGGTGCGTAAGATAAGGGAGGCGTACTACACCATCCTTATAGAGCGGGCCATGTCCAAGGAACAGATACTGGAGGCTTACCTTAACACTGTTTATCTTGGCTACAACACCAACGGCGTGGGGGCGGCCGCCAAAGCGTATTTCAACAAAGATGTAAAGGATCTGACGTTGGTGGAATGCGCAATGCTAGCTGCCTTGCCGCAAAACCCGCTGGCGTATTCGCCTCTTAAGAGGATATCCACGTCTTCCATACAGGACAGATCTGCCTACGATATAATCTCCTCCAATTCCGTCTGGACCGTTTATTACAACGATGCCGGCCAGGCAAGGCTTTGGACTGTACTTAAGCAGATGCACGACCAGGGCAAGATAGACGATGAGACCTATTCGGTAGCTCAGTCCGAGACTATCAGAGGATACCTCAACCCGGGCATGAACATCGAAACAAAGGTAGAGACATCCTACTTCTCTGATTACGTAGTTAAAAAGGTCCTCTCAGACCTTCAGAAGAAGAACGGACTTACCTACACAGAGGCTTACGACCAGCTGTACTCCGGCGGACTTCTGATCTACTCCACAATAGATCCGAAGATCCAGTCTGTGCTGGATTCCGTCTACGCGGATGATTCCAACTTCCCGGTAGTAAGGCAGGGCGCGCTCAAAAGAGATGCGCATTGGAACATACTCAATGATGACGGCACAAAGATAATGCTTTATAACATGGGATTCATACTTGATCCTAATGACAGTGCATTCAAGTTCAATCCCGGGGAATTCGATAAAAAAGAGAACGGAGCTCTGGAGATCTACAAGAACCCCAGGCTCAATATCTACAACACAAAGATAGCTACCGGCCTTGATGTCGCTTTGTATATCAAGGATATGTACTACATGGACGGCAATACGCTGTTCACTATCAGCGGCAGCTACCTCAACATCCCGGCAAAGTACAAGACAAGGGATGCTGACGGAGATGTCTGGATCTCTCCGGACTTCTTTACTGATTATCCTGATTGTATTTCAGAGACTGCAGACGGCGGTCTGAGGGTAGATCCTAAATATGTAATGCTGAAGACTCCTATAGTCCAGCCCCAGTCCGCTACTGCTATAGTAGAGAACGGTACCGGATATCTGCGCGGAATGATAGGCGGAAGAGGCATCAAGGGGTCTCTGCTGTTCAACAGAGCTACATCCCCAAGGCAGACTGGTTCTTCCATAAAGCCGCTTTCTGTATATGCTACAGCTCTTCAGAAAGGCTATGACAACGCAAGGGCAGGCGAGGGCACCATATTCACTGCCGCATATCCTATAGACGATGCTCCCGGAGCTACCGGCGGAAGGATATGGCCTAAGAACGTATATGCTGGTTATACTGGTATAACTTATCTCAGAGATGCGCTGGAGCGCTCTGTTAACGCCTGCGCAGTAAATCTTTACAGGGAACTGGATCCTATGGATCTTGTAAACAACCTGGAGAAGATGGGTATCACCACCCTTGTAAAGAGCGGTGAGGTCAACGATATCAACCCGGCTGCACTGGCTCTGGGCGGTCAGTCCAAGGGTATATCTCCGCTCGAGATGGCTTCTGCATACTCTACCTTCGGCAACTACGGAGAGCATATAGAGTGCACTTGTTACACAAGGGTCATCAACAGGCGCGGAGATGTAATACTTGAATCTCAGCCGGAGCACACCAGAGTCTTTGACGAAAGCGTATCATCGCTCGTACTCGATATACTCAGGACCAACGTTGAATACGGTCTCGGCCGCAGCGCAAGGATAGCATCTCAGCCTGCCGGAGGTAAGACAGGAACCACATCCGATCAGTTCGATATATGGTTCTGCGGTGTTATCCCAAGGTACTCCGCAGCAACCTGGATAGGCTGCGATACCAATATATCCATGGGGCAGGACAGTGCGCGCGCCGCAAACCTGTGGAGGGTCATCATGGAGCAGGTCGGAGCACTCGACCAAAGAGGCACCTTCGATCTCAGAGGAAACTTTGTAACTGTTGCCGTAGACAGAAAGACCGGAATGCTTCCGACAGCGCTCACTCCGGGCGATGAGATCAGATCCGAGATCTTTATCAGCGGTACTCAGCCAAAGACAACAAGCGATGCAAGGCAGATCGTTTCTGTCTGCGCTGATTCCGGCTACCTTGCAACACCGCTCTGCACACGTATAGGAACAAAGAGCTGCGTACAGCGTCCTGCAGGAATATCCTGGGAGGAAATGGTTGCATCCTTCAGCCTGTACACACCGGTCAGCAGGATGGGAGATGCTCAGAAGGAATCTATCCAGAAGAGCGTCAGGGACTACGGACTGGATATACCCGGATTCTATTGCCCGCTGCACAATCCGGACAGCAATATCTATCCTATCTCACCGCTGGTATACTGGGGCACAACGTATAACGTGGACGATATAGACGTTCCGGAACCCGAACCAGATCCAGAACCCGATCCTGACGATAAGGATAAGGACAAGGATAAGGACAAGGATAAAGAAAACCCTGGTGATGATTCCGGAGACAACAGTGGAAACAACGGCGGAAACAATAACTCCGGCAACGGCGGAAACGGCAACAACTGATATCCGGATCCGCTGATCCAAACAAAAAACAAGCGTCCTTCAGGAAACTGAGGGACGCTTTTCTTAATGCATCAGCTAGGCGTTAAGATCTTTGTTTTTCCTGCTCCAGATAAGGATCATCAAGAAGGCGGCAGCAAGAGGTATGACCGATAATAGGTACATGGTCTCAAAGCCTGCGTAGTCTTTGATCGCGCCGGCTATCATGGGGCCAACGAACAGCCCTGCGTCAAAGCACAGATAGAAGGTGTTGCTGCCGGCACCGTGTTTTTCCGGCGGGGTAAGCTTCATGCACAGCGCCTGCGCCGACGGATAGGCCGTTCCGTAGCCTATGGCGTGTATTGCCGCAACAGCAAGGAGCATCCCTGTAGACTTTATCGTTGGCAGGTATATGAGCGTTGCCGCAAACACTACTATGGCAGGGAGCAGCGTCTTTGTTATTCCGAAGCGGTCCGATATCTTTCCTATAAAAGGCCTTAGGGCCGCCAGTACAACGCAGTTCACCGCGTAGTACCAGGACATTCCCGTAATACTTTTGGAGTCCGCGTAGAGCACAAGAAAAGATGTCATACCTGCAACCGCAAGCTGCAGCAGGAACATGAGGACTGACGGGACAACAGCCTCTTTTGCAAAAGCTCCTCTGACATCTATTTTTATCTGTTTCTTTTCTTCTTTGGGATATTTAAGGGCAAAGCAGAGCGCAAGACCAATCGTATTGAGCGTTCCGCAAAGAATGAATGCTGCGGCTGTGCCAAGCTTTTCCGCAACCGCAAGGCTTATCATAGGACCAAGCGCTGTGGATATAACGGCAAACAGGGAGAACACCCCTATGCCGGATGCTATTTTGCTTTTGGGGAGCGCTTCTGTTGCCATGGCCATGGTAAGCGCGCCGGAGAATATCATAGCTAGGCCGAATATGATGCGGAACAAAAGCGTAAGCGCCACGTTTACGGATATGGCGTAGCCGTAGATAGCCACAGAATACAAAGCTGTGCAGAGAATCAGAAGCGGTTTTTTCCTGGCGCTGTCCAGTATTGAACCCGCAAACGGTCTCGACAGCAGCGCCAGGCCGGATGAGATGCCTATCACAAAGCCTGTAAGGGTGCCTGTAGTGCCAAGCCCCTTCATGTGCAGCTGCAGCAGGGAGTAGATAGAATTCTGTCCAAGATAGGACACGAAGGTCATAAGGGTCAGCAGCGTGAAATTATATGTCCAGATAGTTTCCTTTTTCATGGCAGATCCTTAAAATCTAGCGCGTGCGGGTCTTCGTCAGATATCGCCTATAGTAAGCTGCTCTTCGGCGTATAGCCTGCGCTTGCTTATTTCTATGGCAAGAGGGGATTTGTCGCAGAGCACGAAGTTCCTGCCAAGGCGCCTTGCTGCATCTCCCAAAGATCCGCTGCCGCAGAAAAAGTCCGCGCAAAGGCCGCCTTCGGGGCAGCAGGATTCGATAAGTATCTCCAGCAGCTTTACAGGCTTTTGAGTGGCGTACCCCGTACGCTCAGAAGACGTGCGTCCCACCATATCTATGCTAAGGACGTCCTTCCTGTTGACCAGCGTGTACCAGCGGCCGTCTTCATCCTTGTATTCCTCAACGCCCTTGAACCTGTAGGGCTTGCCGCCCCGGTTGTAGGAGCGCTCCTTCTGCGGTTTGAAGTAGTACTTTCCTGTCTTGGAGTAGAGCAGTATGGTGTCGTGCTTTCTTGCAAAGCTCTTGATGCTTGCGCCTCCGGATTTGTAGCTCCAGATAAGCTCGTTAACAAAGCGGGCAGGGCCGAATATCTCGTCCATAAGCACCTTTATGTAGTGCGATGCCCGCGGGTCCAGATGTACGGCTATAAGGCCGGTGTCCGCCAGGACATCCTTCATAAGCATGAGCCTTAAGGCCATGCTCTGCAGGAATTCGGAAAGGCTGCCCCATTTGTCCGTGTAGGCAAGGGGATTTTCTATACCGTCCTCTGTCTGTATCCTGGCTTTGTAGTTGGCGCCCGAAAAGAATGGAGGGTCTATGTAGATCAGGTCCACCTTGTTTTCCTTGCAGAGGCAGTGCTCAGCCAGAAAAGCTGTGTTGTCTCCGCAGAAGATCTCGCCTTTTTCGAAGGCTTTATCGCCTTTTTCGAGCTCGTTGTATTCTTTTTTGGCGGCATCCATGATGCCTGCAAGTTCATAAAGCACGCTCATATAATTATTTTAACATATCATCACATCTTTGTGGTATACTAATAATCTCAAAAGGAGGGTACTATTTATGTCACCAGGTCTTATCATAGACATTGTTATTGCAGTTATTCTGCTGATCAGTCTTATAGTCGGAGCAGTAAGGGGTCTGTTCAAATCGGTGATATCTCTTGTCATCGTAGTGGCTGCCCTGATACTTTCTGTAGTGTTTTCCGGTTTCCTTACCGGGCCGGTAACGGATCTGGTGTATCCGGCGTTTTCAGACAAGCTGGAAAAGCTGGTAACAGAGCCGTCTTTGCACATAAATCTGGGCGCTATCCTTTCCAATACCACGGAAAAAAAGATAGATGAGTTCCTGGATACCGAGATTCCGGACGATTTCTTCGATTCCGGCATCCCGGAGGACATACTTAAAATAGCGGAGCAGTTTGGCTTCACCAAGGAAAACCTTATGGGGCCGACCAGGGAAGCTCTGAAAAAAGCCCAGGAAATAATGAAAAATTACCTGGACAGCCAGCCTTCAGGCAGCCAGCTGAATGAAGCCGGAACCAAGGCCGCCGCAGAAGATGCGGTAAAAGCAGCGGCAAAAGCTTACCTGCGGCCGCTGGTAAGGGCAGGCCTGATCGTTATCCTTTTCCTTGTACTGCTGATACTTATGAAGGTCATAGAATCGGCAATAGATGAAAAGGTAAAAGACACCGGTGGCGTAAGGCATGTAAACTCGCTCGGAAGTCGGATCGTAGCCATGTCGTTCTGTGAGCCAAGGAGTTGGAGAGATATTTTGCT
>JAZQIH010000059.1:0-4019 GCA_045541015.1 Anaerovoracaceae bacterium | reverse complement strand
CACATGGTCTTGAACAGCCATTCGCAGACAGCACCCTTGGAATAGTGGTTCAGGGACGCTATGCCGCCCTGGGCAGCCGTTCCTTCCCAGCTTTCCCAGATCGTAGTGGCGCCGCTCTTCGGCATAAACAGCCAGCCCGGCATCTCCTCGTTTTCAAGGAGCTTGTAGGCGGCTTCGATGTCGATATCAGCCAGCACGTCCAGTATCAGAGGTGTGGAGAGGAATCCTGTGCCGAGCCTCCAGCCGTAGTTATCAAGCGCTTTTATCAGGCGGTCTTTTGCGAAGGCCATCTGTTTTTCATCCAGAAGGCCAAATGCCAGCGGCCTTACCAGCAGTGCCTGCCTGTCGGTATCCATGTCCTTTGCGAAGGTCTTTCTGTAGGCATCGGCGCACTTTCCGGAGACTTTCCTGTAGTGCTCCGCATCCTCAGCTTTTCCGAGCGTTTCCGCAATTTCTGCCATGCAGCGCAGCACGTAGGCTGTGTAAGCGGTGCTGACCTCCGGGTGCGGAAGTATCATGTCTTTCCAGTCGTTGGGCTTTACGTCTGCTGGCTCAGCCCATTCGCCGTAGCTCTGGCCTTGGCGCACTACGCCGTCCGGGGAGATGCGTCTTTCCATAAACCCGGCGTATTTTTTCATGCGGTCGTAGTATTCGCGCAGTATCCCGGGGTCTCCGTATTTTTGCGCAAAGCGGTATGGAAGAAGTATCCCAATATCCGACCAGCCCACGGAACCGTTCAGGGTCCACATGTAAAAATCTACGCCGCCGTAGGGCGCGATCTGGGGCAGCCGGCCGTCCTTCTTCTGCCAGTCAAAGACATCCTTTAGGTACTTTTTCGCGAAAGCTGCGTAGTCAAACAGGTACGATGCGGTTCCGAAGAAGATCTGAGCATCCCCGGTCCAGCCGTGGCGCTCCCTGGTCGGGCAGTCGGTCGGCACGTCCAGGCTGTTGGACTTGGCAGACCAGACCGTGGCTGACACAAACTTATTCAAAAGCTCGTTTGAGCTATCGAAGCTTCCGGTCTGCTCCATATCGGAGTACACCGCTATGGCCTCTATATCCTCAGCCTTCAGCTCCAGCTCGGTCTCCACCTCCGCGTAGCGGAAGCCGAAGACCGCGAATCTGGTCTTGTATTCGTTAAGGCCTTCGCCGCAGGTGTAGTCTATCTGCTGCAAGGGCGAGATCTTTTTCTTTCCGACGCACTGTATGTTTTTAAGCGTCAGGTTGCCATCCGCGTCCAGCATCTCGCCGAAGCTCCAAAGCATCTTCTGGCCCACCCTGGCATGGATCTTGAAGGCAATATAGCCGGCCAGGTTCTGGCCGAAATCCAGCAGCCATCTGCCGTTTGGGGCCTTGCTGATGACGGGGCGGAAGCGCTCGTGCTCTGTTACCGGAACGTTGTCGGATGCCGTGGGCACCACGCTGTGCGTTGTCTCCCTTGCCATGCCGCGGTAGGAAGGCGTGCGGAACGCTTCCACCACCTCTCCGTCCTTATTGTCCGCAAAGCGAATGGGGCCGTCGTTGCTCCACTGCCAGCTGCCGTCGGTGCCAATGACCGTGCTGCGGCCGTCACTGAAAGTCAGTTCCAGCTGCGCAAGGAGCTTTGTCTGCACTCCGTACTCGCAGGTGAGGCCCCAAGCGCCGCAGCTTCCGCGGTACCAGCCGCCCGCCAGCTGCACGGAAAGTTCGTTCTTGCCGTCCCGGATCAGATCCGTCACATCGTAGGTCTGGTACTGCACCCGCTTGTTGTAGTCGGTATGCCCCGGCGCCATCACGAAGTTTCCGCACTTCCTGCCGTTGATCTGCGCCTCGTAAAGTCCGTAGGCTGTAATGTATAGCCGGGCTTTTTCAACATCGAAGGCGGAAAAGACCTTCATAAAGCAGTCTGCCGGGTAGCGCTCCTTCTTAGTGGGAGCGTAGTCTCCGCTGATCCATTTGGCAGTCCAGTCGGAGGGCTCAAGCAAGCCCATCTCAAAGCTTGCGCAGGCCCATTCGCCGGGCTGCGCGCCGCTGCTTCCCGAAGCTTCAGCGCCGGCGTTATCCGTGCTCCACAGTCGGACTTTCCAGTCTATGTGCTCGCGGCTTTTTAAGGGCAGGGGATATACCGCCTGCATGGAGGAGCTCTCCACCTTGCCGCTGTCCCACACCGTTTTCCCGTTGCTGGCGCAGACTATCTGATACGCGCTTTGACTTATTCCGCCGTCGCCCTTATAAGGACTAGCTTCGCTCTGCTTCGCGTCGCAGTTCCACATCAGGCGGGGGTTTTGTATATCTATGCCGAGAGGATCCTTAAGATACTCGCAGCGAAGTCTTGTTGCCTTCATCATTTCTCCTTTGCGTATGATCTGCCCTGTCCTTAAGCGCCAGGCTTGCCGGCTTCTCTTCTGGCCTTGATCTCCGCCTGCTCTGCCCCTATCTTTTTCTCGATATCCAGCTTAAAGAGCAGCGCGATAAGTATCACTGCTGTTATGATCTCAAACCCCAGGAAGAAGAAAATGAATACGTTCTGGGTAGCAGCGTTCTGCACGAAGCCTGTTGTGATGCCGGTCGCGGCGTCGAATTCCGGCGCCAGATAGCCGGTCTTTGCAAGGCAGAAATTCAGCACGCCGCTTGTTATGCCTGCGACAACAGTCACGACTATGCTGTTGATGGAGGCGGAAAGGCCGTCGCACCGGAAATCGTAACGCCACTCAATGTGGTCCAGAACATCTGCCATCAGGGCCGAGAATATGTAGGAACTGGGGAGTCCGCCCATATTCTTGATAAACTGTCCTATCAGGACTATCACCATGTTCCGGGGGTTTAAAAGGCATATCGCGCCGCCTATGGCATAAAGCACGAAACCGACCATTGTGACGTTTCTTTTTCCGAATTTCTTTGCAAGGGGCCAGACCGCAAATATGCCTATACCCATCGGGATGCCGCCTATCACGGATACCATCATCTGGGTCACTCCGTCGTTGTAGGTGCCGAGCACATAGTTGCAGTAGTATACCAGCGCGGAGTTCTTGAAATAAGCGCCGAGGTTGGATATCAGGAAGTAAGCAGCTATCAGCAGCCAGTACTTGTCGTGGAAAAGTGCGGAAAGCTGCTCCTTTATTGGGTGAGTCTCCTCGCTGCCCTGGATCTCCTCTGTGATCCTCTCCTTGGTGAAGAAGTACTCAAGCATGGTCAGCGGGAATGCGAGTATTGCCAGCAGGCTCATCACCAGCAGCCATTTGGACTTGTCCGCGCCAAGCGCAGGCATCACCAGCATGGGGAAGATCAGCGCCACAACTATGCCGGAGACCATCACGGAAGAGATGTTGTTGAACACTGAAAGACTGCCTCGCTGGGTGATGTTCCTTGTGGAGAGCGGCACCATCAGACCGTGGCTCATGTTGTAGATCGTGGCTGCAACTGAATAGTAGAGGTTGTAGGACAGCATGACCCAGATTACCTGGACTGTCTGCGACGCCGCTGGGACTGCAAACAGCAGCACGCCGGTTATTGGGACCAGTATGCCTGACAGAAGCAGCCAGGGGCGGGCCTTGCCTTCTTTGGAGCGCGTGCGCTCTATGATCTGGCCCATCACTATGTTCGTGACCGCGTCGATGATCTTTGAAATTATCGGGAATATCATCAGGAACATTCCGCCCCAGACGCCCGTGAGTTTAAGAACATCTGTGTAGAATACGTTTAGGTAGGTGGCCAGGACCGCGTTGAAAAGAAGCGTTCCGGCGGGGCCCAACAGGTAGCCTATCCACCTTTCCTTGTTTGTTACATCGGCACTGGTTATCCGGCTTGCCGGAAGCTTGGGTGTTTTCATTGTTTGGCCTTTCATATAACTGAACACTATGTTGCGTTGACGGACTGTATCGTTTTCAGCAGTGAAGCCTTGCTGCAAGTTTTAGGACGTTTACTGCAGTTCTTTGCAGTTCTGCTTTTGTGATGCCGCCGTCCTTGTCAAGGGTCTTCAGGAGCGTGCCGTCGGACTTGTATTTCTTTGCCATGTGGCCCTTATCGCCGGGCATCAGGAC
>JAZQIH010000058.1:0-17883 GCA_045541015.1 Anaerovoracaceae bacterium | reverse complement strand
GGTCATGCCGGTGCGGCGGGAGGTATCCTGCAGCAGCTGCAGAATGGACTTGCCGGTGCTGTAGTCCAGGGCGCCGGTGGGTTCGTCGCACAGCAGCAGCTTGGGGTTCTTGGCCAAGGCGCGGGCAATGGCCACCCGCTGCTGTTCACCGCCGGAAAGCTGGGCGGGAAAGTGATCCATGCGGTTTTCCAGGCCCACGTCCCGCAGCACTTCTTCAATGTCCAGGGACTCCGGGCTGATCTGGGTGGCCAGCTCCACGTTTTCCCTGGCGGTCAGGTTCTGCACCAGGTTGTAGAACTGGAACACGAAGCCTATATCAAAGCGCCTGTAATCGCAAAGCTGCCTGTCTGTGGCCTTGGATATTATGTTGCCGTCCACGTTTATGGTGCCGGTGGTAGGGGTGTCCATTCCGCCCAGGATGTTGAGGATAGTGGTCTTTCCGGCTCCGCTGTTTCCAAGGATAACAACGAATTCTCCTTTTTCTATCTCAAATGAAACATCGTCCAGGGCGCGTATCTCAACTTCGCCCATCTTGTATATCTTGCTTACTTTTTCGAATTCTATGAATGACATTTGCTGCCCCTTTTAAAAACTGAGTACATTGTGCTCAAGCATCATAAGATAGGAGTTGAGGTAGATGCTGACTGTCTTTTTCAGTGTTTCATCGTACTGTTTTGCGTTTCTGAGTATGGTCTTCATGCCCTCGAAGATGGCGTCCGCATAGCAAATAGACAAGGTCTTTACTACCGGGTTGCTTTTGTCTATTTTATAAGACGCGCTGATAAGGTCCGCTATGGCTGATGACACCCATGCAGTCAGCTCCTTGTTGAGCCTTGACCCCATCATCAGTATGTTGATCTCTATGCGGTGATCTTTATATATGTCTACCAGCCCGCTGCTGAGGCCCTGAAGCATGCCCCGGAGGTCTTCCGGGCTTACGTTAAGGACTTCTCCGCTGTCTCCAAGGCGCAGTTTGCCGCCGGTGAGCCTTGCAACAAGATCGTCTATAAGCTTGTAGGTAGGGGAGACTATAGTTTCGTTGAGATCGTCCTTGCTTTTGAAGTAGCGGTAGAGATTGCCCACTGTCATTTTGCTTTTGGCAGCAATGCTTCGCATGGAAGCGTTCTCGAAGCCTACGTCCGAGAATTCTTCGCGGGCATTTTTGAGTATGTTGTTGCGAACTTCTTCTTTAAGTACCTGAGCCATAATAATAAACCCCCGTTTACTTTTGAGATTATACTATGCTGCGGATGAAAAGTAAACACCTGTTTATTTATTTGTAATATTTCGTTACAAAAAATGAACGGGATAGTGGTGGATTCTTCACAAAAACAACAAATCTTTTCTTTATTATGGAGGCAGTTTTATATATAATATAAAAAATTGCAACCAATGCGGAGGACACCATGCGTGCTACTGATATAAAAAAGATATCGTCTGTTCTTGTGCTGCTTCTTTGCGCGGCGCTGGCACTTTCGGCCTGCGGCGTAAGCAGGCGCAACAACGCTGCTCCTTCAAATAACAGCAGCAATGTACCGGCTAATAATGTAAGCCCCGGCGGAGATGTTCCGTCCAACACGGAAAACACAGCACCCGTTGTTACCGAAGACGAGCTCTACGACGATCTTTCCGAGATCTGCGCTAAGGCCCTAGGTAAAAAGGGCGGACTTAGCATATACAGAAACTACAAGACCGTTACCATAGTAGCAGACAGCGGCAACAATGTAATAAACCGCGGCACAGAAAAGAGCCAGACAGACTACTACAGGGAAGACAACGGCGCTGTAAGCTTCATACGCGTCTACTACAACGAAAACGAGGATCCCTACCTTGGTACCCTGCAGGTAGGCGGCATCAGATACAGCTACACCCTTAAGGATATGGGCAACAAGCAAGTGCTCTGGAAGGAGGGTGCTGCTCAGTCCGGCTGCAACGATCTTCCGTTTCCGGAATCTCTTATAAGCACCATCCCGGAAAGGACCGCTGTAAGTAAGATAAGCTTCGACGGCACTACCTATACGCTGAGCATCAAGCCCAGCGTCCATAACGTTATCGTAAGCGTGGATGCCGAGGCCTCCGAGCGTACGCTTTCGGACATTACAGCTTACTACAAGGTGAATGCTGCCGGCAGCATAGTTTCCTGCGAATGCATATACACGGAAACTGTAAAGGAGCAGAACAACACCAGGACCAGCAACATAGATCTTATAGTGGAAGTGGATAACGCCAGGGAGCTTAAGACTCTTGGATGGTTTGAGGAAAACAGCACCTACGTGCGCCCGGCCTTTGCGGACGTCACCGCGGATATGCGCGTGTTCTACGTTAACATCCCGGAAAAGATCATCTTCGACATACGCATCCCCAAGATAAAGGACGATCTTCCCGGCGCGGAGGCTCTCAACAAGCTTATCAGGGAAGAGTTCTCATACGAGCTTTCCCAGACAGAACAGTCCCTTGCCAAGGAGGACTTCGGCGAGTACATAAGCTACGTTTCGGACTACGAGGTGTTCCGTTTCGGCAATTACTACGAGATAGTAGTTACCACCACCTACGGTTCTGCCTATGGCTCCGGATCGGTCTCCAAGATAAACAGGTACGTTTACGATGCCGTTAGCGGAGAGCAGTCGGATCCGGAAGCTTTCCTGGAAAAGATGGGCTACGATAAAGAAAAATTCCTTAAGACCGCTTACGATCTGGAGGAATACACCTACATACTCGGGCGCCACATAACAGAGGTGTACAGCTACGAGGATCTTCTGATGCGCTACTGGTTCGACCAAAGCGGAAATCTGAAGTTTATTGTAGATTCAGGTTATTGATACTCTATTCAGAAAGGTATTTGCAAATATGATCAAACGATTGGCGAAATGTGTCAGGGAGTACAAGATTTTTGCCTTCCTGTCGCCGATCATGGTAATGGCCGAGGTCGTGCTGAGCGTCCTGATCCCCATGTACATGGCGGATCTTATAGACAAAGGCGTAGACGTAGGCAACATGGAATTCGTAAGGAGCATGGGCTTTAAGCTACTGTTCCTTGCGCTTTTGTCCATGCTGTTCGGTGTGCTTGGCGGGGTGTTTGCATCCACAGGCGCCGCAGGCTTTGCCATGAATGTCCGCAAGGACATGTATTACAACATCCAGAGGTTCTCTTTCAGTAACGTGGACAAGTTCACCACGGCGGGCCTTGTAACAAGGATCACCAGGGATATAACCCAGGTGCAGATGTGCTTCATGATGCTTACAAGGATGCTGTTCAGAGCGCCTACAACGCTTATCTTTGCGCTGGTGGCGGCGTTCCGCATCAACGGCAGGCTTCCTCTGGTGTTCTTGGGCACTCTTCCCATACTTGGCATAGGCCTGTTCATAATCATGAAGAAGGCCTTCCCTCTGTTTGAGAGGGTGTTCTCCCTGTTCGACAACATGAACACCGTAGTTCAGGAGAACGTCCGCGGCATTAGGGTGGTCAAGACCTTCGTAAGGGAAAATGAAGAGACCGAAAAGTTCGATAAAGTAGCTTCCGATGTAAGAGATACATCCATCAGGGCGGAGCGCATAGTGGCGCTGAATAACCCGCTGATGAGCTTTTGCATGTACGCAAGCATGCTTCTGATCTCCTGGATAGGCGCGCGCTTTGTTATCCAGTCTGTAATGACCACTGGCCAGCTCATGAGCATGATCTCTTACGTTATGCAGATACTCATGAGCCTTATGATGTCCTCCATGCTCATCCTTATGCTTACGATGTCCAAGGCGGCTGCAAAGAGGATCATAGAGGTCCTGGACGCTGTTCCCGACATTGCAGAGCCGGAAGCTCCTGTATTTGATATTGCAGACGGCTCCATAGAGTTCGACGACGTAGACTTTGCTTACGGAAGCGCAAAGCCTTGCCTTAAGGACGCGTCCTTTAAGATAGAGTCCGGCCAGACTGTGGGCATTATAGGCGGTACAGGAAGCGGTAAATCCAGCCTTGTTCAGCTTATACCAAGGCTCTACGACACCAACCAGGGCACTGTAAAGGTAGGCGGCGTGGACGTAAGGGAGTACGATCTTACAGCGCTCAGAAAGAGCGTTGCCATGGTGCTTCAGAAGAACGTGCTGTTCGAGGGCACTGTAGCAGGCAACATGCGCTGGGGCAACCCGGATGCCACAGACGAGGAGATCATAAACGCCCTTAAGATAGCCCAGATCTGGGACCACGTGAGCCAGATGGAAGGCGGTCTGAACGCAGAAGTTGAGCAGGGCGGAAGCAATTTCTCCGGAGGGCAGAAGCAGAGGCTCTGCATAGCAAGAGCGCTTCTTTCCAGTCCAAAGATACTCATTCTGGACGACTCCACAAGCGCCGTGGATACCGCTACAGAAAGCGCTATACGCAAGGGCTTCAAGGAATATATGCCTTCCTGCACCAAGCTTATAATTGCGCAGCGCATCAGCTCAGTAAAAGACGCAGACAAGATAATAGTGCTGGATAACGGCCGCATAAACGGCATTGGAACTCACGAAGAGCTCCTGGCTTCCAACACTATCTATCAGGAAGTATATGAATCTCAGACGAAGGGAGGCGATTTCGATGAGCCAAACTGATAACAAGGCCAGAAAAGAAGAAACTCCCCGCGGTCCGGGATCTCAGGCTGCAGCTCACGGAAGGATAAGGCTGGACAAGAACAGCGTTAAGCTGTTTACCAGGCTCATGTCTTTCATGCAGGGCAAGTATCTTGCGCTGTTCATATTCTCGCTTGCGCTAATGATAGTGCAGGCGCTGGTAAGCGTAAGGTCGTCCACATTCACAGGCACCCTTATAGACGATTACATCAAGCCGCTTCTGGGCGTTGAAAACCCGGACTTTTCCGGACTTTTCAGTGCTATTATGGGGCTGGGCGGACTGTACGTGCTGTCGATCGCGGCGTCGTTTACCTTCAACCTGCTTCTGGTGCAGGTAAGCAACGGCGTGCTTAAGGAGATACGCTACAAGCTGTTCTCTCATATGCAGAAGCTGCCCATCAAGTATTTCGACAACAGACCCTACGGAGACATCATGTCTGTCTACACAAATGACGTAGATAACGTAAGGGAACTTATGTCAAACTCCATACCTCAGGTGTTCTCGTCCCTGCTTACGGTGGTAACGCTGTTCATTGCAATGGTAAGGATCAGCGTGCCTCTGGTACTGGTGGTGCTCGGCACAGTTGTAGTGATGTACTTTATCACTATCTTTGTGGGAGGTGCTTCTTCCAAGTACTTCAGGCTCAGGCAGAAGTCCCTGGGTTCCATGAACGCCTACGCGGAAGAGATGCTCAACGGCATCAAAGTCGTTAAGGTATTCTGCCACGAGGAACAGTCCAAGGCGGAGTTCGATGTCAAGAACGAGGACCTGTTCCGCAAGACCGCCACGGCTAACAGGCTGGCCAACTCCCTTATGCCTATAATGGGCAACATGGGCAACGTGCAGTACGTAATAGTTGCCATGGTTGGCGCGGCTCTAGCTCTTAGGGAAGGAAGCACGCTTACACTGGGAAGTCTTGCTGCGTTCCTGCTGCTTTCCAAGAACTTCACCAGGCCGGTAAGCATGATCTCCCAGCAGATCAATACTGTAGTTATGGCTCTTGCAGGCGCGGGCCGCGTATTCGAGCTGATCGATGAGGAACCGGAAGTGGACGAGGGCACAGTAACTCTTACCACCAAGGACGGCAAGCACTATTGGAAGAAGATCAATAAAGAGACCGGCGCGGAGGAGCTCGTTCCTCTGGCTGGAGATATACGCATGGCAGAGGTGGACTTCGGTTATGTTCCGGAAAAGCTGGTGCTGCACGATATCAGCCTTTACGCAAAGCCCGGTCACAAGATAGCCTTCGTAGGTTCCACCGGCGCAGGAAAGACCACTATAACCAACCTTATCAACCGCTTCTACGACGTTGCAGACGGCAAGGTGCGCTACGACGGCATAAATATCAACAAGATAAAGAAGGCCGATCTGAGGCACTCCCTTGGCGTTGTACTTCAGGAGACCAATCTGTTTACCGGAACCATAGCGGACAACATACGCTACGGCAAGCCGGATGCCACGGACGAGGAAGTCATTGCAGCCGCAAAGCTGGCCAACGCTCACAACTTTATAGAAAAGCTGCCGGACGGCTACGATACCGTTATAAGCGGTACTGGAAGCCAGCTGTCGCAGGGACAGTGCCAGCTGCTTTCGATAGCGCGCTGCGCAGTTGCGGATCCTCCGGTAATGATACTGGACGAGGCCACATCCAGCATAGATACCCGTACGGAAGTGCTGATCCAGAAGGGCATGGACGCTCTGATGGCAGGCCGCACCACCTTCGTTATAGCGCACAGGCTCTCCACTGTTATGAACTCCAACGTCATAATAGTCCTGGAGAAGGGCCGCATAATAGAGCGCGGCACCCACGAACAGCTCCTTGCCGAAAAGGGCAGGTACTACGAACTCTACACAGGCAAAAAAGAATAAACTCAGCAAAAAGGGACGGCCTTCCGTCCCTTTTTCAGTTATTCAGTTTTCGAATACAGTCATTTTAAAAAACTATGGATGCGGCGGCATCTTCTTTTTGTTTTATCTGTAAATAGTGGTATAATAAACTGTATTTATATGAATCGCAGCTTAAGGAGGTCCTTATATGGCCAAAAAAATGAAAACCATGGATGGCAACAACGCAGCTGCATACGTGTCCTACGCGTTTACAGACGTTGCCGCTATCTACCCGATCACCCCGTCTTCTCCTATGGCAGAAGTAGTGGACGAGATGGCTGCACACGGTCAGACCAACATCTTCGGACAGAAGGTAAAGGTCGTTGAGATGCAGTCCGAGGCTGGCGCTGCAGGCGCTGTCCACGGGTCTCTGCAGGCCGGTGCGCTCACAACAACTTACACAGCATCTCAGGGTCTGCTCCTGATGATCCCGAACATGTACAAGATCGCTGGCGAGCTCCTTCCGGGCGTCTTCCACGTTTCCGCAAGAACTCTTGCAGCTCACGCTCTGTGCATCTTCGGAGACCACTCCGATGTTATGGCCTGCAGGCAGACAGGCTTTGCTCTTCTGTGCTCTTCTTCCGTACAGGAAGCTATGGATCTTGCCGGTATAGCACATCTTTCCGCTATCCGCGGCAGAGTTCCTTTCCTGCACTTCTTCGATGGTTTCAGAACCTCCCACGAAGTACAGAAGATAGAGCTCATAGACTACGATGTATTCAAGGACCTCGTAGACGTAGAAGCAGTTGCAGCTTTCAGAGCAAGAGCTCTCAATCCGGAACACCCGGTAGTACGCGGAACTGCTCAGAACGGAGACATCTTCTTCCAGGCAAGAGAAGCAGCTCAGAGCTACTACGATAACCTTCCGGAAGTAGTTGCAGACTACATGGATAAGCTCGGCGCAAAGACAGGCCGCAAATATCACCTGTTCGATTACGTAGGCGCACCCGATGCTGAAAGAGTTATCATAGCAATGGGTTCCGTCTGCGATACCGCAGAAGAAGTAGTAAACTACCTCACAAAGAAGGGCGAAAAGGTCGGCCTCGTAAAGGTAAGACTTTACAGACCTTGGGCTCCTGAATACCTCAAGGCAGTCCTCCCGAAGACAGTTAAGAAGATCGCTGTTCTGGACAGAACCAAGGAACCCGGAGCTCCCGGAGATCCTCTCTATCTGGACGTCCGCGATATGTACTACGACGAGGCAGAAAAGCCCGTTATCGTAGGCGGAAGATACGGCCTTGGCTCCAAGGACACCACACCTGGCCAGATCGTAGCAGTTTACGAGAACCTCGCAAAGAAGAACCCCAAGAACCAGTTCACCATTGGTATCGAAGACGACGTCTACATGACATCTCTTCCTGTCAAGGAAGTTGCAACTGAACCGGAAGGCACAGTACGCTGCAAGTTCTGGGGACTCGGCTCCGACGGTACCGTAGGCGCAAACAAGCAGGCTATCAAGATCATAGGCGCCAACACCGACATGTACGCACAGGGATACTTCGCTTACGACTCCAAGAAGTCCGGCGGCGTTACCATTTCCCACCTGCGTTTCGGTAAGAACAGGATCCAGTCCACCTACCTCATCACAGAGGCAGACTACATCGCATGCCACAACCAGGCTTACGTACACCAGTACAACGTAATCGACGGCCTCAAGAAGGGCGGCACCTTCCTGCTCAACTGCATCTGGTCCGACGAGGAACTCGATAAGAACCTCCCGGCTGCTATGAAGCGCTACATCGCTAACAACGATATCAACTTCTACACCATAGACGGTACAGATCTCGGCGTTAAGATCGGTCTTGGCAACAAGATCAACATGATCATGCAGTCCGCTTTCTTCAACCTCACCAAGGTTATTCCTGTGGACGAGGCTGTAAAGCACCTTAAGGACTCCATAGTCAAGTCCTACGGCAAGAAGGGCGAAGACATAGTCAACATGAACTATGCTGCAGTAGACGCTGGCATCAACAACGCTCACAAGGTAAACGTTCCTGCATCCTGGAAGGACGCTGTAGATGATGAAAAGACCGGCACCGTTAAGGAGCTTCCGGAGTTCATCTCCAACATACTCGTTCCCATGAACCGCCAGGAAGGCGACAGCCTGCCTGTAAGCGCGTTCCTCGGCAGAGAAGACGGTACCTTCCCAAGCGGAACCGCTGCTTACGAAAAGCGCGGCGTTGCCGTTTCTGTTCCTGAATGGGATCCGACCAAGTGCATCCAGTGCAACCAGTGCGCATTCGTTTGCCCGCACAGCACCATCAGGCCCATCCTCATGGACGAGAAGGAAGCAGCAGCTGCTCCTGCAGGCATGAAGAAGGTAGCAGGCAAGGCTAAGGATCTTGCTGGCTTCACCTACACCATGCAGGTATCCCCGCTGGATTGCCTCGGCTGCGGAAACTGCGTAGACATCTGCCCGGCTAAGGAGAAGGCTATCACCATGAAGCCGCTCGAGAGCCAGCTTGGCGAGGCTGAGAACTGGGAGTACGCAATGACAGTTTCCCAGAAGGAAGTCGGCGGCAAGTACACCGTAAAGAACAGCCAGTTCTACGCTCCTTACTTCGAGTTCTCCGGCGCATGCGCAGGCTGCGGCGAAACTCCGTATATCAAGGTCATCACCCAGCTCTTCGGAGACCGCATGATGATCGCAAACGCAACAGGCTGCTCCTCCATCTGGGGCGCATCCGCACCGTCCATGCCTTACACCAAGGACAAGAACGGCAGAGGTCCTTCCTGGGCTAACTCCCTGTTCGAGGACAACGCTGAGTACGGTCTTGGTATGGCAACAGGCGTCCGCCAGATCAGAGACAGGCTTGCAGACATAGTCAAGAAGCTTGCTGCTGCAGATCCTGCTATCCACGATGCAGGCGCTGCTTGGCTCGAAGGCTTCAACAACGGCGACGAATCCAGAAAGCTCTCCGATGCTCTGCTTGCAGCTGTAAAGGCAGCTAAGCTGGACGGCGAGGCTAAGAAGCTTGCAGACGAGCTCGTAGAGAAGTCCGACTTCCTCGTTAAGAAGTCCGTATGGTGCCTCGGCGGAGACGGCTGGGCTTACGATATCGGTTACGGCGGACTGGACCACGTCCTTGCTTCCGGCGAAGATATCAACGTCCTGGTATTCGATACAGAAGTTTACTCCAACACAGGCGGACAGGCTTCCAAGGCTACTCCGACTGCTGCTATAGCTAAGTTCGCTGCTGCAGGTAAGCAGATCAAGAAGAAGGATCTGGGCATGATGGCAGCATCCTACGGCTATGTATACGTAGCTCAGTGCGCTATGGGCTCCGATAAGAACCAGTTCCTTAAGGCTGTTAAGGAAGCTGAAGCTTACAACGGACCGTCCCTCATCATCTGCTACGCACCGTGCATCAACCACGGCATCAAGGGCGGAATGACACGCACCCAGTCCAACGAGAAGGACGCTGTAGCTTGCGGTTACTGGCAGCTCTTCAGATTCAACCCGGATCTGGCTGCAGAAGGCAAGAACCCGTTCGTACTCGAGAGCAAGGAGCCTAACGGTCAGTTCAGAGATTACATCATGAAGCAGGTACGTTACAACTCCCTGGCTAAGGAGTTCCCGGACACTGCAGAAGAGCTCTTCGCTAAGACCGAGGCTGATGCTATGGCTAGGTATGCCGGCTACAAGAAAAAGGCAGAATAAGCTTTAAGCAAAGTACTATTAAACGGCGGATCTGACGGTCCGCCGTTTTTGCGTGCCGAAAAGCATGTTATGAGGGTATTAATTATTATAATGTAAACAATTGATGGTTTTTGTTGTATAATAAACCATAACCACAAACGGAGTAGAGTATAGATGCTTTGCAGATTATCTTATGAAACTGACATTCGCTCAAGCCAGTGCGATTACAGCGGAAAGCTTGGCGTTGCTCAGTGTTTCGATCTTTTCATGGACCTGGCTACCCAGCACGCAGATGCGCTTGAAATAGGCAAAAAGCGCCTGGACACGGAAGGACTGGCCTGGGTCATAACAAAGAGCATAGTAAAAGTTTACCGCATGCCGGAAATGTCCGAAAGGGTTGAGGCAGCCACATGGCCGGCGCAGCCCTCAAGAGTGCATTGCGACAGGTATTACACCATAAAGGACGCCGCCGGAAAGCTTCTGGCCTGCGGCAAGACCGAATGGGTCAATATGGACCTTAACACAGGAAGGCTGAGCTCCGTAGCAAGGCTGTTCCGCGAGGATACAGAGTTCTGCACGGAATGCCCTGTGCCGGAGAACTTCACCAGGATAAAAGGGGAGTTCCCTGCGGAGCCCTTTGCCAGCCACCCCGTAAGGACGGGGGACCTGGATGTAAACAGGCATGTAAACAACACAAAATACGTGTACGCGCTTTTGGACTGCTTCGATACTGCAGACCTTAAAGCCCGCCCAGTAAAAGCTATGGAAGTCCTGTACAAAAACCAGGCCAGAGAGGGCGATATCTTAAAGTTTTTCAAAAGAAGCGCAGAGGACGGAGCGGAGGAATACCGCGTAACAGACGGCCAGGATACTGCCGTATTCGCCAAGATCTGGAGATAACATATAAAAGGAGGCTTAAGATGCAAAACAAGCTGACGTGGGAATATAAAGTAGCGCCAAGCGTCTGCGATACCACTGGGCGCCTTGGAATACCCAACGCCTTCGATCTTTTTATGGATATGGCCAGCGTGCATTCGGACCACCTTGGAAACGGCGTAAAGTTCCTTCTTAAAAAGAACCAGTACTGGGTAACCACCAAGACCCTTATCAGGTTCATAAAAAGGCCTGCCATGGCAGACGAGGTGCTCCTCTCCACCTGGCCGGAGCCTCTCAAAGGTCTTAAGGGCAGCAGGGACTATGAGGTCCGCTCAAAAGCCGGAGAGCTGCTTCTTGCCGGCAAAACAGAATGGATAATACTGGACAAGAACACCAACGAGTACGTTAACGTAAGGAGCGTCTACCCGGAAGAATTTGATTTCCCCGCAGAACAGTCTTGTCCTCAGAAATACTTTAAAATGGGGGATGATTTCTCCCAGGAGTCGTTCGCTTCTTATAAAGTTCTGAACCTGGATACGGATTTCGTAGGCCACATGAACAACGTGGCCTATGTTAAGGCGTTTGCGAATTGTTTTTCCGCAAAACAGTGGAGAGAAATGGATATAAAAGAGCTGGAGATACACTTCAGAAGGCCGTGTTTTGAGGGCGATGTCCTTGATTTCCAAAGCAGGCCGGGCGCCGACGGCTACACAGAGGTGCGCGCAAGCGTGGGCGGCGCCACAAAGGCAGTGCTCCGCTATAAATGATCCTGATCAAGAAGAGCAAGTCCTCTTGAATATTTGGAACGAGGCTCGGGACGCAGGCTGTACTTTTCAGCTATGTGGTCTCCGAGCCTTTTTACTGAGTTTTCGTTTGGACCGGCAAAGTGCTCAAGCTCCATCTCGCAGATAGGAGTGCTTCCGTTAGAAGTTTCTATGCTTCCAAGGTCCAGAGCAAGCTCTATGATGTTTCCCTCAAAGGTAAGGCGCATGCGGCTTCTTGTAAAGCGCATAACAAGGACGGGTACAAGGGGCTTGCCGTCAGTCAGCTCTTTAAGATCCTTGTATGCGGCGGAACCAGCAAAGAGGTCTACGGAGGGAGCCTCCATGATCTTCTTTGGATCTATAGGAACGTTTATCTCCTCGCGCTTGTGCATGGCTCCGGAAGAAGATCCGCCCCATTTTACGGTAGCAAAAGCAGCAGGGCCTTCGGAGCGGGCTCTTATAGTGTAGTGTCTTTTCCTGAGGCTCTTGTCTTCTGTATCATAATAGACAGCAAACAAAGGGACCTTCTCCAGGGTGGCGGGGTCCGATATATTTATTATAGTCTTGTCGTTCCAGATGCGGTCTATCACCTCGGAAGAGGGGACAGCGTACTTGACTTCTACTTCCATATTTATCTCCTTGTTGGAATACGGAGAATATTAGCACGGGCAGAGTCGCTTTGCAAGCATAAGTTTATGCATGATTTCCCAAAAAGCTTCGTATAGGCTGCACAAAGGGGCGCAAAAGCGTTAATTTATCGTTGTTTTACAAAAACAATTATGATATAATCCAAAAATGCCTTATAGGTAGAATCAAGTAGGAGGATCATACATGACACCCGTTTATGTCGGAAAAGAAAACAATCAGGTAAAGTTCAGCATGGAATTTACCGCAGAAGAATTTGAGGCAGCTATCCAGAAAGCCTATCTCAAGAACCGTGGCAAGATAGCAGTAGCCGGTTTCCGTAAGGGAAAGGCTCCCCGCAAGATCATAGAAGCAAGATACGGTTCCGGGATCTTCTTTGACGACGCAATAGACAGCCTTCTCAACGAAAACTATCCCAAGGTCCTCGACGAGCTCAAGATAGAGCCCATCGACAGGCCGTCCATAGACTTCGCTGAAGGCGAAAAGATAGAGCAGGGCAAGGGCTTCAAGGTAATCGTTACCGTAGCAGTTCCCCCTGAAGTAGAGCTCAAAGAGTACAAGGGCATAAAGGCCGAAAGAGAGCTCAGAAAAGTTGAAGCAGACGCAGTAGACCAGCAGCTCAAGAACCTCCAGAAGAGGAACGCACGCATGGTGGAATCCACCGAGCCCGTTAAGATAGACGATACCGTAGTCCTGGATTACAAGGGCTTCATCGGAGATCTTCAGTTCGACGGCGGCACAGCAGAAGACCAGAGCCTGGTCATCGGCTCCAACACCTTCATTCCGGGATTTGAGCCCCAGCTCATCGGCGCTGCAAAGGGAGAGTCCAGAGATGTTACCGTAACATTCCCGGAAGATTACCACGCAGAAGATCTTGCAGGCAAGGAAGCTGTATTCCACTGCACCATCAAGGAGATCAAGAGAGAAGAGCTTCCGGAGCTGGACGATGAGTTCGCAAAGGACGTAAGCGAATTCGATACTCTCGAAGAGCTCAAGGCAGACATTGCAAAGAAGGCTCAGGAAAGAGTAGACCAGGACAATGAGAACGCAGGAAAGAATGCAGTTCTTGCAAAGCTCGTAGAGCTCAACCCCATAGATGTTCCCGAAGTAATGATCAACGACGAAGCTGACCAGATGCTCAACGAGTTCGCTCAGCAGATGCAGTATCAGGGCCTCAACATGGACGACTACTGCAAGTACCTCAACACCACTGTAGAGGACATCAAGAAGAACTTCACAGAAGACGCAAAGAAGAGAGTCCAGACCAGGCTTCTTGTAGACGCAGTTGCAGAAGCTGAAAAGATAGAAGTCAGCGCAGAAGATGTCGAAAAGGAATACGAGGATCTTGCCAAGGCTTACGGAATGGAAAAGGATAAGGTCAAGGAACTGATCGGATCCACATCCATGCTCGAAAAGGACATCAGAAGCCGCAAGGCAATAGACTTCCTCTATGGCGCAGCCAAGCTCACAGAGCCCAAGAAGACTGCAAAGAAGAGCACTTCCAAGAAGACTTCCAAGAAGGCTGAGGCAGAACCGAAGGCAGACGCAGCAGAAGCTGCACCCGAGGCAGATAAAGAAGCATAAGCCTTAAGCTGTAAGATAATAGATAGCGGGGCTTAAAAGCCCCGCTTTACATGTATTTATGAAGGAGGACATATGAGCAGCCTCATCCCTATGGTCGTGGAACAGAGCTCCCGCGGAGAGCGTTCCTACGATATTTACTCAAGATTACTCAAAGACAGAATCATATTCCTGGACGGAGAGATCAACGATGATACCGCAAGCCTTGTGGTAGCGCAGCTCCTGTTCCTGGAATCTGAAGATCCGGATAAAGATATAAACCTGTATATCAACAGCCCCGGCGGCCTCATTACCGCGGGAATGGCTATTTACGATACAATGAATTACATAAAGCCCGATGTATGCACCATATGCATAGGTATGGCCGCGTCCATGGGCGCATTCTTGCTTTCTTCCGGCGCAAAGGGCAAGCGCTACGTCCTGCCCAACGCGGAGGTAATGATACATCAGCCCCTGGGCGGCACATCCGGCCAGGCGTCCGATATCAAGATAGCAGCGGACCACATAGTAAAAATAAGAGAAAAACTCAACCGCATACTCGCAGCTAACACCGGCCAGCCTTACGACAAAATCGTAGTGGATACGGACAGGGATAACTACCTGGATGCCCAGGCTGCACTGGAGTACGGACTCGTAGACAAAATAGTTGAGAAGAGATAAAAATGCAGAACAAATACGATAACTCAAAAGAGCTTACATGCGCATTCTGCGGAAAGCCCCAGAGCCTGGTAAAACGTCTTATTGCAGGCCCCGGTGTTTACATCTGCGATCAGTGCGTGGAGCTTTGCCACCACATACTGGAGGAAGAGGCTAAGACTCTTGCCAAGAGCACTCCGTCCATGGCAGAAGGACACCTTCCAAAGCCAAAGGAAATAGCGGAAAAGCTCTCCGAGTATGTAATAGGGCAGGACAAGGCTAAAAAGGCCCTTGCAGTGGCTGTTTACAACCACTATAAGCGCATAAACTCTCTGGACGGCAAGACCCCGGACGATGTGGACCTGGAAAAGTCCAACATCATCATGATAGGGCCAACCGGTTCCGGAAAGACTTTGCTTGCCCAGACTCTGGCCAAGATACTGGACGTTCCTTTTGCCATAGCAGACGCAACAGCCCTCACAGAGGCAGGCTATGTAGGCGAAGACGTAGAGAACATACTGCTCAAGCTTATAACCGCAGCTGATTACGACCTTGAAAAGGCCCAGCGCGGCATAATCTACGTGGACGAGATAGACAAGCTCGCCCGCAAGAGCGATAACCCGTCCATCACCAGGGATGTATCCGGCGAAGGCGTACAGCAGGCGCTGCTCAAGATACTGGAAGGCACTGTAGCAAACGTTCCGCCCCAGGGCGGCCGCAAGCACCCTCAGCAGGAGTTCATACAGTTCGATACTACTAACGTCCTGTTTATCTGCGGCGGCATGTTCGACGGCCTGGATAAGATCATACAGAGGCGCATAGGGGAGAAGACTATAGGTTTCAACTCGGACATTGTCTCCAGCAAGGAGATAGATCCTCTCATCCTGGAAAAGGTCCAGACAGAAGACCTTCTGCGCTACGGACTCATCCCGGAATTCATAGGAAGGCTTCCTGTAGTTGCAACCTTAAGCGAGCTCAACGAGGATGCCCTGGTGCAGATAATCACCCAACCCAAGAACGCTCTTGTAAAACAGTACAAGAAGATGTTCGAGATGGACGGAGTGGAACTGGAAGTAACAGACGCAGCCGTAAGGCGCGTTGCAAAGAAGACTCTGGAAAGAAAGACGGGCGCCAGAGGACTCAGGTCCATACTGGAAACTGTAATGACAGACACCATGTACGAAGTCCCCTCCAGAGACGATATAAAGAAAGTAATAATCACTGAAGACACTATAGACGGCGGAGAAGCGATATGGCAGAAGTAATGCCGATGATAGCCTTAAGAGGGCTCACGGTCTTCCCCAATATGGTGCTGCATTTCGACATAGGAAGAGAAAAGTCTATCGTGGCTTTAGAGCGTGCAATGATGCTCAACCAGATAGTCTTCCTTGCCACACAGAAGAATGTCGATATAGAGCTGCCAACATTCAAGGAAGTCCACAATATCGGAACTGTAGTCAAAGTTAAACAGATGCTGAAGCTCCCGGATGGAAACATCAGGGTGCTCGTAGACGGGCAGTACAGAGGAAAGAGCGTGTCTCTTATCTCCGACAACCCGTATTTTCTGGTGTCTGTGGAGGCTGCTCCGGATCCCGAAGTTGAGATCACGGCAGATGTTCTGGCGCTCATGCGTACTGCAAGCGCCCAGTTCACGGAGTTCGCGTCCCTTAACCCAAAGCTCTCGCAGGAGAACAAGACAGGCTTCGAGGACATAGAAGAGCCCGGAAAGCTTGCGGATATCCTTGCATCAAGCATGAATCTCAAATCATCCGATGCCCAGAAGGTCCTTGCTACTATAGACCCTGTAAAAAGGCTCAGCAAGGTAGTTAAGCTCCTTACAAGGGAAACTGAGATACTTAAGCTGGAAGACAAGATCAGCAGCAAGGTAAAAACGCAGATGAACAAGTCCCAGAGGGAATATTACCTCAGGGAGCAGATGCGCGCCATCCAGGAAGAGCTCGGAGGCGGCGAAGACAGCGGCTCAGAGGCTCAGGAATGGCTCAGAAGGCTCAAAAAGCTCAAGCTGGATCCTGTAGTCAATAAAAAGGTAGAAAAGGAAATAGACCAGTTCACAAAGATGCCAGGATCCTCCCCGGAGGCCGGCGTTATAAGGTCTTACGTAGAAAACATATTGGATCTTCCCTGGAACAAGGAAGAAAAGACAGAACTGGATATAAACCACGCTCAGCAGATACTGGACGAGGACCATTTCGGCATGGAAAAGGTAAAGGACAGGATACTGGAGTATCTGGCTGTTCAGAACCTCTCCAAGGACAACAAGGCGCCCATACTCTGCCTTGTAGGTCCTCCGGGCGTTGGTAAAACATCCATAGCACGCTCTGTTGCAAGGGCTACAGGCCGCAAGTTCGTGCACATGTCCCTTGGCGGCGTCAGGGACGAAGCCGAGATCAGAGGCCACAGGCGCACCTATATAGGCGCCATACCCGGCCGCATCATGACCCTCATCAAGGAGTGCGACAGCAAGAACCCGGTCTTCCTCTTCGACGAAGTGGATAAGATAGGCGCAGATTTCAGGGGAGACCCTGCATCCGCACTGCTGGAGGTACTGGATCCCGAGCAGAACAAGGAGTTCGTGGACCACTACCTGGAGGTCCCGTTCGATCTCAGCAAGGTGCTGTTCATAACAACAGCAAACGGCACGGATACTATACCAAGGCCGCTTCTGGACAGAATGGAGGTCCTGGAGCTTTCCGGCTACACCTTAGAGGAAAAATACAATATAGCAAAGAAGTACCTTGTTCCCAAGCAGATAAAGGCTAACGGGCTTACTTCAAGGAACATTTCCTTTGCCAAGAGCGCCCTTACAGGCATCATAAACTCCTACACCAGGGAATCCGGTGTCAGAGGCCTGGAGAAGACCATAGGCAGCATCTGCCGCAAGGTTGCAAGGAGCGTAGTGGCAGGGGATACCGAAAAGAAGACCATCACAGCCGCAAAGCTGGAGGAATACCTTGGCAAGCAGAAGTATCACTACGATAAGCTGCTCGGAAAGAACGAGGTAGGCGTTGCCACAGGCCTTGCCTGGACCATAGTAGGCGGAGAAACTCTGTTCATAGAAACAGCAGTTTTAAACGGCAGCGGCAGGCTGCAGCTTACCGGCCAGCTGGGAGATGTAATGCAGGAGTCCGCAAGGGCAGCTGTAAGCTACATACGTTCCCACTATAAAAAGCTTGGCGTAGACGAAAACTTCTACAAAGATAAGGACATACACATCCACATCCCGGAGGGCGCTG
>JAZQIH010000057.1:0-1845 GCA_045541015.1 Anaerovoracaceae bacterium | reverse complement strand
GTTCTTGGCCGGATCGGAATCGTAGACTGCATCTACGTTCTTGGCAAGCAGTATTACGTCTGCCTGGATCTCTATTGCTCTGAGGGCTGCTCCGGTATCTGTGCTGAAGAACGGGTGTCCTGTTCCTCCGGTGAATACAACTACAGTGCCCTCGGAAAGGAGCCTTCTGGCCTCTGTAACGTTGAATTCCCTGCACATCTGGGATACGCTGAACGCTGCCATGAGCTCTGCCGGTATGCCTGCTCCCTTAAGAGCATCCACAAGGGCAAGGCCGTTCATGCAGGTTGCAAGCATTCCTATCTGGTCTGCTATTGCTCTGTCCATCTTTTCGGAGCTGCGTCCGCGCCAGAAGTTACCGCCGCCGCAGACCATTCCTACCTGAACTCCCATGTCCAGCAGCTGCCTTACCTCTGCGGCTACAACAGCAAGCTTGTCCGGGTCTATACCTGTACCGTTTTTAGAAAGAGCCTCGCCGCTTACCTTAAGCAGCACCCTCTTGTATTTTGCTTCCATGTAATGTTCACCTCATAAAAAACGTGTATTCTTCCAATCCAAGATTGTACCATAGAATACACGTTTTAGGCAATGATTTTGTTGTACCTGTCAGCCTTGAAAGGGAGAGGCTGTTTGTTGTTACTTAGATTCGTAGAACTTCTTGAGCGGGCCTGCCAGCAGCGCAATTACGATAACGCATAGCACTGTGTTAGGCAGCATGTAAGTTCCGTTGTAGAGCAGAGAATAGATGAACGGGCTGGTCATGGGCATGTTCATGAATTCTTCCGGCATCCACTTTGCGTATACGGTGAATCCGCTGATGTAGTGGATTATGAACCTTGCTACGCAGCCGATGAGAGCGCCTACAGCCTGCTTGGAAGCAGCGGGAGCCTTCTTTGCCTTGCTTGCTACGAGGCCGGCAAGTCCTACTGCTGCATAAGCTACGGAATAGTCGAAGATTATGGATACGATATCGATAGCGCTTCCGCCAAGGAAGAACTTGATGGTACCGAATACCAGTCCGGCAACTACGCCCCAGCCTGCGCCCCACTTGATGGCAAATACCACGAGCGGAACCATTACCAGGTCTATAGATCCGCCGAATCCGCCGAAGCTAAGACCGATTGGAATCTTGAGGTACGAGAGCGCAATGGCAAGAGCCACGCATACGCCTGCTTCCGCAAGCATTCTTGTTTTCTTGTTCATTTCTTTCCTTTCCCGGGGAAAACAAAACACCCCGCAAAGCAAAGGGTGTCATATACAACTTCCTACGCCGGCATTACCCGGATCAGGTTCGAGGGTATGATCTCAGCCTTACGGCACCCCTATGCAAAATATTAAGTTACAGCGGTATTATACTACAGATCCGCGCAGATGCAAGCGGAAATGTAATAAATCGGCTACAGACTGTCTATATATTTTTCCGCGCTTACAGCGGCAATGGCGCCGTCTGAAACTGCAGTTACCACCTGGCGGAGGCTCTTGACCCTGATGTCCCCTGCGGCAAAGACGCCGGGAACGGAAGTCTGCATATTTTCGTCTGTTTTAATATAGCCTCTGTCCATATCCAAAGCGTCCTCAAATAGGCCGGAATTAGGCTTAAATCCAACGAATACGAAGAGTCCGAACTCGCCGTTTACTTCTGTGAGCGAGCCGTCCTTTACGTTTTTGAGGATCATGGAGCTCATGAAGTCCTGGCCTTTGATCTCTTCCACAATGGTGCTCCAGGCGAACTTGATCTTGCTGTTTGCAAAGGCCTTTTCCTGAATGGACTTGGCTGCGCGAAGCTCGTCTCTTCTGTGGATTATGGTAACTTCCGAAGCGAACTTGGTAAGGTAGAGCGCCTCTTCC
>JAZQIH010000056.1:0-1899 GCA_045541015.1 Anaerovoracaceae bacterium | reverse complement strand
AGGAACTCGGTATACACATTCACCTTGCATATGCCAAGCTGCACGCACTTTGTTATATTATCATCGCCGGTGCCGCTTCCGCCGTGGAGCACCAAAGGAACGTCCACCAGCTTTGATATCTCTGAAAGCCTCTCGAAATTGAGTACAGGCTTCATTTTCTTGTACACTCCGTGGGCTGTGCCTATGGATACGGCAAGCGAGTCCACGCCTGTTGCCTTTACGAAGGCTTCGGCCTCGTCTGCCTGGGTGTAGACCGCGTCGTCCCCTTCTTCGGTGCCGCTGCCTACGTGCCCTATCTCAGCCTCCACGCTTATTCCAAGCGGATGCGCCATCTTTACAACGGCCGCCGTCCTTTTGGTATTGTTTTCTATGCTGTCCTTGGATGCATCCAGCATTACGGACGAGAAGCCCAGCTTTACTGCCCTTTCCACGAATTCCTCCGTTGTGCCGTGGTCTAAGTGCAGAGCCACAGGAACGCTTGCTCTCTTTGCAAAGTAAAGGCCTATGTCGGCTGCCTCTTCCAGCGGGAAGAAAGGCTCGAACACCTGGGCATAGGACAGTATCAGAGGTATGCCCAGAGCCTCGGCAGTCTTGGTGTAGACATAGGCCGAGTCGTAGTCGAAGTAGTCCGGGGCAGGAAGCCCGCAGCCCTTTTTCTTGGCATTAGCCAGCATTTCAACTGAGTTTACTATCATATCCTTCACCTTTTTATATGATGCATGTTGTCAAAAGAGAAACAATTGCACATTTGTTCAGTTTTTGTTAGAATTATTTAGCATATTTTACCGGAGGGCTAACTATGCAAGGCGAAAAACGTAAGCTCATGATACAGGTGGCCAAGCTGTATTACTACGGCCACATGACTCAGGAAGAGATCTCCAAAATGCTTGGCATCTCAAGATCCAAAGTCTCCCGCCTCCTGCTCGAAGCTGAGCAGAAGAACATAGTCAGGATCACTATCAGCGATCCCTACTTCAACCGCCAGGACGCAGCCGATTACATCAAGGAGAAGTTCGGACTTGCGCACGTTATTGTAGTTCCAAGCGGCAACAGCCTCTCCGCGTCTAAGACCAATATCGCCGAAGCCGCAACGGACTTCGTCAATTCTATGATCACCGATCACAGCATGATCGGTATATCCTGGGGCACAACCCTCAACACCTTTGTTAACGCCTACAAGCCGCTGAGGTCTTACCCCAAGGCTACGGTGGTTCAGCTGGTAGGCGGTGTCTACAATTCCGGCCTGCACATGGATGCCAGCGAGGTTGCACGCACCCTTGCAGCTAAGCTCCAGTCCAGGCTCAGCATACTCCAGCTGCCCATGTTCATGAGGAATCCGGAGCTAAAAGAGCTTATACTCAAGGAGCCGGAGACCGCCTCCCACTTTAAACTCTTCGACGAGCTGGACATTGCCCTTGTAGGCATAGGATCCTACAACTACAAGGAAAGCGTTGTCTACAAGGCGGACTACATTACCAAGGACGATGCCAGGCAGATAGACCGCCTGGGGCTCTGCGATATCTGCGGCCACCAGATAGACAGCCAGGGTAACGAGCCCATAGAATCCCTCAGGAACAGGCTCTTTGGCATATCCCTGGAGAGCCTTAAGAGCACTCCTATGGTAATAGGCATGTGCGCCGGCAAAGACCGCGCCCAGTCCGTAAGGTCCGGTGTCAACGGCGGCTACTTAAAAGCCCTCATAATAGACGAGATAGCCGCTATGACCCTAAGTCGGATCGTAGCCATGTCGTTCTGTGAGCCAAGGAGTTGGAGAGATATTTTGTCTTCCTAAGACCGCTTGGCCTCCGACTTCAAAGACCGCGCCCAGTCCGTAAGGTCCGGTGTCAACGGCGGCTACTTAAAAGCCCTCATAATAGACGAGATAGCCGCTATGACCCT
>JAZQIH010000055.1:0-8769 GCA_045541015.1 Anaerovoracaceae bacterium | reverse complement strand
TTTTGTCTTCCTAAGACCGCTTGGCCTCCGACTTCCCCCTGATGCCGAACCGTCCCCGAGTGTCGCGCTAAATATGCTATCTGCCGTAGCGTCTTGTTATTTCTTTTATGCGTGCTGCGGGGGCGGCTTTAAGCTGCTGCTTAGTGAGCCTCCACTCCCAGTTTCCGCCTACGGTGCCGGGCCTGTTTATGCGGGCCTCCGCGCCAAGCTCCAGGAAGTCCTGCATTTGGGCCACGAACAGCCTTGCAACAGAGCTCATGCCGCCTCGGATAAGGCCCCAGACCATGCCCTCTTCCTTAGTTATATTCAGGTAGAGCTTGGCAAAGTCTATGCATTTCTGCGGAGCATCGCACTCCACCCACTCGCGTGCTGTGCAGTTGTCGTGGGTGCCTATGTAGCAGATGCAGTTCTCGTCGTAGGCGTGCGGCAGGAAATCGCTGTCGTAGTCCGGGTCAAAGGCAAATTCCAGGACCTTCATGCCCGGAAGGCCGCTCTCCTTGAGCAGAGTGCCTACGTCCTGCGTTATAACGCCCAGGTCTTCCGCAATGAACTTGGTGTCCTTGAACCATCCGGTTATAGTCTTTACGAAATCTATGCCGGGGCCGGGTTCCCAGTGGCCTTCCTTGGCAGATGTGGCGCCGTAAGGCACTGCCCAGTACTGGGCAAAGCCGCGGAAGTGGTCTATGCGGACCATGTCGAACAGGTCTGCTGCCCTTCCCACGCGGCGTATCCACCAGTTGTAGCCGTTCTTTTTCATGGCATCCCAGTCGTAGAGAGCGTTGCCCCACAGCTGGCCTTCAGCGGAGAATCCATCCGGCGGAACTCCTGCAACGGCCTTGGGCTTTCCGTCCTCGTCCAGCTGGAAGTCTCCGGGGTTTTCCTTAACGTCCTTGGATTCCGCCGGAACATATATCGGAAGGTCCCCTATCAGCCCTATGCCCTTTTCGTGGGCGTAGTCCTTCATGGCCTTCCACTGCTTTGCAAACAGCTCCTGGATCTGCTCCGGAGTGAACTTTTCAAAGAGCTTCTTCCTTCCTGCCCAGACCTTGTCGTAGTCCACCCTGGAGGGGTCATCGCCCCAGTCTATGGCCTGAACGTCCTTCTTTTTAAGAAGTCCGTCCTTAATAAGCATGTCCAGGTCTATGAACAGGGGGTTGCTCTCAAAAGCGTCAAGACAATAATAAGGCGAATTGCCGTAGCCGGTGGTCTCCACGGGGAGCATTTGCCACCACTTCTGCCCGGCATCCGCCAGAAAATCGATAAAATCATAGGCTGCCTTACCCATGGTCCCTATCCCGTACGGAGACGGGATAGAGAACATCGGGAGCAGCACTCCGCTGCTTCTTGTAAATTCCATTTATTGCTCCAAAGTTTGAGTTTTGGACTATTCTACCACTTCGGGCACGTAGGGGTAAAGTATGTTCTTTTCCTCTTCTGTGTCGAAGAAATGCATTGCCTTGCCTTCGAACTTTACCTTGAGCTTTTCGCCCGGCTTCAGGTGAGCTCTCTGCTCTGCGGTAAGGCTTAAGGTCGGGATCCTTACGATAAGGCGGGTCTCGTCCTTGGTCGTAACGTGCATGTGGTACTCGGAGCCCATCATCTCGTTTACTTCTATGGTGCACGGGATGGCGTTCTGATCATCAGGATCTGCAAGCACTATGTGCTCCGGCCTTACGCCAAGGATGACTTTCTGGGTGGGAGCATCCATAGCCTTGAGCATCTCGCCCTTCTCTCCGCCTACCTTAAGAGCAACGCCGAACGGTGTTACGTGGTACTCGCCGTCGCCCCTTACCAGGGTGGTCCTGAAGGTGTTCATCTTCGGAGCGCCTATGAATTCAGCTACAAAGAGGTTGCCCGGCCTGTCGAAGACTTCCTCCGGGGAGCCTACCTGCATAATGTAGCCGTCCTTCATGATAACTATGCGGTCTCCGAGGGTCATAGCCTCGGTCTGGTCGTGAGTTACGTAGATGAAGGTGGTATCCAGCCTCTGGCGCAGGAGTATTATCTCTGCTCTCATCTGGTTGCGCAGCTTGGCGTCCAGGTTGGAGAGAGGCTCGTCCATAAGGAATACCTTGGAATCGCGGACCATTGCGCGGCCTATAGCTACACGCTGGCGCTGTCCGCCGGAAAGTGCCCTCGGCTTTCTCATAAGGTAATCGGTTATACCGAGTATCTCAGCAGCCCTGGTGACTCTTTCGTAGATCTCGTCTTCCGGCATCTTCTTGATGCGAAGCGGGAAGGCCATGTTGTCGTAGACCGTCATGTGCGGGTACAGGGCGTAGTTCTGGAATACCATCGCTATGTGCCTGTCCCTTGGCTGAAGGTCGTCCACTACCTCTCCGTCTATCTCCACGGTGCCGCCGGAGATCTCTTCCAGGCCCGCTATCATTCGCAGCGTTGTGGACTTGCCGCATCCGGACGGGCCTACGAATACCACGAATTCCTTGTCCTTTATATCCAGGTTGAAATCGTGCACAGCTGTTACGCTGTTATCGTATATCTTTACTACATTTTTAAGCTTTACGTTTGCCATTGCCTTTACCTATCCTTTCACGGCTCCGCCGGTGACGCCTTCTACGTAGTACCTCTGCAGGCACATGAAGAGTATGGTTACCGGTATCGCTACTATAACGCCGCCTGCGCAGAACATCGTGTAACGCGAGTTGATCATATCCTGCGACAGCCAGCTGTTAAGACCGACTGCCACGTTCATGCCCGCGGGCGTGTTCATGGAGATGACCCTTGCGAAGACGAAGTCTCCCCACGGCCCCATGAAGGCGGTCAGTATGGTGTAGATAACTATAGGTTTGGCCATTGGAAGGATTATCTTCCAGAGCACCTGAGCCCTTGTGGCGCCGTCTATGCGGGCGGCTTCGTCCAGGGACTTAGGAACTGTATCGAAGAATCCTTTGGACACATAGTAGCCCATTCCGGAGCTTGCTATGTAGACCAGGATCAGGCCGGGGACTGCGTTTGCCTGGGTCATGTTCAGGTCTTTTAAGATCCTGTAGAGTATGATCATGGTGAGCATGCCCGGGAACATTCCCAGGATCAGCATGAACCTCATGAGGCCGTCCCTGATCTTGAAACGGAAGCGGCTTAAGGTGTAGCTCATGCAGAGCACTATAACAGTCTGCAGGACCGCAGTGGCAAGAGCCATTATAAAGGTGTTGGTATACCAGTGCCAGAAATCAGTTTTGGCAAGGTTGATGTAGTTATCAAGACCCCACTGCTGAGGAACTACGTAGCCTACCATCCAGGTGCTTTCGCAGCGGAAGGACTGCAGCACTATGAATACGAAAGGCGCCAGCCAGACTATGCTCATGATGACCAGCACTATGTATATTAAGGTGTTGGATATGCGGTTCTTGGCCGACATACCCATGTGCTGTTTCATAGCGGAGGGATCGTAATCGTTTTTCTTACTCATTACTGGAAATCCTCCTCATTCTTGACTGACGGCAGTATGTTGTAAACTACCAGGGATATAAGGGCTACTACAACGAATATCAGTATACCTACGACAGATGCCATGTAGTACTTGGATTCCGCGCCTGTCGTTATCTTGAACAGCCAGGTGACCAGAAGATCTGTAAATCCTACCGCGCCCGAAGCGCCTGACGCAGCCGGGTTGGTGGGCCCTCCTCCTGTCAGCAGGTATATTACGTTGAAGTTGTTCATATTACCCGTAAACTGCGTCAGCAGGTACGGACCGGTAATGAACAGCATGTACGGAAGTGTTATCTTGGAGAACTGCTTCCAGCCGCTCGCGCCGTCTATCTTGGCGGACTCGTAGAGGTCTGCCGGGATATTCATCAGGATACCTGTTACTATGAGCATCAGGTAAGGAATACCTATCCAGATATTGATGAGTATTACCGTTATCCTTGCCCAGGTAGGATCATCCCAGAACGGCAGCGGCTGAGTTATCCAGCCAAGGTCCAGAAGGAAGCCGTTTACTATGCCGTTCTTAGCGAACATCTTGGACACGTACAGCAGGGAGATGAACTGCGGTATAGCTATGGTCATTACCAGTATGGTACGCCATCCTTTCTTGAACTTTATTCCCTTCTTGTTGATCATCATGGCGACGAACATGCCCAGGAAGTAGTTCGAGAATGTCGCGAAGAATGCCCAGATAAGAGTCCATGTAAGGACTTCACCGAATGTAGCGGAATAGACCTTGCTGCCTCCGGACCATGAGAGCATGGTATCGAAGTTTTCAAGCCCCACCCAGCTGAACAGGTTATTGAAGTATCCGTCGTGCGAGCCGTCGTAGTTGGTGAATGCTACCAGCACCATGAACACTATTGGAACTACTGTAAAGATAAGTATACCTGTAAGGGGCAGCGCCAGCAGAGTCTTGTAGAAGGACTCGTCCACAAGGGACTTGAGGTCGTCCTTGCCGCTCTTAAGGCGTATGCCTCTTTCGCGCATCTCCTGGTTGATCTTAGCCTGCTTTATGCTCTGTCTCCAAGTATAAATGAATGCGATTATAAAGAAGATGGTCAGAACGCCGTAAAGCAGTATTTTGAACGAGTTGTCGTGGTAAGCAGTAACGTAGGTATCGAGCACGGGATCGTACTCAACAGCCGGGCCCTGCTTTCCCAGGGAAGGCAGCATGGACATCCAGTAGCCGCCCGAGAATATCATGTAGAAAATGAAAACGATTTCAAAAATCAGAAACAGGAGTCCGCGGAGGATCTGCCCTCTGGCAAGGTTTCCAAGGCCCATTACAAGGAAGGTGCCCTTGGTTATACCGTCGCCGTTTTTGAAGGTGCTTGCTACGTCCGCGCACTCTCTTCCGAAGGCTTTGGCCCCGGAAGCTATGCCCTTACCTATCTTCTGGAAGAAGTGGCCTATACCGACCGGTATGGATATGAAAAACCGGCCCAGTTTGTACAGGAACTTGTCCCATTTCGACAGTTTAAGGTATTCCAGATCGCTGTATTTAGCCATGATCTTTGTCCTTTTCTGGTTTATCCCGCAAAAAAGGGCGGAGCAATATTGCTCCGGCCCTTTTCATGGTCAGCTATTACTTTTCGAGTGTAACTATTCCCTTGTCGTTGGTAATGGTAAGAACAACAGTGTATGTTCCGTCTGCCTCTACCTTGAGGTTGTCGCCGTTAGCGTTGCCGCCCCAGGATACATCCCAGGACTTGCCCTGACGGCACTTGAGTTCCTCGCCAGCCTTGAGTGTCATCTTGTCGTTGGACTTCCAGACACCTTCGGAGACCTCTGTCATCGGGAAGTCTGTATCCCAGTTGGTTCCGTTGATGCTGCCGATAACGGTGTAAGCCTTGAGGACTTCATCGCTCATCTGGAACAGCTCGTTGATAGCCTTGGAGTAGTTGTCCAGTGCCTTCTGCAGACCAGCGTCGGATCCGTCGGAGTTCTTAACGTCAGTTCCGATGACCTTAGCGATATCCCACCAGGAACCGTGGATCTGGCCCTGAACGGTAGCGTACTGGTTCTGAGCGTTGATAGCAACCTGAGCAGCATTGCTCTTTACAGCATCCTGCTGCTGAGCCTTGAGGTTAGCAGGACCCCAGCCGAGGGTGTTGAATCTTTCGACCTGACGGTCGTAGTCAGTGAGGAAGAGAGCCAGCTGGTTGAGAGCAGCACCCTTCTTAGCGTCTGTCTGCGGCTTGAGACCAAGCAGCTTGCAGCCGTTGAAGGAACCCATGTGATAGGTCTTTCCGTCTACTGTGAAGGAAGGAAGTTCTGCAGCGCCCATGTTGTCGCCGAGGATCTTCTTAACATCGTTGTAAGCCCATGTTCCGGAAACTACGATTGCAGAAGCCGGGTTTGCAGAGAAGTCTGCAACAGAAGAGGAGCTTACGTGGTTCTTGGAGCTCTGGAGCTTGTAGAGACCCTTTGCAGCGATGAGGCCTTCGGGGCTGTTGAAGGTATCGTTTACGGATGTGAACTTACCTTCGCTGTCTGCTGTCCACTCGGACTTGCAGCCTGTTGCGAAGAAGAAGGATGCAATGTACCATGCGGATGTGTCTGTCTCCATGGAGAAGTTCTTGCCTGCAGCTTCGCATGCAGCGATGAGCTTTTCGAGGCTTCCGAGATCTTCTGCCTTGATGACGCTCTTGTCGTAATACATGAAGTATCCGTTATCAGAGGTCAGAGGATAAGCGTAGATCTGGCTGCCGGTGGTAGCTGCTGCTACTGCGGCCTTGTCGTCGTTCTCGGTGATGGTCTTGCTTGCGCCTTCGCCGAGCTTAGCGATTCCTGCGCCCTGAACGAGCCTTGCCAGCTGGTCCTGAGCGAAGAAGTAAAGGTCAGGTGCTGCGGAAACGTCGTTGAGTACCTGGGTTCCTGCCTCGGACTCGGACATTTCGTTTACTGTAGCATTGATCTTGATGCCAAGAGTGTTGGTCTTGTTGAAGTCTTCGATCTGCTTGGTGGTGAGTTCCTTAGCTTCGCTGGGGCACCAGATAAGGGCTTTGTATTCGCCGGCCAGCTCGCTGGAAGAACTATTAGAGTTGTTTGTGGGTGCTGTGTTTCCGCCGCCTCCGCAAGCAGCAAGACCGAGCACCATCGCAACTGTGAGTACGATAGCTAATACTTTTTTCATAAATATTTCCTCCTAAAAATATTACGATCGTGTTAGTCTGACGGGCTAAGGCCCATCTTCTGACATTTTATATTATACTCCTTTTTCGGGTGCGCGTGACAATTATTTGTCATTTCGCCAAAAATTATTGCAAATCTATGTAAAAAATGTATTCTGCCGCATTAATTTGCCGAATTCAGGATTGCATCGTCTATTTTTCCCCACGCTCCTCCGCCGGCACCCGAACATTTTACGTAAATGCCTGCGGAGACTATCTGGCCGGCCTCTATTTTGATGTTTTCTATGCGGCCGGTGTCCCACTCTCCGTAGGAAGTGATCTTCATGGGAGCCTTGTAGGCTGTCTCTCCGTTGATCTTAACGTAGGCGTAGACATCGGTGGTGCCTGCGTCTCCGCCCATTATGGAAATGCTGAAGCGGTAATCTCCGGCCGGGATGTTTTCTATGTTCTGCTCCGCGGTGAACTCCACACTGTCTTTGGACGCGCTCCAAAAATGCAGGTGCTTAGTCCCTGTAAGGGAGTCTGTAACCTTGTCCTCCACGTAGAGCTGCTGGGCCTTGGCGAGGTCCGTTATGGTCCAGCCCTCCGCGCCGTCCTCGAAGCTGTAGTTCTTAATGTAGTTGTACTTTACTTTGTTGATCTGCGCGTGGGCCTTCATGCCGCCCGCGGTGCCGTAGACATCGAAGGTGGCCTCTTTTTTCTCGTTCATCTTGGCCTGCTGCTCTGCGGTAACGTCCCACTTAACGTCTATCTGCTGCTTGGAGCCGTCTGTCATTACAGCATTGGCCTTTGCGGGAAGCTCCACGTTGGCGTTGAGGTCCACCATCAGGAGGGTGTCCTCCACAGCGTCCGCTTTAAGCTCCACAACGTTGCCGGTCTTTGCAAGTTCAAAGACTTTGAGGGATTCCAGGGGCTTGCCGGATGGATCGAACATGGCCTGGTTGTCCACCGCGCTGCCTCCGAAGTACTGGCCTGCGTCCTTGGGATCGTAGACCTTGGCGTAGCTGCTTGCCCAGCCGGAGCCGTATTTCTCCCACTTTTCGTGGTTTTCTTCCCAGGAGTTCTGGCCTACGGTAATCCAGGCGCCTTCCCAGTAGAACACGCCTATGCCGTTCGTGGTCTTTGTTGCAATGGTGTTTATGACGTCCCAGACGCTGTTGGCCTGGCCCTGAACAGTGTAGGGGTAGTTCTTGGTAACGTTGGAGCCTTCGCCTATGGTGTTGCCGTTAAAGTCCGTGTCTTCCGGGGTGAAGGCGTAGGAGGTCTCGGCTACCATTACCTTCTTGCCGAAGTCTGCAGCCACCTGCGAGAGCACGGATGCCAGGTTGTCTAGGGTGCCGTGCCAGAAGGGATAATAGGAGCTGGCGAAGACATCGTAGTCCACCAAGTAGTACTCCAGCCTTCTTGCGAAGGTGTAGTAGCTGCCCTCCTTTTCCGGGTTTGCAAAGTGAATGGCTACCAGGGCTTTGGGGAGTACCTCGCGGACCGCCTTGGAGCCGGCGTTCATGAGGGCCTGGATCTTGGCCCAGTCAGTCTCTCCGGCAAGGCCGCCTGTGGTCTCGTTGCCTATCTGGACCATGCCCACGTCCACGCCTGCTTTTTTGAGCTTTTCGAGGCTTTCCTTGGTGTATTTGTAGAGGGCGTCCGCCTTGGTGTCTATGTCCATGCCTTCCCAGGCTCTGGGGGCCATCTGCTTGGCGGGATCTGCCCAGAAGTCCGAATAGTGGAAGTCCACAAGGAGCTTCATTCCGTATTTTGTTGCGCGCTTTCCTATCTCCACGGCGGTGTCTATGGTGCAGTTGCCGCCGCCGAAGCCGTTGCCATCAGCGTCGAACGGGTCGTTCCACACGCGCACGCGTATGTAGTTGATGCCGCTCTGGGCCAGGGTCAGGAGAAGATCCTGCTCCTTTCCGTCGTAGCCGTAGTACTTGACGCCGCTGGCTTCTTCTGCAAGCACGGAAGAAATGTCCATGCCCATGATAAAGTCCTCCGACAGCCCCTCCACTTTTTTTACGTAGAGGCTGTCCGAGCCCTTGATCTTATCGACTTTTGCGGCTCCGCAGCCTGCCAGCAGGCCGGCGCACATAGCCATTGCCAAAACAAATGCCATAACTCTCTTCACGTTTCTCCTCCTCGGTTATAGGGGACGGTTCTCTTTCACATTTTGGCAGAAATTGCCAAAATG